>JAOBWM010000134.1 GCA_025463365.1 Acidimicrobiales bacterium
GGTCAGTCGGCCGACGCGGCAGCCGCGAGGCGCTTGGCCAGGCGGGACTTGCGACGCGACGCGGCGTTCTTGTGGATGACGCCCTTGGTGGCGGCCTTGTCGATCCGCTTCATGGCGACGCGGGCGGCGTCGGCGGCGTTCTCAGCCCCGCTCTCGGCGGCGGCGACGGCGCCCTTGGTGCGGGTGCGTAGCTCGGAGCGCACGCCCTTGTTGGCGACGCGGCGCTTCTCGTTCTGGCGGTTCCGCTTGATCTGGCTCTTGATGTTGGCCACGGCTCGTGGTGCTCCATGCAGGGTCGTTAGAAAGCTCGGCAACGTTAGCGACCAGCACCCCTGCTTGTCACACCCGCTCGGTACGCTCGCTGCTCACCACCCCTTCGCCGTCCAGCCGGCCCTTGCCAGCCAGCTCCCGAACGAACGAACATGTCCGTCACCGAATCTCGCCGACTCGCCCTCTTCGACCACTCCCGGACGGCTTGGGGGAGGACGTGGCCACCACGCTCATGGACCTGCTGCCCCCCGATCCCGATCAGCTCGCCACCAAGGCAGACCTGGCCCTGCTCCGGGTCGATCTGGCCCAGGCGCAGGCCGACCTGCGCGTTGAGATGTCCGAGCTCCGGAGCGAGCTCCGTGGCGAGATGTCGTACCTCCGGGTCGACGTGAAGCAGGAGATCGCCGGGCTCACGCGCACCTATGTGTTGAGTTCGGTGGGCACGGTGCTCACGATCGTGCTGGCCGTCGGGGTCTTGCGCTGAGCCAGCCTGGCCGTGGCCCGCGCTGGTCCGCTCGACGGATCCGGGCTGTCGGGTGGAATCGGCGGCTTGGTAGCGTCGTCCGGCCCACCTCGCACTCGAAGGCCCCATGGACCGCTCCAAGATCCGCTCGCTGAGCGTCATCGCGCACATCGACCACGGCAAGACCACCCTGAGCGACCGCATCCTCGAGGTCACCGGCGCGGTGAGCGCGCGGGACATGCGGGCCCAGTACCTCGACTCGATGGACATCGAGCGGGAGCGCGGCATCACGATCAAGCTCCAGTCGGTGCGGCTCGACTACAAGGGCCACGTCCTCAACCTCATCGACACGCCCGGCCACGTCGACTTCGGCTACGAGGTCAGCCGGTCCCTCGCCGCTTGCGAGGGCGTGATCCTGCTGGTCGACGCGGCCCAGGGCATCGAGGCCCAGACGCTCGCCAACTGCTACCTCGCGCTGGAGAACGACCTCGAGATCGTGGCCTGCCTCAACAAGATCGACCTCCCCGCGGCCGACCCGGACCTGTACGCCTCGGAGATCGAGAACGTCCTCGGCATCCCCGCCAACGAGATCCTGCGCATCAGCGCCAAGACGGGCGAGGGCGTCCCCGAACTGCTCGATGCGGTGATCGATCGGATCCCTGCCCCGGAGGGCGATCCCGACCTGCCGCTGCAGGCCCTCATCTTCGACTCCCACTTCGACCAGTACCGCGGCGTGGTGTCGTCGGTGCGGGTCATGAACGGCACGATGCGCACCGGCGAGAAGCTCCGGTTCATGCAAGCCGGCGCGGTGTACGAGGCCGACGAGATCGGTGTCCGCAATCCCGTGCCCACACCCGTCACGCAGCTGGGCCCCGGCGAGACCGGCTACCTCATCGCCGGGATCAAGGACGTGGCCGAGGCCCGGTCCGGTGAGACGGTCACCACCGCCCGCAACCCTGCCCCTGAGCCGCTCGACGGCTACCGCGACCCCAAGCCGATGGTGTTCTGCGGCATCTACCCGATCGACGGCGACCAGTTCCCGGAGCTGCGCGACGCGCTCGACAAGATGCGCCTCAGCGACGCGAGCGTCACCTTCGAGCCGGAGACCTCGGGCGCGCTCGGCTTCGGGTTCCGCTGTGGGTTCCTCGGTCTGCTGCACATGGAGATCGTCCGCGAGCGCCTCGAGCGGGAGTTCGACCTCAGCCTGATCGCCACCGCGCCGAGCGTCGCCTACCTGGTCAACAAGACCGACGGTTCGGTCATGGAGGTCGACAACCCTTCGGAGATGCCGGCCACCACCGAGATCGAGAGCATCGAGGAGCCGTGGTTCGACGTCACGATCCTGACGCCGTCGGACTACACGGGCACGATCATGGACCTGTGCCAGACCCGGCGCGGGGAGATGGACAAGCTCGAGTACCTCTCGCCCGAGCGCGTCGAGCTCAAGTACAAGGTGCCGTTGGCGGAGGTCGTCACGGACTTCTTCGATCAGCTCAAGAGCCGCACCCAGGGCTATGCGAGCCTCGACTACGAGCCGTCGGGCTACAAGGTTTCCAACCTGGTGCGCGTCGACGTGCTGCTCAACTCGGTGCCGGTCGACGCCTTCTCCATGGTGATCCACCGCGACAAGGCGGACGACTACGGCCGCAAGATGTGCGAGAAGCTCAAGGAGCTCATCCCGCGCCAGATGTTCGACGTCCCGATCCAGGCGGCCATCGGCGGCCGCATCATCGCCCGCCAGACCGTGAAGGCCAAGCGCAAGGACGTGCTCGCCAAGTGCTACGGCGGTGACATCACGCGCAAGCGCAAGCTGCTGGAGAAGCAGAAGGAGGGCAAGAAGAAGATGAAGAACATCGGCCGCGTCGAAGTTCCCCAGGAAGCCTTCGTGTCCGCGCTGAAGCTCGACGACTGACGGCACCGCCGTCCGAGCCGTCAACCGCTGCCCGGACCGGGCTCGACGGTCCACCTCCGGCCGGACCTCCGTTCGCGAGTTAGCAGTCGGTAGGATCGAGTGCCAACCAACCACGAGGTCCGCATGCTCGACGAGCGCAAGGCATCGATCCTCCGCGCTGTTGTGGAGGAGTACATCCAGACCGCCCAACCCGTGGGCAGTGGCCACGTCGCGGCTGCGCCCGGGGTGCAGGTGTCGTCGGCCACCGTTCGCAACGACATGGCCGCGCTCGAGATCGAGGGCTTCTTGGCCCAGCCCCACACGTCGGCCGGCCGGATCCCCACCGAGAAGGGCTACCGGTACTTCGTCGACGCCCTGACCGAGCCGTCGCTCGATCGCTCAGCGTCCCAGCGCGTGCGGGCGTTCTTCGACCAGGCCCACGGCGAGATCGAGCAGATGCTGGCCGACACCACCCACCTGCTCAGCGGCCTCACCGATTACGCCGCCGTCGTGGTCGGGCCGGCCCACGAAGCAGCCCGGGTCCGTTCGCTCCAGCTCGTCGGCCTGGCGCCCCGCGTGGCGCTACTCGTGGCGGTGCTCGGCAACGGGGCCGTCGAGAAGCGCACGATCGAGCTCGATGCCGACGCCGACGACGCGCTCCTGTCCGACGTCGCCACCCACCTGTCGGCTCACGTCGTCGGCCAGCCCCTCGGGTCCGTGGCACTCGTCGGTCCGGCGCCGTCGCCGGCCACCGATGCCATGGTGACGCAGGTGAAGGAGGTCCTGGCCGCACCGTCCGACGACGACGGCGACCACGTCTTCGTGAACGGCGCGTCTCGCATGGCCGCATCGTTCGACGCCGTCGAGACCGTCCGCTCCGTCCTGACGATCCTCGAGCAGCAGCTCGTGGTCGTCACGTTGCTTCGCGACGTCGTCGACCGTGGCCTCAACGTGGCCATCGGCACCGAGACCGGCATGCAGCCATTGGCCGATTGCGCGCTCGTCGTGGCCCCGTACACGGTCGACGGCGAGCAGGTCGGCACCGTGGGCGTCCTCGGCCCCACCCGCATGAACTACCCGCAGGCCCTCGCCGCGGTGGCCGTGGTCGGCCAGCGCCTGGGCCGCCGACTGAGCGAGGGCTCGTGAGCACCGTCGACTACTACGAGTTGCTCGAGGTCACCCGCGACGCGGATTCCGACCAGATCAAGCGGGCGTACCGCGTGGCGGCTCGGCGCTACCACCCCGATGCCAACCCCGGCGATGCCGAGGCGGAGGCCCGCTTCAAGCAGGTGGCCAACGCGTACGAGGTCCTGAGCGATCCCGAGAAGCGCCGTCACTACGACCGCTTCGGCGCCGACGGCCCCAGGGGCGGCGGCGGCGATCCGTTCGGCGGGTTCGCCGGTGGCGGCCTCGGCGACATCTTCGACGCCTTCTTCGGCGGCGGGGGCGGGGGAGGAGGCAACCGGGGCGGCCGCGCCGCCGGCCCGGACCTCGAGGTCGCCGTCGAGATCGACTTCGAGTCGGCCGTGTTCGGCTCGGCCGAGGAGGTGACCGTGCGCACCGCGGTCGCCTGCGAGACGTGCGAGGCCACCGGTGCTGCCCCAGGCAGCCACGCCGAACGGTGCGCCCAGTGCGGCGGTTCGGGCCAGGTCCGCCAGGTCCGCCAGTCGATCCTCGGCCAGATGGTCACGGCTGTTGCATGCCCGGTGTGCCGCGGCGCCGGCGAGGTGATCGCCGACCCGTGCCCGACGTGCAACGGGGAGGGCCGGGAGGTCACCGACAAGACGTACACGGTCGACATCCCCGCCGGTGTCGACACCGGGTCCACGCTCCGCCTCAGTGGCTTCGGCGCCGTCGGGCCCCGCGGCGGGCCGAAGGGCGACCTCTACGTCCAGGTTCGGGTGCGGCCCCACGAGCGGTTCCGGCGCGAGGGCGACGACCTCGTCCACGAGCTGCACCTCCCGGTGACCCAAGCGGCCCTCGGCGCGCACCTCACGTTCGAGACACTGGACGGGAGCGAGGACCTGGTGATCCCCCGGGGCACCCAGACCGGCCGCGCGTTCCGGCTTCGCGGCCGCGGGGTCCCGCACGTGCGGGGCCGTGGTCGCGGCGACGTCCTCGTCCAGGTCGTGGTCGACACGCCTGTCGACCTCGACCCCGAGGACGAGGAGGCGCTGCGGGCCATCGCGGCCCGTCTGGGCCACGACGTCGGTCCGGCCGATCGTGGGTTCCTCTCGCGCGTCAAGTCGGCGTTCCACTAGCTCCGTGGCCGTCGAGTCCGCGATGGGCCCGCGCTCGGAGATCCCGTCGGGTGGCGGCCCGCTCGTCTACGTCACCGACCTCGATCAGCCGGTCCTCTCCGACGACGACCACCACCACCTCGCCCGCGTGCGGCGCGTGCGCGACGGCGACCCGGTCGTGCTGGGCGACGGCGTCGGCGGCTGGCGCGCCGCCCGGTTCGCCGGGCACCACCCCGAGTGCGACGGAGAACGGCTCACGGCCGACCGGCCCGAGCCCCCGATCGCCGTGGCGTTCGCGCTGGCGAAGGGGGCGAAGCCCGAGCTGGCGGTGCAGAAGCTCGTGGAGCTCGGCGTCGACGTGATCCGCCCGTTCGTCGCCGCCCGGTCGATCGTGCGATGGGACGAGGGGAAGGCCGCGGCGGCTCTCGCACGGTGGGAGCGGGTGGCGATCGAGGCGGCCATGCAGAGCCGCCGCGCATGGCTCCCGGAGGTGGCTCGGATGGCCACCTTTGCCGAGGTCTCCCGCCTTCCGGGGGCGTGCCTCGCCGACCGAGACGGATCGGCAGCCCGGACGCCCACGGGCCCTTCCCTCGACCGCCCGCTGGTGCTGACCGGGCCCGAAGGAGGTTGGGACGACGCCGAGCGGGCCGCCGGCCTCCCCGTGGTGGGGCTCGGACCCGGCGTGCTGCGCGCCGAGACGGCCGCCATCACCGCGGGCGCTCTCCTTGCCGCCTTGCGCTCCGGTCTGGTGCACCCGACCGTCCCCCCGCCCGGTACCTGACCCGCCGACCGCGCCAAGTGCGCCAGCGGCGCCAGCTCGCTCGCGCTATCGCCTCCCGCTCACCGGCCCACCCCTTCGCGCCGTCCGAGGTGTGTGCGCTAGACCGCGCCAGGCGCGCCGTGGCGCGCACACGTCGGGCGGGTCCGGGGTGTGTGCGCTGGACCGCGCCAGGCGCGCCGTAGTGCACACACCCCGCGCGGGTGGGGTTCGGGTGTGTGCGCCGGGTGGCGCCAGGCGCGCCGTGGCGCGCACACCCCGCGCGGGTCCGGGGTGTGTGCGCTGGACCGCGCCAGG
>JAOBWM010000168.1 GCA_025463365.1 Acidimicrobiales bacterium
ACGTGCAGCAGATCCTGCAGAAGCTCTCGGTGCACTCGAAGCTGGAGGCGGTCGCCACCGCTGTCCGCGAGGGGATCATCAGCTACCCGACGGATTGACGTCCTTCGACAGCCGTCGCCAACAGCTCGAGCAGTGTCTCCAGGGCAGTGGTGCATGCCGCCGGGTCACCGCCTTCGGTCCTGCCGCGGAGGTCCAACGCGCAGGCGGTCGGGCCGCCCGTCGCCTGCAGCTCGCCGGTGAAGCCGGTGAACAGGCGCGGGTGGCCGTGCGGGTGCCAGATGAGCCGGCAGATGCCCGCACCGTCGGGCACGGTGATCCGGTACCAGTGGTTCGGTGCCCCGAGGCCCCGGGGCTCGAGACTCGACGCCATCTGATCCGCTCGGCCCGCGGCGAGCTGGAGGAACGGGAGGAACCACGTCGCGGGCCGCTCGGCAAGCGTGGCGACGAGATCGTCGATGCCCACGGTGGCCAGTTCCCGTCGAAGTTCCCTGTACACCGTGCCTCCCAGCCTCCTGCCCATCGTCGGCGCTGGGGCCTGAAGCGGCCAGGCTCGGGTGACCCCGAACCGATGGTGCAGATGCACCGTCCATCCCGCGAGGCTCGGATCCGGTCAGGGCCCCGCCACCTCCTGGCCCCCGAAGCGGGTTCGCGGCCGAACGCAGGTTCGTAGTACCCTGGATCTCCGTGCCCAACTGGGGCACACCGCTCCCCGCCAGGCATCTGCGGGTCGGGGGGCCGGGTCCGATACCCAAGAGGAAACCGAACACCCTTGTCAGAGATCATTGATCGCCAGAAGCCCGGAGTCATCGAGGAGCATCGCCTCCACGAGTCCGACACCGGGTCCCCCGAGGTGCAGATCGCCCTTCTCACGAAGCGCATCAACCACCTCAACGAGCACCTCAAGGTGCACAAGAAGGACCACCACAGCCGGCGCGGCCTGCTGATGTTGGTCGGCCGTCGTCGCAACCTGCTCGATTACGTCAAGAACAACGACATCGAGCGGTACCGCACGATCATCGCCACCCACGGCCTGCGCCGCTAGCGCAGTCCACACCGAGCGGCCCTTCGGGGCCGCTCGTGGGCTTTTGCGAGCCCGCACCAAACCAACCGGGCGGTCCCAAGCCGGCCAGTTGTCAGTCGCCCATCGCTCGGCTCGCCGCCGGGAGGTCGCCGACTGGGAGCTGGCCATCGGGGATCGCCCTCAGCGGAGCACGATGCTCCAAGAGGAGAAACCAACCATGGCTGAAGCCATCACCGTGTCCGGGCCCGTCTCGGGCACCGACAAGACCCTGACCTTCTCGACCGGGACGTTCGCCCCGCAGTCGCAGGGGTCCGTCGTCGCCCGCATCGGCGACACCCAGATCCTGGCCACCGCCAACGGTGCCAAGGACGTGCGCGAAGGGGTCGACTTCTTCCCCCTCACCGTCGACGTCGAGGAGAAGGCCTACGCGGCCGGAAAGATCCCCGGCTCGTTCTTCCGCAAGGAAGGCCGCCCCTCCGACAACGCCGTGCTCGTCTGCCGCCTGATCGACCGGCCCCTGCGCCCGTCGTTCGCCAAGGGCTACCGCAACGAGACCCAGGTGGTCATCACCGTCCTCGGCGCGGATCAGACCAACCCGTACGACATCATCGCCATCAACGCCGCCTCGGCATCGCTGATGATCTCGGGCATGCCCTTCGAAGGGCCCATCGGCGCCGTGCGCCTGGCCTACTCCCAGGCCGGCGAGTGGATCCCCCACCCCACGTTCGAGGAGACCGACGAGTCGACCTTCCAGATCGTGGTCGCCGGCCGTGAGGTCAACGGCGAGATCGCCATCATGATGGTCGAGGCTTCGGGCACCGAGAAGGCCTGGAGCTACTACGAGAACGGCGCCCCGAAGGTCACCGAGGCGGTCATCGCCGGCGGCCTCGAGGCCTGCAAGACCTGGATCGGCGAGGCCATCGAGCTCCAGAAGGAGCTCGTCTCCAAGGCCGGCGTGCACGCCCCGCTGCCCTGGGTGTCCCAGCTCGACTACTCCGACGAGATCAAGGCGGCGGTGGCCGAGGCCGCCGAGGCCCAGCTCGCCGAGGCGAACAAGATCGCCGACAAGACCGAGCGCAACGCAGCCAACGACTCGATCAAGGCCGAGGTCATCCCCGCCCTGTCCGGCGAGGGTGCTCCGTTCGAGGGCCAGACCCGCGAGGTCAAGGCGGCCTTCAAGGACCTCACCAAGTCGGTCATCCGCCGCCGGGTCATCGACGAGGGCGTCCGCATGGACGGCCGCGGCGTCACCGACCTGCGTCCCGTGTCCGCCCAGGTGGGGCTCATCCCCACGGCGCACGGCACCGGCCTGTTCCAGCGGGGCGAGACCCAGGTGCTGAACGTCCTCACCCTCGGCCTGCCGAAGATGGACCAGATGCTCGACACGGTCGACCCGGTCACCAAGAAGCGCTACATGCACCACTACAACATGCCGCCCTACTCCAACGGTGAGACGGGTCGCATGGGTGGCACCAAGCGCCGCGAGGTCGGGCACGGCATGCTCGCCGAGCGGGCCCTGCTGCCGCTCGTCCCGAGCCTGGAGGATTGGCCCTACGCCCTCCGCCTCGTCTCGGAGGTCATGTCGTCGAACGGCTCCACCTCGATGGCGTCGGTCTGCTCCTCGTCCCTCTCGCTGATGGACGGCGGCGTGCCGATCAAGGCTGCGGTCGCCGGCATCGCCATGGGCCTCATCTACGACGGTGACAGGTACGTCACCCTCACCGACATCCTCGGTTCCGAGGATGCCTTCGGCGACATGGACTTCAAGGTCGCCGGCACGGCGGAGTTCGTCACCGCCCTGCAGCTCGACACCAAGATCGAAGGCCTCCCCGCCGAGGTCCTGGCCAACGCGCTCGATCAGGCCAAGGTGGCCCGCCTCGAGATCCTCGAGGTCATGAACAAGACGATCGCCGAGCCCCGCGAGTCGGTGGGCGCCTCGGCCCCGAAGATCATCAGCTTCGAGGTCCCGATCGACAAGATCGGCGAGATCATCGGCCCCAAGGGCAAGGTCATCAACGCCATGCAGGCCGAGACCGGCGCCGACATCTCGATCGACGACGACGGCATGATCGGCACCGTGAGCATCGGCTCCAACGACCTCGACAAGGTGGCCGAGGCCGAGCGCCAGATCCGCCTCATCCTCAACCCGCCGTCGGCCGAGGTCGGCGCCGTGTACCCGGGTCGCGTGGTGAACATCACCAAGTTCGGTGCCTTCGTCAACATCCTCCCGGGCCGTGACGGCCTGGTCCACATCTCCAAGATGGGTGGCGGCAAGCGCATCGAGAAGGTCGAGGACGTGCTCGAGCTCGGCCAGGAGATCCAGGTCAAGGTCGACGACGTCGATCCCAACGGCAAGGTGTCCCTCACGCCCGTCACCCCGCTGGTTCCCGGCGGCGGTAGCGGCGGCAACGGTGGCGGTGGCGGTTCGGCTCCTGCCTCCAGCGCCAGCGACGACGCTCCGGCCTCGAGCGGCACCTCCAGCGCCGCCCGCGAGACCGTGTCGTTCGAGGACTCGTTCGATGCCGAGGTGCGCGAGGAGTTCGGTGACCTCGGTCCCGGCGCCGAGCGACCCGCCGGTGGTGGTGGCGACCGAGGTGGCCGCACGGGCGGCGACCGCGGTGGTCGTGGCGGCCGTGACGGCCGTCGCGGCGGCGGCCGGCGCTGATCACCCCGTCCAACCTGACGTCTCCCGTCGGTCCCGGTCGCTCGTCGACCGGGGCCGACGGCCGTTTTCCGCGAGGGTTCCACCGCCTGTGACCATCCAACGCACCGACCTGTCCTCCGGACTCACCGTCGTCACCGAGGCGATGCCAGGCGCCCGCTCCGCCAGCTTCGGGTGCTGGGTGCGCGTCGGCGCCCGGGACGAGACCGACGATCAGGCGGGTTCCTCCCACTTCCTCGAGCACCTGTTGTTCAAGGGGACGGAGTCGCGCACCGGCCGAGAGGTGTCCGAGGCCATCGAGGCCGTGGGCGGCGAGCTCAACGCGCACACCGCCCACGAGCACACCGCGTTCTACGCCCGGGTCCCCGCACCCGCGGCGTCGGTCGGCCTCGAGCTCCTGTGCGACGTCGTCACGTCACCCGCGTTCGACGCCGACGACGTCGAGTCCGAACGCCAGGTCATCCTCGAGGAGCTGCACCTCGCCGAAGACGAGGGCGACGATCGCGTCTTGTCCTTGGCCCACGAGGCGCTGTGGGGCGATCACCCGCTCGGCCGCGAAGTGCTGGGCACCCTCGCCACGATCGATGCCATGGAGCGGGACGCGATCTTCGGGTTCTTCGAGCGGCACTACCACCCGGCCAACCTCGTGCTGGTGGCGGCGGGCGCCGTCGACCACGCAGCCGTCGTGGCGGCGGGGGAGCGGTTCCCCGCTCGCGTTGCGGGAGTCCGGCCCGCTCGTACCGGCCTCACCGCCGCGGCACCGGTCGAGCACACCGCGCTGCTGCGCCGGCCGCTCGAGCAGGCCCACCTCGCCGTGGCCTGGGCGGGCCTCGCCGCCGACGACCAGGACCGCTACGCGCTCGCCGTGTGCAACCAGATCCTCGGCGGTGGGCTGGCCAGCCGGCTGTTCCAGGAGATCCGCGAGGAGCGGGGCCTGGCCTACTCGGTGTACTCCTCGGTGGCGTCGTTCTCCGATGCCGGTTCGGTCGTCGCCTATGCCGGTACGGGCACCGAGCGGGCCGCCGAGGTGCGGTCGTTGCTCGTCGAGGGTGCGGCCGGGTTGGTGGCCGGTGGTGCCACCGAGCGGGAGTGGGAGGTCGCGCGCGGCTACCTGGAGGGTTCGTTCCTCCTCGGCCTCGAGGACTCCGGAAGCGTCATGGCGCGCCTCGGCAACCACGTGTGCGCCCGTGGCACGGTCACGCCCGTCGACGAACAGCTCGACAAGCTGCGGGCCGTCACCCTCGACGACGTCGACCGCGTGGCCCACCGGATCTTCGCCGCCGCTCCCGCCGTGTGCGGAGTGGGGCCCTTGACCACCCACGACCTCGGGGACTGAGCAGCCGGCTCAGTCGCCGGTGGCGCCGTCCTGGAGCTCTCGCAAGATGTCGAGGTGACCGAGGTGACGCGCCGTCTCGTCGATCATGTGCACGTACGCGTACCGCAGCACGAACGGCTCACCGGGCGGGGCGGCGGCCAGCTCGTCGAGGCCGTGCCCGGCGGCCGCCTGGCGTGATCGCTCGCAGGATGCCTCGTAGGCAGCGACGAGGTCTTCCAGTGCGTCGTCGGCCGCCGAGTGGAACTCCCAATCAGGATCGACATCCCAGTCGATGCCGGCCCATGGCTCGGGGTCGGGGTGGCCGGCGAAGCGGGTGTGGAACCAGGCGTCCTCCACGAGGGCGAGGTGCTTGACCAGGCCGGCGATGGACGTTGCCGATCCCAAGGGCGTCGCCACCGCGTGGTGCGCGGCGAGGTCGCGCACCTTGTGGACGACGCCCGTGCGGTACCACTCGAGCATCGCTTCGAGCATGGTCCGCTCATCCGCCGTGCGCAGCCCCCGGAGCATCGGGCGCTCATCCTCCTCGACGGGCGGCGTGTGGTCGGGACGCTCGGCCTCGGCTCGCTCGATGCACAACTCGTTGCCCTCGGGATCGGCGAGGACCACCCACCCGGTGCCGTCGGCGTTGCGCCGATCGTCCACGAGCGTCGCTCCGATGGCCAACAGCTCGTCGACCTCGACGTCTCGTCCGACGGCGGGAACGAGGTCGAGGTGGAGCCGGTTCTTCACGGTCTTCGGCTCGGGGACCGGGAGGAAGAGCAGTCCGGGGTGCAAGCCCCTGGGATCGATGATCACGGCCTCGGGATCGCCGGGCGCGTTGGGGTTGGCGGGATCATCGATGTAGCCGAGCGCCGCCGACCAGAACTGGGCCTGGGCGTAGGGCTCGATGCAGTCGAACGTGAGGTGCCGGATGCGGCTGGACATGGGTGCTCCTGGGGGCGGGGTGCGCCGCGCCGGTCACGTAGGTCGATGTCGATGTCGATGCCGTCGCCGCCGCGCCGCGTCGACCGTAGCGGTCTCCGCGTCGACGGCCTCGCGCCGTTTCAGGCTTCGAGCCCGATGGGCAGGTCCCGTCCGAGCAGGCGGCGGAGGACGGGCTGGAGCTCGTCGGCCACCGTCGGGCGGATCGGGGTGCTCGGGGAACGGGTCATGGAAGGGGTCACGAGGACCTCCGGCCAGATTTCGTTGCCGGACAGTGTGCCTCGGCCATACTGCGAAGACCCACCGCAACGATCGGAGCCATCATGGGATTCCTCGACAAGGTCAAGACCCAGGCCGAACAGATCGCCAAGCAGGGCCAGGACAAGCTCGACGACCAGAAGGCCAAGCGGAAGGCCGACGGGCTGCTGCGAGACCTCGGTGCCTGGTACTACGCGACCGAGACCGGGCGCGACGACGGCAAGGGCGGCGGCGAACTGGTTCGCATCGTCGCCGAGCTGCGGGCCCACGAGGCCGAGCACGGCCCCCTCGGCGGGGGTGCCGACGAGGACGACGACGACACCCCGCCGCCCGGACCCGAGACCGCACCTGCGCCGCCGGCGCCCACGTTGCCGCCGGCACCGACCGAGCCCCCACCGGGGCCGGGGCCCGTCCCGCCCCTGCAGCCAGGCCCGGACGTCCCGCCGCCCCCGCCGGGGACGCCCTCGCCCCCGCCGCCGGCACCAGACGTCCCACCGCCCGCGCCTCCGGCACCCCCAGCGCCATTGCCGCCAGCCGAGGTGCCCCCCACGCCGGCGTCCCCACCGACCGGGTTGCCACCGATGCAGGCCGATGACGTTCCTCCTCCGCCTGCCGGCCAGCCCTGATGGCGGTCTCTGTCGGCGTGTTCGGTGCGGCCGGGCGCATGGGCGCCACCGTGTGCCGCGCCCTGGCTGATGATCCTGCGCTCGAGCTCACCGCGGCGGTGGACCCCGGCGCGGCTGGTGAGCCGTTGCGTCGCGTCGCAGGCGTAGCCAGCGATCTCGAGGTTGCGGGGAAGGCCGAGCACCTCGAGACCCCACCTCAGGTCATGGTGGACTTCACGCACCTGGAGGCCGCCCGGTCCAACCTGGCGTGGTGCGCGGACAACGGCGTGCACGCCGTGGTCGGCACCACGGGCTTCACCGAGGAGGATCTGGACCGGTTCCGGTCGGCCTTCACCCGGAGCAACTGCCTGATCGCGCCCAACTTCGCCATCGGGGCGATCTTGATGATGCGATTTGCCGAGCTGGCCGCCCCGTGGTTCGAGACGGCTGAGGTCCTCGAGTTCCACCATGACGCCAAGGTCGACTCGCCCTCGGGCACCGCCCTGCGCACGGTCGAGCGGATGGCCGCCGCCAGCGACGAGTGGGCGCCGGACCCGACGACGACCGAAGTGGTGCCCGGCGCCCGCGGCGGTGAAGGGCCCGGCGGCATCCGCGTCCATGCCGTGCGCATGCGCGGCATGGTCGCCCACCAGGAGGTCCTGCTCGGTACCGCCGGCCAGACCCTCAGCATCCGCCACGACTCCTATGACCGCAGCAGCTTCATGCCCGGCGTCGTGCTCGCCGCCAAGCGCATCGGCGAACTGCCCGGGGTCACGATCGGGCTCGACGTCCTCCTGGATCTCTGACGACCGTCCGCCATGGTCAGGTCGGGGCGTCGAGCAGCCGGGCCACGGCTGACCGCTCGTCGGGTCGCAAGGGAAGGTCGACCAGGTCGGCCCACATCACGGCGTGCTCGGCGCCGATGGAGCCGAGGGCCGCGAGGCGTGCCGGCAGTTCGGCGCGGTCCGGGAAGGTCCTGCAGCGCTGGAGCTGGTCGGCGCCCGCGAGCATCACCATCGTCCGCACGCACTTCTCGCAGCGACCGCAGTTGAGCGTCCCCGCCACGTTCTGCCAGCACACCCGCAGGTGCTGGTGGACCAACGGGTGGCCTGCGATGGCGAGGACCCGATCGAGCCGCCGGCCGGTCGCGTCGCCGTGCTCGATCCGCAGCCGCCCCGGGACGCTCCAGCGCGGATCGAAGTCTGGCCGCGAGCCCCAGGGCACCAGGCGCTCGTGCGCGTAGGACGGCGGGATCACGAGCATCCCGATGGTGGCGTGGAGCAGGTGGGCCATGGCCGCCAACGCGGCGCCGTGCGTGTGCTCCCAGCTGATCGACGCGAAGCGAGGGTGCGTGCGCAGGTCGGTGTGGACCACGACCGCCTCCGTGCCCGAGTGCGCGGTGACGGCATCGAGGGTGGCGGTGACTGCTGCACCCCGGACCGCGTCGTCGAGGTCGACGTCGAATCCCACCACGAACAACAGGTGGGTGGGTCGGTGGTCGGCCCGGAGCAGCGAGAAGAAGGAATCGACCCCTCCCGTGAAGCAGAGGGCCCGGCCCGCGGCCCGCTCGGGCGCCAGGTGCGGGCGCGGACCCCATGACCTGGCGCGGGAGCGGCGCGGGGCCCGGCTCGTTGCCCGGCCGGGTGCCCGATGCGGTGCCTCGATCTCGACGGTCCCGTCGCCGCCCCACCACCCGGCGGCCGCCGCCACGTTGGCCTGCGCGCCGGCCAGCCAGGTCGGGTCGACCGGTGCCGGAAGGTGGAGCGCGGCCCTCGTCCTGGCCGCCGGGAGGCAGAACGCCGTGCCCCACGCCTCGGGCACGTCGGTGAGCGCGAGGGTGGCGCACGACGAGACCACCGGCGAGCCGTCCACGTCCACTGCGACGACGTGCGGGTCCGGGTGGCGCTTGTCGGGCGCCGGGCGCGGGGTCACCCTCCACCGCGCCCCGGTCACGCTCGGCCCTCCGTCCGGTTCCCTCCGATGTCGTCGTCGGCGTCGGGGACCTCGACGGCCCGCTCCAGGCTCGCGAGGTCGTCGAGGGAGGAGCGGCCGGCCCGGTGCTGCCACCAGAGGCCGCCCACGACGACCGCGATGCTTGCGGCGATGACGGCGAGGCGGTGGTCGCCGACGAAGCCGATCACATCATTGATCGGCTTCGTGAAACGGGCGCCGAAGAGCCGGACCAGCCAGAGCCGCGCGACCGTGCCGACCACGGCGAGCAGCATGAACCAACCCAGCGAGAATCCGGCCGCCCCGGCGAGCAGGCACATCACGTTGTTCGAGGTGATCGCGATCGCGACCCATCCCCAGCGCCCGAAGTGGCGCTCCACCCACCGGATCAGGCCGGCCCCCCGCTTGCTGCGCTGCTCGGCCCAACCGACGGCCCGGTCCCCGTACCAGGCGCCGACCAACCACACGAGCGGCTTGGTGCACAGCAGCCGCAGCGTGGTGAACGTGTAGTACGTCCACGCGTCGAGGTCGTTGACGGTGAGCAACTGGTAGCGGGGCTTGGCGTTCAGGGCGATCAGGGTGAGCGGGTGCTTGTCGACCAGCCCGGCCCAGAGGGCGTCGCCGACCCACCCGAGCACGATGGTGAACCCGATGGTGGCGAAGACGGCGTTGCGCTGCCACGGCGGCGGGGGCTCGATCCGGGCCGCGGAACCGAGCGGGACGCCCGCGGTCGCCGGCGGGCTCATTCGGCCTCGGGCGCGCCGGGCGCGGTCACGTCGGCGGCCTCGGCTGCGGCGATGTCCTCGTCCATGCGCGCCAGGTCACCGACGCCGCTGCGGCCGCCCTTTCGGTCGGACCACAGCGTCAACCCCACGAGGACGAACGACAAGATCAGCAGCGGCCATCGGTAGTTGCCGATGAAGCCCTTGACCGATCCCAGCGGGCCCTCGAACGCGCTGCTGAACACGCGGATCAGCACGAGCCGGATCATGGTGCCCACCACGTTGGCCATGGCGAAGGCGCCGACGCTCATGCCGGCGGCGCCCGCGAACAGGCAGACCGGGTTGTTGGGGGCGAACGCCACGACAGGCAGCCGGGCCTTGTCGAAGCCCCGCTCCAGGTACCGCAACATCTCGCCGTAAGAAGGCGCCTTGCGCTCCATCCATCGGATCGCGGCATCGCCGTACCAGCGTCCGAGCAGGAAGAACAACGGATCCGGGCCCACGAGCCGCAGGAACCCGATCACGTAGAACGACATGGCCGAGAGGCCGCCCGACGCCAGCGCCAGGCTGCGGTTCTGCGGGTTGAGGGCGATGAACACGGCCGGGTGTTCGTTGACGAGCACCGACAAGAACAGGTTGCCGAGGTTCGACGCGACCACGAAGGCGATGAGCGTGCCGACGACCAGGTTGCGGGCCAGCGCGCTGGGCGGTCCGGCGTGGTGAGCGGACGGCGCTGCGGAGGGAGAGAGGGGCTCGTCCAAGCCCGTCAGTGTGGCAGGCGTTGCCGACGGCCGAGCCCCGCCGCGCCCCTTCGGCCGGTTGGCTAGGTTCGCTCCACCTCATCCGACCACGCCACCTAGGGGACTGAAGCGCATGCAGGGCCTGATGCAGGACTACCCGCTCACCATCCCGCACCTGTTCGGGAGGGCCGAACAGATCTTCTCGGACAAGGGCATCGTCACCGCGCTGCCCACTGGCCGGGAGCGGATCACCTACGGCGACTGGGCCGAGCGCACGCGCCGGCTCGGCGGTGTCCTCGACCAGCTCGGGATCTCCGCCGACGGCCGCGTCGCCACGTTCTCGTGGAACACCGCCCGCCACCTCGAGCTCTACT
>JAOBWM010000035.1 GCA_025463365.1 Acidimicrobiales bacterium
GCGCGAGCGTGCAGCAGGAACTCGACGTTGCCGTCGGCCCCCCGGAGTGGAGACGTCATCAGCCCCATGTTCGCGGCTCCGAGCCCGTCGAGCGCACCCAGCACCTCCTCGAGCACCCGCTGCCACACGGCCGGGTCCGCGATCACGCCCTTGGCGCGGGACGCCTCGGCCTTGCCCGCTTCGAACTGCTGCTTGACCAGGAGGACGAGTTCGTCTCCGGGACGGGTGAGCGCGAGCAGCGGTCGGGCGACGGTCCGCAGGGAGATGAACGACAGGTCGGCGACCACCGCATCGACCGGGCCGGGGAGGTCGTCGAGGGTGAGGTGCCGCACGTTCGTGCGCTCCCGGACCTCCACGCGGGGATCGTCGCGCAGGCGCTGGTGCAGCTGGCCGCGGCCGACGTCCACGGCGAGGACGCGCCGGGCCCCGGCCTGGAGGGCACAGTCGGTGAACCCGCCGGTGGAGGCCCCGGCGTCGAGCACCAGAGCGCCCCCGAGGCCGATGGAGAAGCGCTGGAGGGCGGCAGCGAGCTTCTCGCCCCCGCGCCCGACGAAGCGCGGGGCGGGACCCGCGACGAAGAGTGGCTCGTCGGGGGCGACCATCCGTGACGCCTTGGTCGCGGGCGCGCCGCCCACCAGGACGTCACCGCGCTCGATGGCCTCGCGGGCCCGCTCGCGGCTCGGGATCAGGCCCCGACGGACCAGCTCGGCATCGAGCCTCCGTCGCGGCGCCGTGGGAGCCTCAGCTCGCGGTCTTCTTGGCCGCAGCCTTGGCCGGAGCCTTCTTGGCGGCGGTCTTCTTGGCGGGGGCCTTCTTCGCAGCAGCCTTCTTGACCGGGGCCTTCTTGGCGGCGGCCTTCGTCGCTGGCGCCTTCTTGGCTGGGGCCTTCTTGGCTGGGGCCTTCTTGGCCGGCGCCTTCTTCGCAGCAGCCTTGGCCGGAGCCTTGGTGGCCGCGACCTTGGCGACCGGGGCGGGCTTGGCCGCGGCACCGGGGCGGATCGAGGAGATCAGCTTCTCGATGCGCGACAGGTCCGCGAGGGTGGCCAGACCGAGGCTCTCGGCCGACGCTGCGATCTGCTTGCTCACCTGGTCCACCAGGGCTTCGGTGTTCTTCCGGCTGCGCTCCAGCAGGTCGACGACGGCGGCCTGGGCCTGTTCCGTCTGGACCTCGCCGGTCTTCACCAGATCCTTCACGATCGCCTCGGCCTTGGCCTGGGTGATCGCCGTGAACGCCACGCCGGCGTCGAGGTACCGCTTGAGGACGTTGCTCTGAGCCATGGGACGAGACCGTAGCGGCCGATCCCGCGTGCTTGCAAAAGTTTGCACCCCGCGCCTGCTAGCAAGTTCCGGTGCCTCCCTTCTCTCCCTTCGTCGGGCTCCGCTACGCCCCCGGCCGCTTCGACCCGGCCGACGTGACCGCTCCGCCATACGACGTGCTGTCCTCGGCCGATCGTGTCGCGCTGGTGGCGCGCGACCCCCACAACGCCGTGCTGATCGACGCACCCACCGAGGACGACGGTCCCGATCGCTACGCCGATGCCGGCCGCCGCATGCACCAGTGGATCGACGAGGGTGTCCTCGAGCTGGATGCCCGGCCCATGTTCACCGCGTACCGCATGACGGCCCCGGACGATCTCGGGAATCCGGTGGCGACGCTCGGGGTGCTCGGCGCGCTCACCTTGAGCCGCCCCGACGAGGGCGAGATCCTCCCCCACGAGTTCACGACCAAGAAGGCAAAGAGCGATCGCCTCGACCTGCTCCGTGGCACGCGGGCCAACCTGTCGGCCATCTGGGGGCTGTCGCTGACCAAGGGCCTCACCGACCTCCTCGGGGTGGAGGGCACCCTGCCGGACCAGGCCTGGGACGACGAGGACGGCGTGCACCACGAGGTCTGGAAGCTCGACGACCCGGATCGCTTGGCTGCCATCTCGGCCGCGGTCGGCGCCGAACCGCTGGTCATCGCGGACGGCCACCACCGGTTCGAGACGAGCCTGGCCTACCGCGACGAGCGCCGCGAGGTCGACGGCGAGGGCGGTCCCGCCGACGCCACCCTCTGCTACGTCGTCGAGCTCACCGACGAGCAGCTCACCGTGCGCCCGATCCACCGCCTGGTCGGTGGGTTCTCCGGTGACCTCGTCGGTGCGCTCGCCGCCCATCCCGGCCTCGAAGGGGCCGGCGAGGTGACCGCGGCCGAGGTCGCGGACGGCACCGTCCTCGCCACGATGGCTGACCTCGGCGCCATGGCCGTCGTCCGCCCCGACGGTTCGGCGGCGCTGCTCCGCGTGGACCCGTCGGGCTTTCCTGGCGTCGACGACCTCGACAGCTCCCGGCTTGCCGCGGCCATCGAGGCGGCGGGCGGCGCGGAGCTGACCTACCAGCACGGCGTCGACCGCGTCGTCGAGGCCGTCCAGGAAGGCCGCGCCGCCTGGGGCGTCCTGATCCGGCCGGTCACGGTGGCCGCCATCGAGTCCAATGCCCACACCGGCGCCAAGATGCCCCCCAAGTCCACCTTCTTCCACCCCAAACCCCGCACAGGAATCGTCTACCGCGAGATGTCGTTGCCGACGCCGTGAGGCGCGGCCGAACGAGTGACGAGAGGGCTACAGCCCCCCCATCTTGCTGGGGGGCCACATGATGAAGAAGGCGCGGCCGACGACGAGCTTCTTGTCGATCGGGCCGAAGCAGCGGCTGTCGCTCGAGTTCACCCGGTTGTCGCCCATGACGAAGATCCGCCCGTTGGGGATCTTGAGGCCCTTCTCGGTATCGATGCCGGTCACGTCGCCGGACCCGCAGCCCTGCTGGTACACCGAGAGCAGGTCGTGGGTGTAGGGCTCGACGAGGGCGCGGCCGTTGATCTTGACCTTGCCCTGCACCACCGAGACCCGTTCGCCGGGCAGGCCGATGACCCGCTTGATGAGGTCCTTCACCGTGCTGTCGGGCTCGGTCGGCGGCCGTTCGAAGACGACCACGTCGCCGCGGTGGATGTCGTGCATCTTGTAGGAGAGCTTGTTGACGAGCACCCGGTCGTTGCGGACGAGGGTGGGCGACATCGATGGCGTCGGGATCCAGAACGTCTGGAAGATGAACGTCCGGACGATCACAGCGATGATCACCGCGCCGCCGACGACGGCCACCCATTCGAGGGTGTTGCGGCGGGTGGACTTCGGTGGCGGCGGCGACGGTTCGCCGGGCTCTTCGGTGTCCTCGGCGGCGCCGGGTTCGGGCCCGGCGAACAGGTCGTCGACCGCGGTTCCGGTGGCTACCTCGCGGTCTCGGCGGCGGGCGAGGCCGTCGTCAGGTCCGCCATCTCGGTCGCTGGTCACGGGGGGCGACGCTAGTGGCTGGGGCCGTCGATCCCGACGCGGTACCTGGCCAGCACGCGCCGCGCCGCGACCTGCGCGATGGTGCGGTCGCCCAGCTCGTCGTCGATCTCGACGACGGCCGCGTCGGGGCCGAGCTGGAGGAGCAGGCGCTCGAGCCAGGGGGATCCGGCGACGGCCAGCGTGACCCGGAGGCGGTCGCCCGGGCCGGGTTCGGAGCCCACGACGGGATGGGCTTCGGCGACCCAGCGAGCGGTGGGGGCCAGGTCGAGGACGACGCGAGGCGAGTTCTCGGTGACCGACAGCTCGGCGACGAGGCCGTCCGGTGCGGGCGTGGCCGGCTCGGTCTCCACCGTCAGGTCCTCCATCCGATCGAACCGGAAGCGCCGCTCGGCGCCGGCCTCGTGATCCCGGGCGGTGAGGTACCAGGATCCGGCCTGGTCGAACAACTGCCACGGGTCGACGGTTCGGCGCGCAACGGCGTCGCGGCCGTAGGTCCAGTAGGTGAAGGACACCTGCACGCCTGCCGCGATGGCCTGGCGCAGGGTCCGGCCGAGGTCCCCGCCGTCGGGGTCGAGGTCGATGTCGACGGCTTGGCCGGGCTCGATCCCGAGGAGGCCCGCCAGCTTGGCCAGGGCCCGGGCGAGCGGACCGTCGGTGTCGTCGTCGTCGACCAGCACATCGGCCGCCGCCACCAGTGCGAGCCCTTCCGCTGGGGTGAGCCGGAGCGGCCGCCGGAAGGAGAACAGGCGGACGTACACCCGGCCGTCCTCGACGAAGACCTCGAAGGGCATGTCGTCGTAGTGCGGCGAGTCCGCGCCCACCATCGAGGCGAGGTCGAGCTCCTTCACCAGCGCCGCGGGGCTCAGCCGGAACCGCTCGCAGAGCTCGGCGACCTCGACGCCGTCGGGCTGCGCCGCCGCCCACTGCAACATGGCGAGGAGGCGTTGGAGGCGGGCGCTGGCGGCGATCCGGGGGCGGCTCATGGCGCCTCCCCGGCGATGCCCTCCAGCCACGCGACGACCTCGGACCGGAGGTCCGGTGGGCTGAGGACCTCGGCCCGATCGAGGAACGTGACCAACCAGGATCGGAACCCGTCGTGGTTGGACACCCGGATGGCGATCACGAGGCCGTCGTCGCCGTCGGACTCGACCTCGCTCTCGTCCACCTGAGCGCGCACGGCGGCGCGCACGGCCGGATCGAACCAGACCCGGGCAGTGACCGCGTCGGTGCCGCCCCCGAGGACCCATGGATCGAGCTGCAGGCCCGCGACCGCCTCGACCGGTCGCTCGTAGGCGGCGGCCGGGCCGACCGTGGTGACGGGACCGTCGATCCGTTCCATCCGGAACCACCGGTCCTCGGCGCGCACGTGGTCGAAGCCGTTGAGGTACCAGCGGCCCCGCACGAACTGCAGGCGGTACGGGTCGAGCTCGCGGTCGACCTCGTGGTAGCGGAAGCGCAGCCGCCGCCGCTCGGATACGCCGGTGAAGGCGGCCACCAGGTCGGGATCGGCGGGCAGTTCGGACTGCGGCGCCTCGCCCGGCACCCCACCCAACTTGAACAGCGCCCGCTCCCCCGCTCCGCCGCTGATGCCCACGACCGTCGCCGCGAGGTTCAGCGCCTCGAGCTCGTCCTCGGTCAACCCCGGGTCTCGCAGCTCGTAGTCCTGCGGGCGGATCCGGTAGCCGACGAGGGGTGGATCGGCGCCGGGGATCTGCTCCATCAGGAGCGGCACGCCCATCTCGCGGAGCTCCTCCTTGTCGCGCTCGAAGGCCCGCTTGAACGAGTCGTCGTCGGCTGGGTACCCGCCGACGCGTTCGCGGATCTCCAGGGCGCTGATGGGTCGCGTGGTGGCGAGGAGGGCGTTCATGATGCTCAGGAGCCGCTCGATCTTGTCCATGACGGCGCGGGAGCCTACGAGTCGCCCGCGAGGAGATCGACGGCGAGCAGGCCGGCGGCGGCCGCAGCGGCGAAGTAGCGGGGGTCGTCCTCGGGTCCGCGCCCCATCGTCGTGACGCGCAGGCCGGCTGCAGCGAGGAGCGGACCGGGGGGGCCTGGGTCGATCTCGTGCCAACGGTGGCGGCCCGCCCTCGGGGTCACGATGCCCGGGGGCACGGCCACGTCGACCTCGCTGCGGACGGCCTCGAGCGCGGTGATCGAGTGGTGGCTGATCCCTTGGTGCCGAGGCCTCGCGTCGGCGCTCGAACAGCGCAGGCATGCGATCGGGTGGCCCCCGAGCCACGCCGCGGCGTCGAGCACCGAGGCCACCTCGAGGGCGGTGAACCCGAGCCGACTCCCGGTCCCGGCCCCTCCTGGGCCCATCACCACGATGATCACCTCCGCCTCCAACCGATGGCGGGCCGAGGCGAGTGCCGACGCGACGTTGAGCGCCTCGAGGTCGCCACCGAAGGCATGCCCGGCGGTCACGGTCCCGACGATGAGCCCGAGGCGCACGAGGTCGGCCACGACGTCGCTCATCGCGATGGGGAGCGCGGCGCCATCGGTCATGACGTAGGCGACCCGGGTGCCCGGCCGGCGGCGGGCGATCGCGGCCGCGACCACCGGGAGCTGGCTGTGCACCCCGGCGGCGACCACCGGTGCGCCCAGGAGGTCCGACGGCACGTCGCCGTGCTCCTCGGCGACGCCGGTGTCGACCTGGAGGCTGGTGTAGCGGAGCTTCATGAGGTGGCCCGGCCCGGGCTGGGCCCACGGCCCGCGGGTGACGTTCCAGTGCACGACGTGCGACCCGCCGCTGCCGAGGTCGAGGTCGACCGCGGTGGTGTTGATCACGACCTCGTCACCCACGGCGACCGGGCCGGTGAGGCCCGTCAGCGCGTACGCCCGATCGCCGTCCGCCAGGACGACGCGGGCGAACCCGGGTCGCTCGTCGACGACCTCGGAGACGATGGCGTTGCGGAACGCCGGCACCAGGAGCTCAGGCCCGCCGAGGCGTCACAGCGAGGCGATCAACTTCTCGACGCGCTCGTCGTGCGCCTTGAACGGGTCCTTGCAGAGCACGGTTCGCTGGGCCTGATCGTTGAGCTTCAGGTGCACCCAATCGACCGTGTAGTCCCGCTTCT
Organism: Acidimicrobiales bacterium; assembly: GCA_025463365.1. Taxonomy (GTDB): domain Bacteria; phylum Actinomycetota; class Acidimicrobiia; order Acidimicrobiales; family Iamiaceae; genus Aquihabitans. Next base: position 6,401 of record JAOBWM010000035.1, read on the forward strand.
TCTCCTTCGCCTTGCGGATGAACTCGCCGCGCAGGCGGGCCCGCGTGGTCTGCGGCGGTTGGTCCGTGGCGACCTCGATCTCGGTGTCGTCGCACACCCGCTCCACCAGGCCACGATCCTGCATCCGGTAGAAGAGGCCACGCTCGCGGTTGATGTCGTGGTACTGGAGATCGATCAGCGCGACCTTGGGATCGGCCAGGCTGAGGTCGTGGCGGTCCCGGTACGCCTCGATCAGGTTGTGCTTGATGACCCAGTCGCACTCCCGGTCGAGTGACAGGGGATCGCGCTCGATGGTGGCGATGGCGTGCTCCCAGGCATCGAGGGCCATCTTCTCCTCGGGGCTCAGGCCGCGGGTCTCGGCGTAGCGGATCGCCCGTTGGAGGTACTCGCTCTGGATGTCGAGGGCCGACACCTCCCGACCGTTGGCAAGGCGCACCTTCCGCGTGCAGGTGATGTCGTGGCTGATCTCGCGGATCGCTCGGATCGGGTTCTCGAGGGTCATGTCCCGCAGCACGACGTTGGGCTCCTCGAGCATGCGCAGCAGCAGGCTCGTTGCTCCGACCTTCAGGAAGGTCGCGTGCTCGCTCATGTTCGAGTCGCCCACGATCACGTGGAGCCGGCGGTAGCGCTCGGCGTCGGCGTGGGGCTCGTCGCGGGTGTTGATGATGGGCCGGGACCGGGTGGTCGCGCTGCTCACGCCCTCCCAGATGTGCTCGGCCCGCTGGCTCATCGAGAACATCGCGCCGCGGGCGGTCTGCAGGACCTTCCCGGCGCCGGCGTAGATCTGGCGGCTCACGAGGAAGGGGATCAACACCTCCGCGTAGTGCCCGAAGTCGTCGCGGCGGCTGGTCAGGTAGTTCTCGTGGCAGCCGTAGGAGTTGCCGGCCGAGTCGGTGTTGTTCTTGAAGAGGTAGATCGTGCCGCGGATCCCCTCCTCGTGGAGGCGTTGCTCGGCGCTGACCAGGAGCTGGTCGAGGATGCGCTCGCCGGCCTTGTCGTGCACGACCAGCTCACGGACCGAATCGCACTCGGGGGTGGCGTATTCGGGGTGGCTGCCGACGTCGAGGTAGAGGCGAGCGCCGTTGGCGAGGAACACGTTGCTGCTGCGGCCCCACGACACCACCCGTCGGAACAGGTAGCGGGCGACCTCGTCGGGGCTCAGCCGGCGCTGGCCGCGAGATGTGCAGGTGACGCCGTACTCGTTCTCGAGGCCGAAGATCCGACGTTCCACAACGTCACCGTATCGGCGGGGACGGCAGCCACGATGCCACCGTCCCCGCCCGCACCGGCCTGGTGGCCGGCGCCCGGAGCGTCAGGTGCCGCAGTGCTGGTTCAGGGCGTCGTTCAGCTCCTGCGAGTTGTACTTGGCATCCAGCTCGGAGAACGAGTCCCCAACCTTCTGGGTCTCGGCCTGGAAGGTGTCGAGCAGGGTTTGGACGTCGGCCTTGAACGCGGTCGGGTCGTCGACGGCCAGGGCATCAGCGTCGGACTTGGCGGCGAGGATCGCGTCGTCGAAGTCCTGGAACTTGCCCTTGAGGTCTGTCACCAGGCCATCGCCCTTGTCGATGTCCGGTACGCCGGCCTTGTCGACATCCTCGATCAGCGTCTCCGTGCGGCTGGAGGCCGTGGTGAACAGCTTCACGATGGCGGTCTTGGCGCTGGCCAGGTCTCCTGCGGTGACGTCGCTCGACACGCCGGAGCTGGCGGACTGGATGTCAGAGATCCAGGTCTTGAAGGAGCCGCAGAAGGCGACCGCCCAGTCGTCCACGGCGACCCCGGTACCGGCGGCCTCGGTCGTCGTCGTGGTGCTGCCGTCGCCCGATGCCTTCGCGGTGGTCGTCGTGGTGTCCGCCTTCTTGTCGCCGCCTGAGGCGCCGCACGCGGTCACGAGGGTCAGGGCGAACAACGCCATGAAGGCCGCTGTCGTCTTGCGCATGTACTGCTCCGTTCGTGTGGGGATGCCGCACGCTACCCGCGCTTCGCTCGGGGACTCCGGGTGTCCTGGATGGGTCCGGCGGGCGGGGTTCAGCTGGTCGCGAGCAGTGCCGACACGTCCGCGTCCTCGATGCGGCGGAAGCAGCGACGGACGCTGGCCCGGTCGAGGAGGGCGACCTCGAGGTCCGCCGCAACCAGCGTGCGGTCAGGCCCGGCCAGCGCGCCGACGGCGACCCGCAGGGCCGATGCGAGGTCGGGGGCCTCGCCGAGGCTGGCCTCCACCCGTTCCGTCACCGCCTCGGCATCGCCGCCGAGGACGGCGAACCGGGCCTCGTCGATCACGGTGCCGTCGTAGAGCAGGTGGAAGAGCTGGTCGGTCCCGGCCTCGGGGCCGACCTCGGCCACGAGGATCTCGACCTCGAGGGGCTTCATCTCATGGGTGAAGACCTGGCCCAGGATCTGGGCGTACTGGTTGGCGAGACCACGAGCCTCGACGTCCTCGCGGCTGAAGGAGAACCCCTTGAGGTCTGCGGCGCGGACCCCGGAGATCCGCAGCTGGTCGAACTCGTTGTACTTGCCGACCCCGGCGAACGCGATCCGGTCGTAGATCTCCGACACCTTGCGCAGCGTGCTCGACGGGTTCTCGGCGCAGATGACCACGCCTTCGGCACACGCCACCGCCACCAGGCTGCGACCCCGGGCGATGCCCTTGCGCGCGTAGTCCGCCCGGTCCTTCATCACCTGTTCGGGAGCGACGTAGAACGGCATGCTCATGCGGACGCTCCCGGGTAGAGCCGGCCGTAGCGGGCCGCCAGGTCGGAGTCGTCGAGCCGGGTGAAGCCGTCGGCGTCGATCGTGGCCATGACCGGCCAGATCCCGCGAGTCGGATCAGGGCCGCCGGTGGCGGAGTCCTCGTCGGCCGCCGTCACGAGGGCCTGGAACGCGAGGTCGACGGTGGCGTCGGCACTCGTGTCGCGGCCGAAGCCGAGCTTGACGACCGTGGCCGCGTGCAGACCGCCCGAGCCCGACGTGGCGTAGTCGTTCTCCTCGTAGCGCCCGCCGGTCACGTCGTACTGGAACAGCCGACCGGCCCGGCGCCGGGTGTCGAACCCGGCGAACAACGGGACGACGGCGAGGCCCTGCATCGCGGCCGGCAGGTGGTTGCGCACCATCTGCGACAGCTGGTTGGCCTTGCCCTCGAGCGACAGGGGCTGGCCCTCGACCTTCTCGTAGTGCTCCAGCTGGAGCTGGAAGAGCTTGACCATCTCCATGGCCGGGCCTGCCGCTCCGGCGATGGCCACGCCGGACCATCGGTCCGCGGGGAACACCTTCTCGATCGAGCGGTGGCTGATCAGGTTCCCCGAGGTGGCTCGGCGGTCACCCGCCATGACGACACCGTCCGCATATCGGATGGCCACGACCGTGGTCCCGTGGGGCACCGCGCCGGCCGCGGACACGGGGCCGTCGGGCACCGCCGCCGACAGCCCCTGCCGACGCAGCAGCGAAGCAAAGTCCGGCCCGGGGTCGTCCGCCACCGAAAAGACAGGTATCTGCATCCGAGGCACCCTACCGGTGCCACCGAGCACCGGAACGCGCCTGCCGCGGGAGTGACCTGGGGCTACTCGCCGCCCTTTTGGACGTAGGAGCGGACGAAGTCTTCGGCGTTGGTCTCGAGGACCTCGTCGATCTCGTCCAGCAGGTCGTCGATGTCGGCCTTGAGCTTCTCGCCGGTCTCGGAGGTGACCGGCGCGTCCGCGACCTCTTCCACCTCACGGGCCGGGGCCGGCTTGCGCTTCTGTTCCCGTTCAGCCATGGATGCGCTCCCTGATCTAGGCGCTGAGCCGGGCGACGAGGTCGGCCGGATCGTTGCTTTCGTCTAGCACGGTACCGACGTGGGCTCGGGTCCCACGCATTGGTTCCATCATCGGCACGCGCCGGAGCGCTGATGAGCCGACGTCGAAGACGATCGAGTCCCAGTTGGCCGCGACCACCTGTGACGCCCACCGTTGGAGGCACCGGCCACGGAAGTAGGCACGGGTGTCCTCGGGCGGCTCGGTCATCGCCCGGTGGACCTCCTCGTCGCCCACGAGGCGGACCAGGCCGGCCCGGCCGGCGAGGGATCGTTCGGGCCGCAGGTCGTGGTACTGGAGGGCCAGGGCGCCCAGGGTCGGGTGCGACCAGTCGACGGAGTGACGGTCCCGATAGCCCTCGAGCATGCGGTACTTGGCCACCCAATCGATGCGGTCCGCGAGCGCCATGGGGTCGGTGGCGAGCAGGTGCAGGACCCGCTCCCACTCGTCCAGCACCCGAGCAGCGACCTCGCCGCCGACGGTTTCCAGGCCGTGCTGGTCGGCCCATGCCCGCGCCCGGCGCAGCAGCTCCTCTTGGACCTCGAGGGCGGTGATCGTCGTGCCGTCGGTGAGCTCCAGCGGCCGCGACAAGCTGAGGTCGTAGGACACCTTGCGCATGGCCTGGACGGGGCTCCGGAAGGAGAACACCGGTCCGGCGGCGTCGTCCTCCACCATCGCGAGCACGATCGCCGTGGTCCCGACCTTCAGGAAGGTCGCCATCTCCGAGCAGTTCGCGTCGCCGGTGATGACGTGGAGCCGGCGGTACTTCTGGGCGTCGGCGTGGGGTTCGTCGCGGGTATTGACGATCGGGCGCTTGAGGGTGGTCTCCAGGCCGACCTCGGCCTCGAAGAAGTCGGCCCGCTGCGTGAGTTGGTACGGCACCTCGTCGATCCCGACCCCGGGCGCTTCGGAGCCGACCTTGCCGCTGCCGGTGAACAGTTGCCGGGTGATGAAGTGGGTGGTCGCGTGGCTGACGATCCGACCGAAGGGGACCGACCGGCCCATCAGGTAGTTCTCGTGGCAGCCGTAGGAGTTGCCCTTGCCATCGGAGTTGTTCTTGTGGACCACGAGCTCCTGGCCTTCGGGCAGCAGACGGTTCGCGGCGACCATCGAACGGCGGACGATCTCCTCGGCGGCCCGGTCCCACACCACGATGCTGCGGGCATCTGCGCACTCGGGTGTCGAGAGCTCCGGGTGGGCGTGGTCGACGTAGTAGCGGGCGCCGTTGGTCAGCACGGCGTTGACGAGGTGGGTTTCGACCTCCGGGGGCGATGACGGCCCGGCCGAGCCTCGGGCGTCCTTGCCGGGCGACTCGTCCTCGAAGTCCCAGGCCACCTTCGGGCCGGCGGTGCGCTCGCGCTCGAGCTCGTTGACGTAGGCGTTGATCAGCAGCGATGACGCGCTGACCGGGTTCGAGTCGGCCTGGCCCTTGACCACGATCCCGTACTCGGTCTCGATGCCCAGAACCTTGTGTACGCCCATCCGCGGCACCCTACCGGGCGGGTTCGGCGGCGCTGCCGGGCTGGTGAAGCGGCCCCCGACCGGCCGACCGGTAGGGTCCCGCCCCATGACCCAGGCGGGTGCGGCTGGCCGGTGGTGGCGCGACCTGGTCCGGCGGGCGGAAGCCCTCGGATCGTTCCTCGTCGCCTGGTCGGCCGCCGCCATCGGTCTGGTCACGCGCTGGTGGATCCGCCGCGGCAACGCACCGCTCCAGTGGAACGACTCGTTCGACTACGCCGCTTCGGCGCGGTCCGGGCTGTTCAGCCGCGAACGGTGGATGGGCCTGCGACCGGTGCTGATGCCGCTGGTCCTGCGCGCATCCGACGGGCACCTGCGCACGTTCGTGACCGCGCAGACCGCCATCGCGGCGGTGGCCTGGGGACTCCTGGCCGGTGCCGTCGCCGCCGCGATCGGGCCGGGCTGGCGCGGTTGGGTCGCCGGGGCCTGCGTCGTGGTGGTGTCGCTGACCTGGCCGGTGGCGATGTGGGACCAGCAGGTCCTGACCGAGTCGCTGGCACTCTCCTCGCTGGCCCTCGTGGCCGCCGCGGTGGTGTGGGCGGCCCAGGGCCTGGATCGACGTCGAGCCGCGGCGCTCGTCCTCGCCGCCTTCGTCGCGCTCGCCGTGCGCGACAGCCATGTGGTGCCCGTCGTCCTCGGAGCCCTCGGGCTCGGCGCCTGGGCGTGGTTCGCGCGTCCCGCCCGGCGCCGGTTGGCCCTGATCACCGCGGCGTACCTCGTGGCACTGGCGTTCCTGGTCGCGGGCTCGGCCCAGTGGGGACACCGTGACCGGCTCCCGCTCGAGCACGTCTACGCCGTGCGGATCCTCCCCTACCCCGAGCGAGTCGCCTGGTTCGGGTCCCATGGCATGCCCCAAGCCGACGAGTTCGCGACCCTCCCACCCGTGCAGGACCCGGGCCATGCCGCCTACACGTCGCTCTCCCCGCTGCCGACGTGGGGGCCATGGCGAGCCTGGCTGGCCGAGGACGGCCGGTCCACCTTGCTGGAGTTCGCGGCAACGCACCCCAGCTACCTGCTCGGTGAGACGCAGCACCGACCCGAACGGGTCTTCAACAACGGGACCGGGCTCACCACCTATCGGCCGCTGCGGCTTCGCGAGGTGCCGCTGGTCGACCCGATCGGCTACCCGCCCGTGGTCCTCGCCTTCGTCGCCACCTTGCCGGCGCTCGTGGTGGCGTCGTACCGACGCGTCCTGCGGTCTCCCGCGTGCATCGCCGGGATGATCCTCGTCGCGACCGCGCTCCCCCACGCCCTCGTTGCCTGGCACAGCGACGGCATGGAGTCCGCCCGCCACCTCCTGATCCCGAGCACCCAACTACGCGTCGGCGCCCTCCTGGTGGTGCTGGCCGCCGTGCTGGGACGCGGCCCGGCACGGGCCACGAACCGCTAGAGGTACTGCCCCGTGGTGACGCGCTCGATGGCGCGGCCGCCGGCGGGCTCGTCGTCGCCATGCTTCTTGATGAGCGTGCGGATGTACACGATCCGCTCGCCCTTCTTGCCGGAGATCTTCGCCCAGTCGTCGGGGTTGGTGGTGTTGGGGAGGTCCTCGTGCTCCTTGTACTCCTGGTGGATCGAGGCGATGAGATCCTGGGTGCAGATGCCACCCTCGCCACCCGCGATGAGCCGCTTGATGGCCAGCTTCTTCGCCCGCCGGACGATGTTCTCGATCATGGCGCCGGACGCGAAGTCCTTGAAGTACATGACCTCCTTGTCGCCGTTCTGGTAGGTGACCTCGAGGAACTGGTTCTCCTCGTCGTCGCGGTACATCTCGTCGACGGTGCGCTCGATGATCGCCCGCACGCACTTCTCGGGATCCCCGCCGCCGAGGCTCTTGACCTCGTCGGGACTGAGCGGCAGGTCGGTGGTGAGGTAGCGACCGAAGATCTGCGCCGCGCTGGCTTCGTCGGGTCGCTCGATCTTGATCTTCACGTCGAGGCGACCGGGGCGCAGGATGGCCGGGTCGATGAGGTCCTCACGGTTCGAGGCCCCGATCACGATGACGTTCTTCAACGTCTCCACGCCATCGATCTCGGCGAGCAGCTGCGGGACGATCGTGCTCTCCATGTCCGAGGAGATCCCGCTGCCACGCGTGCGGAACATGGAGTCCATCTCGTCGAAGAACACGATGACGGGCCAGCCCTCTTCGGACTTCTCCCGGGCCCGCTGGAACACGAGCCGGATCTGGCGCTCGGTCTCGCCCACGTACTTGTTGAGCAGCTCGGGGCCCTTGATGTTCAAGAAGTAGCTCTTGGCGTGCTCGTCGCCCGACACCTCGGCGACCTTCTTGGCGAGCGAGTTGGCGACGGCCTTGGCGATCAGGGTCTTGCCGCAGCCGGGAGGGCCGTAGAGCAAGATGCCCTTCGGGGCCGGGAGCTTGTACTCGGCGAAGAGGGCGGCATGCACGAACGGCAGCTCCACCGCGTCGGCGATCTGCTCGATCTGGCTGTCGAGCCCACCGACGTCGGAGTAGGAGATGTCCGGCACCTCTTCGAGCACCAGCTCCTCGACTTCGGGGCGTGCCACCTTCTCGATGAGCAAGCCCGAGCGGCTGTCCATGAGGACCGTGTCCCCGGAGCGGATGCCCTGCTCGGTGAGGGAGTCCAGCACCTCGCAGACCCGCTCCTCGTCGGCCCGGCCGACGACGAGGGCCCGCCCGCCCGCCATCGTGTCCTTGATGGTGACGATCTCACCCGTTCGATCACCGCCCCGGCTCAGGATCACGCTGAACGACTCGTTGAGCGCGACCTCGTCGCCGCGACGGAGCTTGCCGAGGATGTCGGGCATGGCCGCGACGCGCATCTTGCGCCCGCCGGCATGCACGTCGACGGTGTCGTCCTCCTCGTTGATCCCGAGGACCGTCCCGTAGGCGGCCGGCGGTTGCGTGAGCTTCTCGACCTCTTCGCGCAGCGCGGCGATGTGGTCGCGCGCTTCTCGCAGCGTGTAGGTGAGCTTCTCGTTCTGGGTGACGGCCTGTTGCAGCTGGCCCTTGGTCTCGAGCAGTCGCTCCTCGAGGGTGCGGACGCGCTTGGGCGCGTCCTGGAGGCGCCGCCGCAGGGCGACCACCTCATCCTCGAGTCCGACTGCCTGCTCGCGCAGCTCGTCGAGCTCTGCGGTCTGCTCGGTCAACCGTCGTTCGATGTCCTCGTTGACGGGGACCACCTCCTCATCGGTCGGGGTAGCGGGCGGCCCATCAAGGACGGACCGGGGCGCTTCGCGGCGACGATACTCGGCGCGTTCGCGGCTTCCACGGAGCCCTCGGGACGGTTCACGGAGGCGAAACATCCGCGGCCTCGTGCCGATGACCTGAGCGGGCCTTCCGCACGTGACGGACGCCGCCGCCGGGGTTCACGGATCTCAGGGGTGGTCCGCTACGCTCCGCAAGGCCAGGGACCCGTCGACGTGGCGGCTCCATCTGACGAGAGAGGCATCCCCACATGAAGGTCTGGATCGACCAGGATCTCTGCACCGGCGACGGTCTCTGCGAGGAGATCGCTCCCGACGTCTTCACCCTGCTCGACGACGGGCTCGCCTACGTCAAGGAGGGCGCGAAGGTGTTCTCCGATCCGGGCGGCCCCGAAGGCCTGGCCAACGTGCCGGCCGGGCAGGAAGAGGCCACGATCGAGTCCGCCGAGGAATGCCCCGGCGAGTGCATCTTCATCGAGGTCGGCTGACCTCCGGGTCCTCCACCTGACCGCTCGACGAGGCCCCTGCGGGGGCCTCGTTTCGCGCCTGGGCCCAGGTGGTCACAGGCCACGGGCCGGGGCCACGGGTCACGGGCGCCTTCAGGCGATGCAGCTGCCCGTCGTCACCGGTGCGGTGCGTGGTCGGGCCAGCATGGCCCGGAGCTCGCTGATGGCCAGGGCGTAGGCAACATCCGGCTTGTCCGGTGCGATGGCGAAGGCGACGCCGATCACCTGGCCCTGCGGCGACACGAGGGCCGAGCCCGAATCACCGGGGTGGAGCCGCGCCGCGAGGATTAGGACCTGGCGCTGCGCGCTCGAACGGTCGTAGATGTCCTGGCCTTGGGCCTCGACCGTGCGACCGACCGTGAAGGGCGAGAGGCGCAACGGCCCACCGCCCGGGTGACCGAACACCGCACCGCGATCACCCTGCCTGCCGTCGTGGATGGGGAGGACGGGGCGGTCGAGGCCCGGCACGGCGAGCAGGGCGAGGTCGCGTTGCGGATCGAACGCGACGACCCGGGCCTGGTGCCGGCTCCCGTCGGACGCCACCACGCTCGTCGAGGATTCCCCCGCCACGACGTGGGCGTTGGTGACCACGAGGTCGGGCCCGGCGACGAACCCGGTGCCATCGAGGATCCGGTCGCAGGCCTCCCCCTCCACCTTCACGGTCGAACGGGTGACCCGATCGGCGGTGGCCTGGCTCAACCCGCTCGAGCGAGGGACGGGGCCGACGTCGGGGGCTGCGTCGAAGGCATCGAACACCTGCGGATACCGGTCGCCGAGGAGCTTGCGCAGGCTGCGCGACGTGTCGGGCGGGTCCGGGAACAGCCCGTTCACCGCCTCGACGACGGCCGAGCCGCGCGCCTCGCGCGCCGGCAGCTCGGGCACGTCGGCCAGCGCAGGGGCCAGCAGCCACACGAACACGGCGACCCCCGCGAGCCCAGCCGCCGCACCCACCGCGGCATCGATCCGTCTCGGCACCCCCGCGGGGATGGCCAGGTGCAGCCGGCTGCCGACGAGCAGCCCGATGGCCTGGCCCGCCAGCCCTGCGGCGATGACCACTCCGGCACAGAGCAGGAGCAGGTCGGACCGGGCCACGGAGTCCTGGAAGCGGTCCACCACCCACGGGAGGGCGCCCGCACCCAGGACGACGCCAGCCACCATCCCGAGCCATGACGCGACGCGGGTCACGAAGCCGATGCGATAGCCACCGATCGCGGCCCCCAGGGCGAACCCGACGATGACGATGTCGAGCCCGTTCACGCGCGATCCGTCCTAGGCGGGGAGGAGGCGGGCGTGGGTCAAGAAGCCGGTGTGGGCGACCATGCGGTGGTCGGGTCGGACCGACGTGCCGTCGATGTTCCACCCACGGTGGAGCACCTCCATGGTCTCGGCCAGCTCGAACTCGCTGTCGACGAACCGCTCGCGCAGCTGGACGGCCTGGATGATCGTCGGGGTGTAGGCCACCAGGATGCCGCCGGGGCGCAGGGCGGTCTGGGCATGGGGCACCACCTGCCACGGCTCGGGCAGGTCGAGGACGATGCGGTCCAGGGCGACCTCGTCGATGCCCTCGTAGCAGTCGCGCTGCTCCACGCGGTAGTGCGCCACCTGTTCGGGCGGGCAGAAGGACTCGACGTTCTTGCGGGCCCGGGCCGCGAAGTCGTCGCGGATCTCGTAGCCGGTGACGTGGGCGCCTGCTCGCAGCAAGGTCATCGACAGGGCGCCGGACCCGACGCCCGACTCGAGCACTCGGGCGCCCGGGAAGATGTCGGCCTGCATCAAGATGGCGCCGAGGTCCTTGGGATAGATGACCTGCGCGCCTCGGGGCATCTTCAGCACGAAGTCCGAGAGCGTCGGCCGGAAGGCGGTGAAGGTGGCACCGCGGGTCGAGCGCAGCGCCGCGCCCTCGTCCTGCCCGACGATCTCGGCATGGGGCAGGAACCCCGAGTGGGTGTGGAACTCACCGCCCTCCTCGAGGGTGACGAGGTACCGCCGCTTCTTGCGGTCGATCAGGAGGACCTTCTCGCCGACCCGAAGGGAGCGATCTGGCAGGTCGTCGGTCATCGGGCGCCCTTCGTGGTGAGGACGACCGGCTCGGCGCCCGCGGAACGCTCGACCAGGTGGCAGAACGCGCACAGCTCGTTCGTGCTCGGTGCGCCGCAGCGCGTGCACAGGCCGAGGCCCGACTCCTCCGGTCCGTCGGGGGCGGCGTCGCGGAACCGCTCGGCGGCCCGGGCGAGGAAGCCGAAGTAGAAGGCGTGCTTCGAACCCGGCGATCGGGCCTCGATCTCGTTGAGCGCCTCCTTGTACCCGAGGTGCTTGTTGCCGGCCGCCATCGGGCACTCCTCGACGATGTAGTCGATGCCGCGCAGCACGCAGTAGGCGGCCATCTCCCGCTCACCCAGGCTCACGAGGGGCTTCACCTTGCGGGGAAAGCCGTGGCGCGCCGGGAGGACCGGCATCTGGCGCGCCAGGTACTCGGTCTGCCAACGCAGGGTGTTGCCGAACAGCACGGCGGCTTCGTCGTCCAGGTTGTGGCCGGTGGCCACCGCGTCGTACCCACCGTCGAGGGCGGCCTTGTCGAACAGGTGGCGCTTGGACAGCCCGCAGGCTGAGCACGGGACCCGCTTGGTGACCTTGGCCGCGGTGGGCACGTCGTAGTCGAACTCGTCGCGCAGGTCGATCACCTGGAGCGGCCAGCCGCGCTCCTGGGCGAAGGCCTTCACGGCCTCACCGGATCGATCGCTGTAGCCGCCGATCCCGAGCCCGATGTAGAGGCCGTCGGCTTCGTAGCCGAGCTCGCGGAGCAGGTCCCACAGCGCCAGGCTGTCCTTGCCACCCGAGACCGCCACCAGCACCCGGTCCCCACGCTCCAGCATCGAGAACTCGGCGATGGCCTTGGTCACCTGGTCGCGGCAGAGTCGCAAGAAGTGGTCGACGCAGAAGTTGGCGTTGTGGCGTCGGATGTCGATCACCGCCGGCCCCCGGCAGACGCGGCACTTCACGCGGCACCGCCGGAGATGACCGGTCGGATCTCGACCTCGTCGTCGTCCGCGAGCAGGGCGTCGCCAGGAACGAGGGTCCCGCCGCGGATCACCAACACCGACTCCCGGTTCACCTCGAGCTTCTGGAGCAGCGCGACGATGCTCACGGGACCGGGGTGTTCGATCGTGCGGGACGGGTTGCGGAGGTGGACCTTCACGCCGCCCATCCTGCCCGCTCGGGGGTCCGGCGCCGAAGTGCGACCGTCAGGACGGGGTGCCCTGCTTCGTGGCCTTCTTCGAGGCCTTCCTCGCGGCCTTGTCCGCCCGCTTGCGCTCCGCCTTGCGCTCCTTGCGGCTGGCGGGTGCAGTCGACTCGGGGCCGGCGATCGCGGCACCCTGCGACGCTGCCTGTTCGACCGTGGCGCGGCCGTTGGCGATCACGATCCGCTGGCCCGGGGCAAGCGTCTCCGACACGAGGATCTGGGTCTTGCGCTCGGCCATGCGCCGCACGATGCGGAGGGTCCACAGGCCGGTCCCGACGTAGAACCAGCCCTTGCTCCCGGCCATCCCCCTGCGGATGCCGGCGCGTTCGGCGATCCGCAGCACGCCGCCCGCCGGGGCTGCGCCCCGTCCGAAGCGGGCCATCAGAAGCGCCGGACCTCGACGATGGTGGTCTTCTTGCGGCCGCGGCTGCGACCGAACAGGAAGACACCGAGGATCACGGCGGCGGCCACGACCGCACCGACCGTCACCGCGGTGGACTTGGCCGCCTCGGCGCGCTCGTCGACATCACCGGACAGCTCGCGGAACTTGGCCTCGATGTCGGCGCGGGTGATCTTCTCGTCAGTGGTGCTCATGCAGCCTTCTCCTCGGCTCGGAACGGCTTGCTGATGGCTCGCACCGCCAAGGCGATGACGACGATGTCCACCACGAGGGCGGCCAGGTACGGCACCCACGTGTAGCTGCCGGTGAGGTGCGCGCCCGTCTCCGTCTGGAGGCCGCGCAGGATGGCGAGCGACGTGAAGACCAACCCCAGCGACAGCAGCAGTGTGCCGCCGATCCCCCAGGCCAGGAACCGGCCCAGCGACTTGAGCGGGTCGATCGTCTCCTGCTTGGCGTAGTCGCGGACGAGTTGCCACAGGTCGGTGACGACCTCGGCAACCCCCTTGTCCTCGCCCTTCTTCGCACCGGCAGGTGCCACGATCGCCTCCTGGACGTTGGGTCGGAACTTCCTACTTGCCCGGTCCGGGCGACGCAAGACCTGCCGCTATGGCAGCAAGACCACGTGAGCAGCCTCGTCGGTGGCGAAGCACCGGTTCGAGATCGTGCGGAACCGGAACGCGAACATCCGGGTCGCCGCCATCGATCCGGGAAGCGCGGCCGCCGCCATCGGGCCGGCGGCGAGCGTCGCGAGCGCTGCGGCCTCCACCGGCACGGGACCGGCGACGACGTGGCGGTCCGACGTTGGGCAGGGCGGCTCGTAGGTGGCGAGGATCGTGGCTAGGAGGTTCTGTGCAGCCATGACCTTGGCCGAGACGGGCTCGCCGTTGGCGACGTACGCGAAGGAAGCGGTGCCGCCGGTGGGAAGGTCGACGAATCCGGTCAACGCCGTGACCGAGTTGAGGCTGCCGGTCTTGGCACGGAGCCGGCCGGCGGCGGGTGAGTTCCGGAACCGGGAGACGAGGGTGCCCGACGTGGCGGCGACGGCCAGCCCGGATGCCACGGCACCCTTGCGGCCGCCGCTTGCGTCCAGCACCGCCACCATCTCGTCGCAGGTGACCCGATTGGCGGGGTCGAGGCCGGACCCGTCGACGGTTCGGGTGCCAGGCAGGTCGAGTCCGTGCTGGGCTCGCCACACCCGAATGACGTCGACGCCTGCGGCCGTGGTCCCGCCGCTCCCCTTCACCTTCCCGAGCTCCTTGGTGAGCAGCTCGGCGGTCTGGTTGTCGCTGTGCTGCAACATGTCGGTGACCACGGCCGCCAGGGGAGCCGACGCGATCGACGCCAACGGAGGCCGCCCGGCGGGCGCGGCGCCCTCGCCCGGCAAGCCGTCGACCTTCACACCCTTGGCCCCCAGGAGGCCGGTGAAGAGCGTGGCCGCCGCGATCGCCGGTTGGTCGGCCCGGTTGCGAACGATGGTGCCATCCTTCGGTTCGAGCGTGTACCCGTCGTCGACGTCGAGGGCGCTGAGCGGACCGGCCTGGTTCTGCGCGGTGTAGCGCGCCGGCCAGGAGGCCACGACCCGCGCCTCGTCGAAGCGGGCCTCGTCGCCCAGGACTCGGCCGGTCACATGGGTGATGCCGGCATCGGCGACCTTCTGGGCCAGGTCGTCGAGCAGGGTGATCGTGCGATCGGTGCCGAGGTGGCGGACGGCCTTGTAGAGGCTGCTCGTGAGCTGCGGGTCGCCGCCGCCGACGAGGGTCAGGTCGCCGCGGAGGACCCCCGCCGACGCGACGGCCGAAGGGACCACGGTCGTCGTGAAGCGGTGATCAGGTCCGAGCAGGTCGAGGGCCGCGGCAGCGGTGAACAGCTTCTCGGTCGATGCGGGGACGACCGGTGTCGACCCGTTGCGCTGGTAGAGGACCGAGCCGTCGACCGAGACCGTCAGGCACGAGCTCGCCGGCGACACGGCCATGACGGTGTCGAGCGCCGTGCTCAGCGCTCGCGTCGGGGGCACCGACGCCTGCTCGGTGCGCTCGGTGGTCGCGGCTGTCGCGGTGGCCGCCGCGACCGGCGCGGGGACGGTCAGCGCCGTGAGGATGGCGACCAGCGCGACGGCGGTGGCCGAGCGGCCGGGGAGGCGGGTCATGGGTGCGTCGGATCAGGCGAGGCCGCGGGCCTGGAGCCATTGCGCCCGCGACCACGCGTGGGCGAGGGCGGTGACGGCACGGTTGGCCGACGGGTAGCAGAGCCGACCCGTGGCGCGGACGGCGGCGGGCGCGGCGTTCGCCGGATCGGTGACCGCGAGCTCGGTGGCGAGCAGGATCGGCTTGCCCGTCGCGTCGGAGATCTCGGCCGCGGCATGGGCGAAGCGGGCGTCCTGGCGCTCGTGGTAGGCCACGATGCGCTCCAGGCCGTGGTCCGGGTAGAAGGGCCCGTGGCGCATCAGGCGAGCCTGGTTGGCCTGGATGCCCACACCAAGCTGGATCACGGCGTCGATCTCGGGGTGGGACGCGATCAGCTCCAACACCTCGGGGATGGTGTCGCGGGTCTCGCCACCGGCCAAGTCGACCGGGTTGTTTCGGCTCCAGCGGGGTGGGAGCTTCTGGTCGATCGCCGCGAGGAGGTCGTCGGGGAGCTCGGCGAGCTCGAGGTCGCTGCGGGTGATGGCGTCGGCGGTGACCACGCCCCACCCGCCGGCGGTGGTCATCACCACGACCTTCGGGCCCTTGGGGAGCGGTTGGGTCGCGAAGGTGGCCGCCGCCTCGAAGGCCTCCTCGACCGTCGCGGCTCGCGTGATGCCGGCCTGGCGGCACGCGCCGTCGAACACGCGGTCGTCCGTCGCGAGCGAGCCGGTGTGGCTGGCCGCGGCGCGCTGGCCCCCGGCGGTGGCGCCGCCCTTGACCAGGACGAGCGGCTTGACCGCGGCGACCGAGGCCATGCGGCCGAGGAACGAACGTCCGTCGGGAACCCCCTCCACGTAGGCGAGGCCCACCGCCGTGGCCGGGTCGTGGGCGTAGAAGTCGAGGTAGTCAGCGACCCCCACGGCCGCGGCGTTCCCAGCGCTGACCGCTCGGCTGATGCCGACGCCGGTCTGCACGGCGTAGTTCTGGAACGACGACACGAAGTTGCCCGACTGGCTGGCGACGCCGATCGCGCCGGCCGGCGGGTAGGGCGCCACGATCTGGGCGCACAGCTTCGACGGTGTGGAGACGACGCCCTGGCCGTTGGGCCCGGCGAGGAGGATCCCGAGCTCGTCGCACAGCGCGACCAGCTCGGCCTGGGCCACGACGCCTTCGGGCCCGGCCTCGCCATAGCCGGCCGACGTGACGAACGCCGCGGTGATGCCCTTGGCCGCGGCGGCCCGGAGCAGGTCGGGGTTCACCGACGCGGGGGTGCAGACGAAGATGAGGTCATAGGTGTCGTCGGGCAACTCCGCGATGTCGACCACCGTCTGGATGCCGAGGACCTCGGCCCGCTCCCGGTTGGTGGCGCCGACGGCACCCTCGTACCCCGCCGCCAGGAGGTTGTGCAGGCTCACGAACCCGAACTTGCCCGGATGGCTCGACGCACCGGCGACGACGACACCCTTCGGCTCGAACAGCGCCCGGAACGCGGCCGGCGACGGTGTGGGTCGACCGCCCGCAGCAGGGCCCGGCCGCTCCCCTGGCTCGGGTTCGAGGGGAGCCACGGTCTCGCGACCGTCGACGATGACCGTCGGACCATCCGCCTCGACCACCTCGACGGCATCGAGGGCGTCGACGGCATCAACGGCATCGACGGCGTCGACCATCTCCACGAGGGCATCGACGGCGATCGGCCTCCCGTCGACCACGATGAGCGGGTTGAGGTCGGCCGACACCAGCTCGGGAGTGGCCTCCGCCGCCGCCGACAGACCGAGCAGGACCGAGGTGAGCGCCTCCCGGTCGACCGCCGGCTCGCCGCGGAACTCACCGAGGAGGGCCTGGGTGGCGAGTCCGTCGATCATGTCGGCGGCATCGATCGCGGTGATCGGCACGGGGCGGACCGACACGTCGGCCAACGCTTCGGCCAGGATCCCCCCGACGCCGAGCAGCACCGTCATCCCGAACTGCGGGTCGGTCGAGAGGCCGGCGATCAGCTCCCGGTTGCCCCGGAGCATCGGCGCCACCAGCAGGCCCACCTCGCCGTCGGCATCGGTGGCCGCGCCGACCAGCGCCGTCGACGCGGCGAGCACGGCATCGGCGTCGGCCAGGCCGAGCTTCACCAGGCCGCGCTCGGTCTTGTGGGCGATGGCGTCGCCGTTGAGCTTCACCACCACCGGAAATCCCAGCTCAGCAGCGGCCGCTGCCGCCTCGTCGGCCGTGGCGACCACCCGCTCGGGCGCGAAGGGCACCCCGAACCGACTCAGCAGTTCCTTCGAATCCGACTCGCTGAGGGTCCGTCCAGACATGGCCGCAGACCCTACCGACCGACCCGGTCCCGTCGAGATCCAGCCCGAGCCAGCCCCCACCCAAGACCCGCCCACGACCCGGTCAACCCCGGGCCATCCGCGGCAACCCACTCCCCGCGAGCCGACGGTGTGCGCGCCCCGACGCGCCCACCACCCCGCAATGCACACACCCCGACGCCCGGCCTGGGGGTGTGCGCGCCCCGACGCGCCCACCACCCCGGAACGCGCACACCCCTCGCCCCGCGCGACCGTGTGCGCGCCCCGACGCGCCCACCACACCACAGCGCGCACACCCCAGGGCCACCGGCGCCCCGAACCCGTGCGCGCGCCCCGACGCGCCCACCACCCCGGAACGCACACACCCCCGGACCGCGCCCGACCGTGTGTGCGCTCCGACGCGCCCACCACCCGGAACGCACACACCCCGGACCG
>JAOBWM010000196.1 GCA_025463365.1 Acidimicrobiales bacterium
TGGAGCCCGACCGGCTGTGCCTCGAGCTCACCGAGAGCCTGCTGATGTCGGACACGATCGCCACGCAGCGCACGCTCGACGAGCTCCACTCCCTCGGGGTGCGACTCAGCATCGACGACTTCGGCACGGGCTACTCGTCGCTCGCGTACCTGCACCGGTTCCCCGTCGACGAGCTCAAGATCGACCGGACGTTCGTGAGCGCCATCACCGGTCGCGGCGAGCCGGCGCCGCTCGTGACCGCCATGATCGCCATGGGCAAGGCGCTGGGTCTGACCACGGTGGCCGAAGGGATCGAGACGACCGCCCAGTCGGAGCGCCTGCGGGCGCTCGGCTGCGACCAGGCCCAGGGCTACCTCTTCGCCCGTCCTCAGCGTGCCGAGGCCCTCGCTCCGTTGCTCCGGCCGGCACCGCTCACCTTGACCTGACGCTCCCCGGGTCCTCCCCGGCTGCCTCACTTCTCGGCTCCGGCGGCCGATCCCATTCTGAAGCGGTCAGCCAACCAGCGGGAGGGGTCAGGGTGTCGAGCACGATCGAGTTGGAACCAGCGTTGTCCGGGCCTGGTCGAATCGCCCGCGCCCGTGCCGCGCTCCCCAAGGGCGGGTTGTTGTCGACCGAGGCCTTCGCGTCGCGGCAGCGCATCATCCTCACGGTGCTGTGGCTGCACGTGCCGGCCATCGTGGTGTTCGGGCTGGCCCGGGGCTACTCGCTCGCTCACGTCGCGACGGACGTGGCGGCGGTCCCGCTCCTGGCGTATGCCGCCTCCGTCGACGCACTGTTCTCGGCTCGGCTGCGGGCGACCGTGGCGTCGGTGGGGTTGTTGCTGTGCTCCGCGATCTTGGTGCACCTCTCGGGCGGATCGACGGAGATGCACTTCCACTTCTTCGTGATGATCGCCCTCATCTCGCTCTACCAGGATTGGCTGCCGTTCCTCGTCGCCATCGCCTTCGTCGCCCTGCACCACGGCGTCATGGGCGTGATGGACGCACGCGGGGTGTTCGATCACTCATCGGCCTGGAGCTCGCCGTGGAGGTGGGCGGCGATCCACGCCCTGTTCGTGCTGGCGGCCAGCGCGGCCCACATCGTGTCGTGGCGGACCGTCGAGGACGAGAACCTCCGCGCCCGCCGATCGTTGGAGGCCCGGGAGCGGCGGTTCCGAGCCCTGATCGAACACTCGCTGGACGCGGTGTCGGTCATCAACCCCGACGGCACGATCCTGTACGAGAGCGGCTCGGTCGAGCACGTGCTCGGCTACCCGCCCGGTGACCGCGAGGGCCAGTCGAGCCTGTCCATCGTGCATCCCGACGACGCCGGCCGGGCGGAGGTCGTCCGGGCCCAGGTGGCGTCCGCGCCCGGGTCCTCCGCTGCCTTCGAGGTCCGAGCCCGCCACATCGACGGATCGTGGCGGTGGCTCGACTCCCGCGTGACGAACCTCATCAGCGAGCCCGACATCGGCGGCCTGGTCGTCAACTTCCGCGACGTCACGGAGCGCAAGCACCTCGAGGAGGAGCTCTCGCACCAGGCCTTCCACGACTCACTGACCGGGCTCGCGAACCGGGCGCTGTTCCTGGACCGGGTCAGCCACGGCCTGGCCACCCAGGGCCGCGTCGGGTCCGGCTTCCTGGCAGTCCTGTTCATCGACCTCGACGACTTCAAGACCGTGAACGACGCGCTCGGCCACCCCGCCGGCGATGCGCTGCTCCGCGAGATCGCGCGGGGGTTGCAGGACCACGCCCGCACGTCGGACACCTGCGCCCGGCTCGGCGGCGACGAGTTCGGGCTGCTGCTCGAAGGCCTCACCGGCGAGTCCGAGGCCTACGACATCGCGGCCCGCCTCCTCGACACGCTGCGCGAGCCCGTCATGATCGACGCCACCAACGTCGCCCTCGGCGCCAGCGTGGGCATCGTGATCAGCGACGGGACCGAGTCCGCCGAGCACCTCGTTCGCAACGCCGACCTCGCCATGTACCAGGCCAAGCGGGCCGGCAAGGGTCGGCTCGAGGTGTTCGAAGCGGGGATGCACGAGTCCGCGCTCGAGCGCCTCGAGCTCAAGGAAGACCTGCGACGGGCCATCGCCGAGCACCAGCTCGAGAACCACTACCAACCGATCGTCGACCTCGCCACCGGCAGGATCCTGGGTGCCGAGGCCCTCCTGCGTTGGAACCATCCGGCCCGGGGACGCCTGTTCCCCATCGACTTCATCGCCCTCGCCGAGGAGACGGGGCTCATCGTGGAGATCGGTCGCCAGGTCCTTCGCGATGCGTGCCACGACGCGGTCACGTGGCCGGTCGTCGACGGGAGGGCGCCGGGCGTCAGCGTGAACCTCTCCCCGCGCCAGCTGCAGCGAGAGGACATCGTCGCCGACGTCGCCGAGGCCCTCCACCGGTCCGGCCTCGAGCCCGGTCGGCTGACCCTCGAGATCACCGAGTCGGTCCTCATCGACGACCCCACGACCGCCGCGGCCACGTTGCAAGCCCTCAAGGCGCTCGGGGTGCTCATCGCGTTGGACGACTTCGGGACCGGGTACTCCTCGTTGAGCTACCTGGCGAGGTTCCCGGTCGACCGCCTGAAGATCGACAAGTCCTTCACCGACGCCCTCGCCTCGCCCGACGACAGCCATGGCGCGACGCTGATCGACACCATCCTCGCGATGAGCCGCACCTTGCACCTCGCGGTCACGGCCGAAGGGGTGGAGGAGGCCCAGCAGGTCACCCGGCTCCTCGACATGGGCTGCGTCGTCGGCCAGGGCTTCCACTTCGCCCGGGCCATGCCCAACGAGGCCCTCATGACGGCGATGCTCAGCGACCCCTTCGCCCTCGTCGGACCGGGCGCCACCATCTCCTGATCCCGCCGGGCCGGTCCTTTCGGGGTCGGGCCGTTCGGCTCCTTGGGCGTGGCCTCGCGCCGGGCGACGCACCGCGACCCGATCGGGTCGCGGTGCGGCCGGCGCCGTCGGCCAACATCTTCGGATGATCCCGGTTCCCCGCACCCCCGTCGACCGGCGCAGCCGGTGAACGGGGTCGAGGCGATCGCGGTCGCCGCCGCCGGGATGGCCGCCGGCGGGGTCAACGCCATGATGGGCTCGGGCAGCCTGATCACCTTCCCGACCTTGCTGGCGGTCGGGTACGCACCGGTGACGGCGAACGTGTCCAACAACATCGGGCTCGTGCCCGGGTCGATCAGCGGTGCGCTCGGCTTCCGCCGCGAGCTCGAGGGGCAGGGGAGCCGGGCCCGGAAGCTGGCCATCGGCTCCGGTTCGGGCGGACTCGTCGGCGCGATCCTCCTCCTCACCCTGCCGTCGGGCGTGTTCAAGGCGATCGTGCCTGGGCTCGTGCTCCTGGCATGCGTGATGATGGCGCTGCAGCCCCGCCTGGCCCGGTGGGTGGCCCAGCGCCGGCCGGCCGAAGCGCCCGACGTCGGGCTGGCACCGCTGGCCGTCGCCTTCGCGGCCGGCGTCTACGGCGGCTACTTCGGTGCCGCCCAAGGCGTCATCCTGCTGGCCATGTTGGGCGTCCTCGTCCCCGACGACCTCAAGCGGTCCAATGCCTTGAAGAACGTCCTGGCCGGCACCGTCAACGGGGTCGCCGCCTTGTTGTTCATCTGCTTCGCCCACGTGGCCTGGCTGGCGGTGGCACTGATCGCGGTCGGGTCGGTGGTGGGCGGCGCGCTCGGAGCGAGCGTGGGCCGTCGGATCCCGGCGCCCGTGCTGCGCGGCATGGTCATCTGCCTCGGCATCGGCGTGGCGGTCAAGCTCATCATCAGCTGATCCGCTCGGCCGGCACGAGGGTGCTCAGCCGGGGGTGATGGTGCTCAGCCGGGCGAGTGGCAGGGCTTGCCGCCGCACACGTCGATGAGCTTGCCATCGGTGACGAAGGACAGCACGAGGGCGAGGGCTTCGGGGACGTCGCTCAGCTTGCCGTGGGGATCGTCGCCGGCGCGGTTGGGGAGGTTCTCGATGGGCGGCATCGGCGTGTCGAAGTCCCACATCACGAGTCCCGATCCGCTCGACGGCAGCTTCGGGATCGGGTCGATGCCCCAGAAGGGCGTGGCGTCCGATGATCGGCCGTCCGCCAGCGTGGGCGTCTGCCGCCCGATGCGCAGGGTGCGGGCCAGCTTCTCGGTCGACACGTTGGCCACCTGGTGGTCGCCGAACGCCTCGAGCAGCAAGACGTGCTTGGCCTTCACCCCCGGGTATGGATCCCTCGTGAGGTGTTCGGCGTACCCCGAGTTCTCGCCTCGCTGCCACAGTTGCTCGAGGAGGTCGAGGAGGATCGGCTGGTCGAGCTCGTCGGGATAGCTCGCTTCGACAGCGGGGAAGAACTCGTCGAAGTCGACCGAGCGCCGGAGCAGCAGGTTGTAGCCCATGCCGGGCACGGCGAGGATCACCTGCTGCCAATCGTTCGTCAGGGCGGAGGCCACCCCGCCGAGGATCCCGCCCTGGCTCGCGCCGAGCAGCGAGACGTGCCCGGCATCGAGGATCGCCTTGCCAGCGTGGTCCTGGAACGCCTTGTCGGATGCGAACCCTTGCGGGCTGCGGAGGAGCCGGCCGAGCAGCAGGAACCCGAGGTGACCCTGCTGGAGCCGGTCGGGGAGGCTCCGGAACTCCGACAGGTCCTTGAACGACTTCACGATGCTGGCGACGTCGTCGGCGCTCATCCCGAGGTAGTCGAGCGCGCAGAACGACAGGTTCACCGAGGCGCCGACCAGCCCGATGTCGAGGGCCTGGGCGCGGGTGCCGAGCAGGCCGTGCCCGTAGATGACGGTGCCCGCCGGCTTGGCCGCGGATGCCGCCTCGGGCACCGTGCAGAAGAACGCGGCCTTCATCGTCCCGTGGGCGATCGGGATGCCGTCAGGGTCGTCGCCGTTGGCCAAGACGCTGCCGGGGCCGCCGTCTCCGGTGAGGTAGTTGGGCATCTCGAACGTGCCCTGCACCACGCGAGCCGGGCCCGATGCCTCGTCCGATGTGACCTCGAACGGCGGGGCACCGTCGCCCAGGTCCTTGCTGGTCTCGGACCACATGCTGCGGAGACGGCCCGAGATGGACTCGGTCGAGCCGACGGTGAACGACCATGCGATGTCGAGGTCGGTGCGCGTCACGCCGGCGTGGTCCTCCAGTTCCTGGAACACGCGCGCCGAGAGCCGGTCGGGGTGGGCGAGCCGGCCGGCGAAGGTCTTCGACGGCTTCACCTCCGTGCCGTCCGTGTGCTTCAGGTGCCGCAGGCCGACGTAGTAGGTCGTGCCTTCGGCGAGCCCGGCCGCCGGTGTGATCAGGAGCGCTTGGCGGTCGGGGTCGTGGGCGTTGGCGTCGAGCTCGGCCCATGCGGCGACCCGCTTCTCGGTGCGACCGTCGATGATCACGAGCGAGGAGCCGGACCCGAGCGAGCTCTCGATGTCCGTGACAGGCGGGAGCTCTGACGCCTGGACGTCGAGGTCGTCGACGTGGGTGATGAGGGTCGATGCCGGCGCGAACCCGTCGTTGCGGTTCCACTCGGTCGGATCGATCCGGGTGCCCGACGAGTTGGCAGGCGTACCCGTGGCCGGGAGGTCGACGCGTCGCCCGGTCGCGGCGCTGGGGTCGGCGCGGGTGAAGCGGTCGTTGGGCCACGGGAGGAGGCAGGCCGACGGGTCGGCGTCGTCACACGACCCATGGGCCGCGGCCCGCACGGGCGCCGCACCCGTCGAGGTCCGCGAGGAGCCGGAGTTCGCTGCTCGCCCGTCCGTCTTCGCCTCGGAGCTGCAGCCCGAGGCCACCACCGCGATCACCAGCAACGCCGAGCTGGTCCGTCGCATCCCCCTGCGTCGCATCCCGATCCCCCCATCCCCGTGTGGCGAGGATCGTAGGAGTCAGGCCGTCTGGCTGCTCGGATCAGCCGCCGAGGTGGCGATCGAACCAGGCGAGGGTCCGGCCCCACGCGTCGGTGGCGCTGGCCTCGTGGTAGCTGGACCGACGGTCGCAGTTGAAGCCGTGGCCGGCGTCGGCATAGCGCACGACCTCGGTCTCCTTTGCGGAGGTGGCCGCCGCGGCGCGCAGCAGCTCGACGTCCTCGACCGGGATCCCCTTGTCCTCATCGCCGAACAGGCCGAGCCAGGGCGCTTGCAACTTCGGGGCCAGGTCGACGAGCGGCTCGTACCCGAATCGACCCGTGGTGATCCCGCCGCCGTAGAAGCTCACCGCGGCGCCGAGCGGGCGGGTGGCGGCCGTCGCGAACGCCACGGTGCCGCCCATGCAGAAGCCGACGGCGCCGGTCCTGGCCGGCGATATGCCCGCCTCGGTCAAGATGGCCTCGGCCACGTCGAGGTCCGCGGCGATGCCTTCGGCGCTCAGCTCGGCCATGTGGGGGATGACCGCCTGGATGTCGTCGTAGTCGAGCTGCGGGTCGCCCGTGCGGTGGAACAGGTGTGGGATCACGGCAAGCCAGCCAGCGGCCGCGAGCCGCCGCCCGATGTCTTCGATGTGCTCGTTCACCCCGAACGCCTCTTGGACGACGATGACCCCACCCGTGGCTGGGGTCGTGGGCTGGTGGGTCGAGACGGGTGTCGGTCCGGTCATGTCGAACGACCCTAGGCTCCGCCTCCTTGCGGCAGTCCTCGGGGGTGATGCGGGTCGCGCTGGTCGCGGCCTTGGTCGGTGGCTCGTTCGCGGCCGGGTGCGCGAAGGCGTCGCACGACGAGCAAGGCCGGCGTCCGTCCGGCTCCACGACCACGTCCGCCCGTTCGAGCGAGGACTTCGTGGCCGCGGCCGGCGACTTCGTGAACATCCATGACATGACGGCCGTGCGCGGCTTCTTCGTCACGAACCGAAGTGGCCACCTGGCCCAAGCGTTGGCGGTCGCCCGGTCCAAGAGCGGCGGGACCTATCCCGTCGGCACGATCGTCCAGCTGGTCCCGCAGGAGGCGATGGTCAAGCGGCGGTCCGGCTTCGATCCGGCGTCGAACGACTGGGAGTTCTTCGAGCTGGACACGTCCAAGTCCGGCACGGTGATCCACCAGCGCGGTGGCGCCGAGATCGTGAACCGGTTCGGGAGCGGCAGCTGCTCCAGCTGTCACCGGGCCGCCGACGCGAAGTTCGACTTCGTGTGCGAGGAGACCCACGGGTGCGACCCGCTGCCGTTCGGTCGGGACGTGATCGACACGATCCAGCAGCGCGATCCCCGCCCACAGGATCGAGCGTCGGGGTCCGGCACCTGACGCTCAGCGGCCGACCGCCCTCGGAGGGTGACCGCAACCGGCGTTCCATTCGGTATCCTTGACCGGCGGCAAACGCTCCGGCTGTCCGGACCAATCGAGGAGTAGGTGTGTCCGGGGAGGATCTGGCGGTGGCGACGAGGCGGAGCATCCGCCTGCCCCGCGCCGCCGAAGCGGTCGCCGGCGCCCGCACCTTCACCCGCGAGTCCGTCGAGGCGTGGGGTCTGGTGGCGCCGGAGGACTTGGCCCTGCTCACCAGCGAGGTGTTCTCGAACGCGGTGGAGCACACGACGACCCGGGACATCGGGATGGAGCTGTGGCAGGCCGGCCACTGCGTCCACGTCGAGGTCGGTGACGACGATCCCCGCCACCCGGTGCTGGTCCAGCTCGACCCCTCCGCTCCCGGCGGTCTGGGCCTCGCGTTGATCAACGGACTGGCGGCGCGCTGGGGCGTCCGCGACGTCCCGGGTGACGGCAAGCGGGTCTGGTTCGAGCTGGAGCTCCCCGGAACCGGCTGAGGCTCCGGAACCGTCGAGCTGACGACGCCGGCTCAGCTGCGGGTGCGGCGGGCCATCCCGGTGCTGCGGCGCAAGCCGAGGACGAGGCCACCGAGGAGCACGAGGGCCGTGCCGATGGCGACGGTCGGGATCGTGTTGGGGGCACCGGTCCGCACGAGCGTCCCGCCACCGGTTCCCGAGCCCGATCCGTTGCCACTCCCGTTGCCGGCGCCGCCGGTCCCGGTCCCACCGGTCCCGGTCCCACCCGGTCCGGTCGTCCCGGTGCCGCCCGGGCCGGTCGTGGTCGTCCCGCCTGTGGCCGTCGTGGTCGTGACTCCCCCGCCGATCGTCGTGGTGGTGCCGACGGAGGTCGTGGTCGTCGATCCGGATGTGGTGCTGGTGGTGGACGATGTGGTCGTGGTCGTCGCCGCCTGCACGTCGATGGTGACCGTGGCGGGACCGGAGACGCCGCGGGTGGCGCGGTTCTTGCCGCCGGCACCGTTCGGCTGGCCGTCGTCGACGGTGTAGGTGAACGAGTCGGGGCCGACGTAGCCCGAGTCCGGCTGGTAGGCGCACTTCCCGTCGCTGGCACAGGTGAGGGTGCCGTGGTTCACGTCCGTGTGGCTCACCGTCAGGGTGTCGCCGTCGACGTCGGAGTCGTTGGCGAGGACGTCGAACATGACCTGCTCGCCGCTCGTCGCCACCACGGCGTCATCGACCAGGTTGGCCGGGTCGTTGACCGGGGCCACGTCGATGGTGACGGTGGCGACGTTGCTGTCGGCGGTGCCGTCGTTGACCGTGTAGGTGAACGTTGCGGCGCCGTTGAAGTCGGCGTCGGGCTGGTAGGAGAACGAGCCGTCGGCCGCCAGCACGACCTGGCCGTGGGCCGATGCCTGCGAGACGAGCGATGCAGACAGCGTGTCGGCATCGGGGTCGGTGTCGTTGGTGAGGACACCCGCGAGGAGCGGAACCGTGAGGTCGACGTCCTCGTCGGTGGCGTACGAGTCGGCGACCGCGATGGGGGCGGTGTTGGCCGTGACCGACGTGGTGGCCACATCGGCCGTCGTGGGGCTGGTGCCGGTGGTGGCCGGGGCGAAGGTCACGACCGCGCTGCTCGTGGCGTCGGCCGCCGGGTTGGCGGGGACGGTGGCCGAGAACGTGAGCACGCGCATCGCTCCGCCGGCGATCGACCCCAGCGGCGCGGTGACCGAGGTGGCCGACGAGGTGCAGGTCCCGCACGCCACGCCGTCGACCTCGATCGCGATCGGCGTGTCGAGGTTCCCGAGGGCATCGACGAGGGTCACGGTGGCAGCTGCATCGCCGGTGTTCTTCACCGTGACCGACACGTCGACGACGTCACCGGCCTCGAGGTTCCCGCCGTTCACGTCGGTGAGGGTGTGGGGCCCGACCTGGATCACGGGTGCCTGCAACGTGGACGTGAAGCTCATGGGCGTGACAGCGACCGGTCGGCTCGCGAGGGCCACGTCGGTCATGGCGTACTGGACCCCCGTGGGCGTCTCGGTGAACGTGGACCCGTTGGAACCGGTGTCGTCCACGTCGGCCACCAGGGTCCAGGTGCTCGATGAGTTGGCGGCGATCGCCATGGTGCCGTCGGTGCGGCTGGACTCGGTCGTGCCGGCGGGCGCTGCGAACCCGGACGGCAGCCCGCTGGTCTGGGCGGCCGTGTCGGAACCGTTGGTGACCTGGAGCGTGTAGGTGACCTTGTCGGGCAGGCCCACGGTGGCGGCGTTGCCGTCGCCGTCGTCGGTGGCCATCAGCGTGGCGGTGACGGCCTCGTTGCTCGTGATCATCGACGAGCTCACGGACTTGGTGGTGGCAGCACCGGCGCCCAAGGCGGCGGTGACCGCGATCTCGAGGTGGTTCGTGGTGCTTCCGGGGGTGCCCACGAGGCGGGCCGTGCCGGTGCGCTGCACGGTGGCTCCCGCGGCGACCGCGAACGGCACGGCTCCTGGGAAGGTCTCGCTGTCGAGCCCGTTCGTGCCGGCGCCGGACGCCACCGCGCTGACGGCGAGGTCGTCGGTGCCCATGTCGGTGCTCACGGAGTACGTCACAGGAACCGAGTCGCCCACGTCGGCCGATGCCGGGGGCTCGGTGTCGATGGCCACGTGCCAGTCCTGGGCCGGTCCGTCGTCGTCGATGATCCCGACGTAAGCCTGGTTCAGCGGCCCGGGTAGGGCTAGCGAACCGGCGCCCGTCGGGTCCTTCAGGGAGACGCGGAACACCTCGAACAGCTGCTCGGCGGTGGCGTCGTCGGTGATGTCGATCGTGACCGTCTTCGTCGTGTCACCGGGTGCGAACGTGAGCGTCCCGGACTTCATCGTGTAGTCGTCGGGCTGGGTGGCGGGCAGCGGGTCGGTGATGTCGACCGGGATCGGGATGTCGGGGATGATGCCGTCGACGGTCTCGTAGCCGACGGTGTCGGTCGTGCCGTTGGACCCGGTGCGCAGCACGGTGACGGTCACGGTGCCGTCGCCCTCGCTGACCGCCGTGACCGGCTGGATCGTGAACGTGTTGTGGAGGTCCGACTCGAAGACGTCGGTGGCTTGGTTGCCGTCGGGGATCACGAGGTCGTCGGCGAGGCTCACGAAGGCGACGCTGCCGCCGTCGGCGCTGATGACCGGATCGCGGGACGTGCCGTCGGGGTTCTTGGCGGCGCCGTTGATCGTGACGTTCACCGTCTTGCCGCCCATGAGGGCGTCGGGGTAGCGGACGAACACGTTCCCGTTGCTGAACGGCGGCGGCGAGTTGGGGGCCTTGGCGATGTCGTTGGCGTCGGAGAAGAACGCGATGGACGAGCCGTCAGCGCTGACCGTCACGCCCGGGTTGGTCGACGCGCCGCAGTGCGGCGGGTCCGTGCCGGGGCAGATGAACGAGTCGGCGTTGCCCGACGCGGTCCCCGCGTCGTTGATGCTCACCAGCTTCGGCGCCGGATCGGGAAGGAACGGCACCATGCTCATGCGGCGCGTGAAGACGTCGGTGCCCGAATCGTCGCTCACCGTGGGCGGGACGATGTCGGAGCAGAAGCTCTCGAACACGACGGTGGTGCCGTCGAGGCTCAGGCCAGGGTTGTTCGATGCCGAGTTGCAGCCGAGGACGCCGGTGTAGTTCGTGTCGACCATCTGCGGGTCGGTGACGCCGGATCGGTAGAAGATGTGGTTGTTGCCGTTGTGGGTGGTCGGCGACAGGTTCGTGTCGTTCCCGTCCCACGCCACGGTGTTGCCGTCCGCGGAGATGGCGGGGCTGCCGTTGCCCGAGGTGCCCTGGGTGCTGCCGTCGGCCTTGCTGATCAGTGATGTCGAATCCGAGAACAGGTTGCGCACGAAGATGTCGCTGCCGGTCGCGGCCACACCGTTCACGAGGCTGTCGCCGCCCGATGCGAACACCACGTGGATGCCGTCGGCCGAGATCATCGAGTCGCGGGCGCCGCTGACGGTGCCGTCGCCGGTGAGGTCGACGCTCGCCATCTCCGTGCTCGGCGTCGGCAGGGTGAAGGTGCGGACGTACACCTGATCCAGGCCGTGGGAGTCGTGGATGGCCGGATCGACGAGATCGCTCGCGCTGCTCGTGAACGCCACCTTGGCGGCCGGGGGGATGGCGGTGACGGCGATCGATGCGTCGCTGCTGAGGCTGTCCGAGCCGGAGGTGCCGGCGTAGTTCTCGTCGACCATGAAGACCGGGAACAGCTCGTTGACGACGGGGGCCCACGCGTAGAGGTGCTTCGAGAAGGACCCGACCGGGACGGTGACGAGGTTGGTCGCCCCGCTTTCGAACACGATCCCGAGCCCGGCCGGGGCCAGGATGGGGTGCTCGGACTTGGCGTCGGCCGTTGCGTTGTGGTCCTTGTTCCAGGACACGAGCGAGACGATCGGCCCGATCGGCGCCGGCACCCGGGAATCCCACACGAAGACGTCGGACTCGCCGTTGGTGTCGGTGACGTGGCTGGTCTGGATCGGATCGGTGACCAGCTGCTCGGCCGGGATGGGCGACACGAACGCGATGACCTTGCCGTCCTCGCTGATCGCCTCCTGGTCGGCGCCGAAGGTGGTCGGCAGGGCCGGACCGGCGGTGCCGTCGGCTCGTGTGGAGACCATGGTGAGGGCCCCGTTCGAAAGGGAGCCCGCCAAGGCGGGCGTGGTGCCCAACCCGACGATCAGCGGCAGGCCCGCCCCGACCACGACCGCGCCCAACAGAAGCCTCAACACTCGTTCCCGCATCCGCGGAGGGTACTGCCAGCGACCTGGGCGGGGCTTGAGCAGTCGTTGCTCAATTTTGGCCCAAGGTCAGGACTTCGCGGCCGCGTCCTTCGGGACCTTCTTGATGACGAGGGGGAGCTTGGTGACCTTGCTCGACGATCCCTTGGTGACGACCGTCGGGGACAGCGGGCCGTTGGCGCCCTGGAGGTCGAGGGTGAGCTCGTCGCCGTAGAACCCGGTGTTGAAGTCGATGCCCACCAGCTGCGGCTCGGACGGCACCTCGAAGGTGATCTTGGAGCCGGACAGGCTGACCGTCCCGGCGCCCTTGACCGCGAGGTCGGCGTTGCCGAAGTCCTTGTTGCTCGTGATGGTGCCCTTCACCCCGGCGATGTCGCCGCCGTTGACGGTCCAGACGTGCCAGCCGTCGAAGTCGCTCCACACGTAGACGCCGGGCTTCGCCGTCACGTCGACCTTCGACGCCGCCTGCTTGAACGGGCCGAGGCCGGGCGGGCGACCGTTCACGGAGTTCGGCCAGGCCTGTTCCTTGAGGGCGTCCTTGTGGGTGGCCACGAAGGCGACGCCGGCGACGATCAGGACGACCAGGAGTGCGCCGCCGACCAGCCAGAGCTTCGACCGCTTCGGGCCGGACTCGTCGGCGTTCCAGGAATCAGGGAGATCGGGTCGTTCGGGAGTCATGGTCCCCCCAGCCTTGCCGATGGGCCCGGACGGAACGGTTCACTGGTGCGGATGGGCAGCAGGCGGCGGGCGAGCCCTCGACGCAGCCGGTGGAGCCGCACCCGCTCGTTGCCCGTGAGGGCCGGCGTCGCGGGGCGGGTGCCGATCGCGGCTCCCTCGAGGAAGGGCAGCGCCGCGGCGACGATGAGCTGCAGGTCGGTCGGGTCGAGCTCGGTCAGCAGCAGGCCCACGAGCGTGGCCGCCTGGAGGGCGACGACGGCGTCGATCGCTACCTCCTCGGCGCTCGGAGCATCGACTGGCCCGAGCGACATGAGGCTCGACGGACGAGGTGCTCGCCGGCGGCGATGGGAGGCAGCTACGTTCGAGGCGATGCCCGCGAGCCACGCGTCGACCGATCCCCGGGCGGGGTCGTACCCCTGGCGGGATGCCCACGCCTGAGCGAAGACCTCGTCAGCCAGGTCTTCTGCGTCGTGGTACGGCTGCTGGCGCCCGAAGCGCCGGACGAGCTGTGGTCGAACGCGGGCACGAGCCGCGACGAACATGTCCTCATCGAGCTCCACGCAATGCCTCCTCACCGATCCGGCGGGAGAAGAAACTCCCGTCGGCCTCGATCATGATGCGGAAGAGTCGCAAGAATCGAAGAAATCCCGTAACGGCCGGCCCTCCGGCGCCAAGAGGTAGGTCAGAGGCGACATCGGGTCGCCGCGTGCGCCAGGTGAGGCCGGGATGGTCAAGGGTCGAGTTCGACGGTCGGTCGTGGCGTTCGTGTGCGTCCTCGCGGTGGTCGGCGCGGACCTCGCCGTGGCCCAGCAGGCGCTGGCCTCGCTGGCCTCGCTGGCCTCGCCGGCCTCGCCCGCCGAGGGGCCGTCGGTCCCGGAGGGCGACCCGTCCGGGACCGCCGACGATGTGGCGCCGCTCCGCTCGGATCCCGGCGACGGGTCGGATGGTCCGCAGCAGCCGGTGAAGGCGTCCTTCGCGACGCGACCCGGCACCAAGCCACGCAACTGGGACGGGGACGCCGAGGGCTACGTCGGCGGGAGCTCGAAGGAGGTGCCGGACCAGACCTCCGAGACGCGCCAGGTGTTCGACAACCCGGATGGAACCGTGACCGAGCAGGTCAGCCCGGAGCCGGTCCGGTTCCGGGGGCCGGGAGGCGGATGGCAGGACTTCGACACGGATCTCAGCGGCGCCGCGGGTGGGCGCCTCGTGCCCACGTCGGCGCCGGACACCGACACGGTCGCGGCGGCCTCGTCGTCCACGGCTGCCTTGGCCACGGTCGCGACGGCAGCCGGCTCGGTGAGCCTGGTCCAGCCCGAGGCGCGGGCGGCGACGGCGACGGTCGTCGATGGTGACGCCCGGTACCGCGACGCACTACCCGGAGGCGCGGACCTCGAGGTCGGGCTCGATCCGCACGGCTTCGAGTCGACGGTCGTGGTCGCGTCAGCGGACGACGCGGCGAACACCTACACCGAGCGGCTCATCGTTCCGGCGGGTGTGACGGCGCGGCTGGGCGGCCCGGGGATCGAGCTCGTGGACGGGTCTGGCACGGTCGTGGGCGTCTACGGGTCTGGCACGGCCATCGATTCAGCCGATCGGCCGGTCGACGTCGAGGTGCGGACCCGGCTGGTCGGCCAGGCCGGGACGGTCGTCACGGTGGAGAACAGCGTCGATGCCGACTGGCTGCGCTCGCCCGATCGGGTCTTCCCCGTGCGGATCGATCCGTCGTTCTCGGCCGGTACGGGGGCGTCGGGTGCGATCGACACCTACGTGCAGTCGAACATCTCGGTGACGTCGCAGTCGGCGGCGGCCACGCTGAAGACGGGTGCTGTCTACGGGGACACGGCGACGCTGCGGCGGGCCCTGATGAAGTTCAACCTGACGGGCCTGGTCGGCTCCGGGCGGGGCGTCCTCACCGCCACACTCGACCTGAACGTCTCGTACTCGCCGTCGTGCACCGCGAAGTCGCTCGCGATCCGATCGCTCGCCGCCGCGCCGACGACGTCGACGGTGTGGTCGAACCAGCCGGCGTTCGGAGGCACGACGATCACGTCGCCCGCGTTCGCCAAGGGCTACAGCTCGTCGTGCCCGGCCGGCGTCCAGAAGATCGACATCGCGTCGTTGGTGCAGAAGTGGGTGGACGGTTCGACCAACAACGGCCTGGCCGTGGTGGCGGCGGACGAAGCCGACGACCTCGGTGGCAAGTACTTCGACTCGGCCGAGGGCGCCACGGCGCCGACGCTGTCGGTCACCTACGACCGCTTGCCCACCAACGGAGCGCTCTCGTCGCCGTCGAGCGGTGCGGTCCTGAGCACGACCCAGCCTCGGCTGCAGGTCACCCCCGGTTCGGATCCGGATGGCGACGCGCTCCAGTACTGGTTCAACGTGACCACCGACCCGGACGGGCAGTCCGGCCAGGTGCTGTCGTCGGGCTGGCTCACCACGCCGTACTGGGACGTCCCTGCCGGATCGCTCGTCGACGGCCAGACCTACTACTGGACGGCGTCGACCTTCGATGGCGTCTACTGGCCGGCCCCTCCACCGGCGTCGCGGCCGTTCTCGATCGACCTGCGCCTCGGTGACACGGGGACGTGGCCAACCGACGAGGTCGGCCCGGCCAAGATCAACCTCACCAACGGCAACCTGGTGGTGGGCACGTCATCCCCTTCGTTCTCGACGGCCGGAGGTGACCTGGGTGTGTCGTACTCGTACAACGCCAAGGCGGAGCCCACCGGCGGGCTGACCGGCTCGTACTACGACCTGTCCTTCCTGCCGCCGGCCAGCCACACGCCGTCGACGGCCGATCAGCCGGAGCTGGTCCGGCGCGATCCCGTGGTCAGCTTCAACTGGGGCACGGGCAAGCCGTGGTCGAAGCTCTCGGCTGACAACTACTACGCCGCGTGGACCGGCTACCTCACGGCGCCGGCGACCGGCACCTACAACCTCGGTGCCCAATGCGACGATGGCGCGCGGATCACGCTGAACGGCAGCGTTCGGCTCGACTCGTGGAACGGCTGTGGGACCGGGAGCACCTGGTCGGCGAGCTTGGGGCTGACCAAGGGCGCGTCGTTGCCGATCAAGGTCGAGTACTGGGAGGGGACGGGCTCGGCTTCGGTGCACCTCCAGGCCAAGGGGCCGGGGCTGGCCTCGGGCGGCCAGGACATCCCGGCGTCGTGGCTGTCGACGGTCGCACCGACGCTGCCCACCGGGTGGGCGCTCTCCGCCGACATCGATGGCTCCGTCGCCTACCGGTCGGCGCAGGTGACGAACACGGTGGTGACGTTCACCGACACCGAGGGCACCGCCCATCGGTACCGGTGGGATGCCGTCAAGGCGGCCTGGCAGCCGCCAGCCGGGGAACACGGCGTGGCCAGCACCGACGGCGCCGGGAACGTGACCCTCGTCGACGAGGACGGCCAGACCTACTCGTTCGGGCCCGACGGGAACCTCGAGTCGGTCGAATCCGCGGCCGACGACCGGCACCCCGCGGCCCGACAGCTGGCGTGGTCAGGGAGCCCGGCGAAGCTGACCGCGATCACCGATCCGGTATCGAACCGGTCGATCACCCTGGCCTACTCGGGCTCGTCGACCTGCACCGCCGATGCTGCGTTCAGCGCGGCACCGCCGGGCATGCTCTGCGCCGTCGACTACGGCGACTTCGACGGCGGCACCTCGCAGCTCCGCTACAACGCCGCGGGCCGTCTCGCCCGCATCGAGGACCCCGCTGCCGAGGTGACCGACTTCGCCTACGACGCGCAGTCCCGCCTGGCTCGGCTGCGTGATCCCCTCGCCGCCGATGCCCTCGCGGCAGGCGTGCGCACCGACGACGCGTCCACGAACCCGACCGAGACCGTCGTGGCCTACGACGGCTCCGGGCGCGTGTCGAGCGTGAAGCTGCCTGAACCGCAGCCAGGCGAAGCCCGTCCCGCCCACACGTACGCCTACCCGTCGGCCACGACGACCGAGGTGTCCGCCGCCGGCCTCACGTCGACCACCGGCAAGCTCGATCAGGTCACCTTCGACGCCACGGGCCGTGCCATCACCGACACCGACCAGGCAGGCCGGACCACCCACACGGCGTGGGACGCGCAGGACCACCAGATCGCGACCTGGGACGACGCCACCGGGCTCGAGACCACCACCGTCTACGACGACCTCGGGAACGCCACCGAGACATGGGGCCCGGCCCCTTCATCGTGGTGGTCCTCGCCGAGCGCCGGTGGCCCGCCGACGGCCGCCAACCAGGCGAACACGCCGCACGCCACCACGGGTTACGACCAGGGACTCTCGACCCTGGGCGCGACCTGGTGGGACGACAACACGTTCGGCGGCGCACCGTCCGCGCACAGCACCGGGATCAACCCGTCCACCGGTCTCATCTACAACTCGTGGGGGAGCGGCGCTCCAGCGGAGCTGGGTACCCCGGCACCGTCGACGTTCTCGGGCCGCATCTCCGGATGGATCAACATCGCCAACAGCAGTCCGTACGACTTCCGGATCAGCAGCCTGGTCGGCACGGCGCGCCTGTACGTCGACAACACCTTGGTGATCGACGACACCGAGACCACCTCGACCAACGTCGAGGCCACGTTCACGCCGACGAGCATCGGGTGGAAGCCCGTCACGATCGAGTTCGCCGACACGGGCTCCTCCGCGTCGTTCGGCTGGTGGTGGCGCCAGGGCACCGTGTCGTTCGTGCGGGTCCCGCAGGCATCGCTGCAGCCGGGGTACGGCCTCGAGACCACGACCACCGACCCCGACGGTCACGTCGCGACCACCGTGTACGCCGATCCGTCCCACCACATCGATCCCTACCTCGGCATCGCGACCAGCACCACCACCGACCCGGGTACGGGCAGCCACGCCAACCTCACCGGGACCGTCACGGTCGAGGACCCGACGGTCGGCGGCTACCTCCGCGAGACCGGCCACACCCTGCCGGCGGGATCGGCGTCGACCGTCAGCTCCACCTACTGGGGGGACACCGAGGCCGCCGACCTGCCATGTGCCGACGGGGCCACCGGGGTGGTCCAGGGTGGTCAGCTCGCTGCAGTCACGTCCGCCGATCCCGATGGGACCGGGCCGGCCGATCCGATCGTTCGTGAAACCGTCTACGACCGAGCCGGGCGCCCAACGGCGAGCCGGGTCCACAGCGACGGCGCCAACTGGACGTGCTCCACCTTCGATGCTCGGGGGCGGACCACGAAGGTGACCACCCCCGAGCTGACCAGCGCAGCCGGCGACGTCGAGACCACCGACCACGCCGTCAACGGGAACCCGCTTGCCACCGCCGACACGGACACCGCGACGGGCGGGTCGGCTCGCACGACGACCACGTTGGTCGACCTGCTCGGCCGCGAGCGCAGCTACACCGATGCCTGGGGCAACACGACCACCACCGCCTACGACCAGGTGGGTCGCGTGACGGCGGTCGTGTCCCCGGTCGGGACCGAGACCAGCACCTACGACGCCACCGGCGCCGAAGGACCCACGGTGCTCGACGGCGCCACCTTGGCCACCCCGCACTACGACGGCGCCGGTCGCCTGAGCTGGGTCGACTACGCCAACGGGACCAAGTCCGATCCCGTCGCGCGCGACGCGCTCGGCCGCGAGACCGGTTCGACGTGGCGCAAGAGCTCCGACAACTCGGTGCTCGCCTCGGGGGCGGAGACCCTGACCATGGCCGGCGACATCACCGGCGCCACCACCGACGGCAACGACCCCCATCCCGGCGCCGCGGACTACCTCTACGACGGGGCCGGCCGGCTCACCGAGGCCTGGACCACCGTCCGCGACGGCGGAGGAGCGGTCTCCTCACGCCACACCGCCTACGGCTTCGGCACTGCGTCCGCGTCGTGTGTCTCCGGCACCCAGTCCGATGCCGGGAAGAACACCAACCGCACCAGCCAGACCGTCGGCGACGGAGCCGCAGCAGTGACCACGACGTCGTGCTACGACTCGGCCGATCGCCTCGTCTCGACCAGCGAAGCCGGCGTCGGAACACCCGTGTACGACGGCCACGGCAACACCACCACCTTGTGGGGCGAGGCTCGCGGCTACGACGCCTCGGACCGGCACCTCTCGACGA
Source organism: Acidimicrobiales bacterium (assembly GCA_025463365.1). GTDB lineage: Bacteria > Actinomycetota > Acidimicrobiia > Acidimicrobiales > Iamiaceae > Aquihabitans. The sequence continues at coordinate 18,675 of JAOBWM010000196.1, forward strand.
CGAAGGGCGGCACGACCGTCTCCTACGACCGCGACGGCACTGATCGGATCATCCAACGCACCGCGACCGTCAACGCCGGCCCGCCCGATGTCGAGCGCTACGGGTTCACCGGCGATGGCGACAGCCCCGACCTGGTGATGGACGCGACGGGCGCGGTCGTCGAGCGCGACGGGGCGTTGCCGGGCGGGGTGTCGGTGACCATGCGAGCCGGGAGCCAGGTGTGGTCCTACCCGAACCTGCACGGCGACGTCGTCCTCACGACCGATGCTGCCGGCGCCAAGCACGGCGTGACCCGCACCCACGACCCCTACGGCAACACCACCGGGCAGTCCCTGGTCGACAACTCGGCCGGCCACCTCGACTACGGCTGGCTCGGCGAGCACCAACGGCCCGTCGAGCACGAGACCGGCCTGGCCCAAACCATCGAGATGGGTGCCCGCCAATACGACCCCGACCTCGGCCGCTTCCTCGAAGTCGACCCCATCGAGGGCGGCTCCGCCAACGACTACGACTACGTAAACGCCGACCCCATCAACGGCCTCGACCTCGTCGGAACCTGCGGATGGGGCAATCCATTCAAGCGGTGCCGGAAGGGTCACAAGGGCCGGTGCCTTCGACGAAATCACAACGGGGCTTGCACCGGTTCCAGCATGCTCCCCTTCTCTAAGCATTCGCGGCACGGCCATTACTGCATCCTTGGTGGCGGAATCCGGAGAAATTGTCGAGGTGCTGGGCTGGTCGCCTGGGGGTATGGAGCACTTGCGGGGACCCTCCTGACAGCCGTCAGTCCGGTCGCGGGAGTCATCGGTACGCGCTATTTCGAAGAACGGTTCAGAGATGCTCGGCGAAGGTGTGGCGGGTTGGGTGGAATGTTCGGTGGCCGGCATGGCCGCTGGGGCGTCTCTCGAGGTCGACATCGGTTTCGTGACTGCACCGTCCATGTCTGGCCGGGATAGCCGTCCCATGCTTCAGTGGTACAGGAAGGAAACCGAACTCGTCGGTGCACGCCGAAACGTCTGTTATCTGACAACGATGGGGATCTCCAGCGCAGTGCCAGATTTTGTACCAGGGCCAGAGCGTTGGTGGACCGGGATCATGTCGTCACTACTCGCGGCTGCCCTCATATGGTATGCGTTTGCCACCATTCTCACCTGGCTACCTCGATGCCAGTCGCAGGATCGAGCCACGTCCGATGACGCATGATGGAGGGCGCTGTTGTGGCGGTGCATACGAGGAGAGGGCCGTGCAGCCATTGGTAGCTCCACCTCCGAATCAGGGTCGACCAGGCATGTGGGCCCTCACTGCCAGGGTCGTTTGGCGTCGCAGGCGGGCGTGCGTTGCAGGAGCGGTCCTGCTGACGGTCCTCTGGGTGGCGATCGCTGTCCTATTCGGTCATCCGGGTGGTTGTTTCGATGCATGGTGCGTGTCGATGGCCGTCGCGTTCTATCTGTTCCCGACTCGCTGGGCGCTCGGGTCGCTGGCGGCCATTCGCGCGGGCGAACGAAGCACAGATTCGGGCGAGTCGTAGATGCGCGCCGAGTTGGAGCCGCTCACCCAGGTCGAGCCGCCTACCGGGCGGCGGCGAGTTGGCGGTATCGCTCAGGTCGAACGTTTCGACCGCCTCAAGATCACGGGTCCGGAGGGATGTGCCCATCTGGCGGGTCACCGTACGCTCTTCAGCGTGGCCGCGGCACTCCCGATGCGGCGCGCGTCTTCGCAATTCGGCGAGACTTCGCCGGACGTTCGGATGTGGATGTTTGGAGTCTCTGCAGCGATATATCCATCGGCACCCGATGGGAGGACCTTGCGATCATCGCTGCGAGAAGCGCCCATTTGAAAGCCTCCTCGAGGATGGTTTGCTTGGCCATGTCACCGTACGCAGGACTCGGTGGGTGATCTCGGGTGGCTCGGTCCTACGATCTGATATCGACGATGGTGATGAACGGAGCATGTGTGCCTTGGAGCAAGGTTGGGTCCGGACAACTCGAGAGTGGGGAAGCGTTCGTGATCGAACGCCGATGCTTCAACCTGTCCGTACCGAGGGCAGTGGCAACGTGGCCGATCTGGTTTCGGTCGTATCGCTGGCGACTCATTCGGACCGATGGATCGGTATCTGAGCAGGGTGGGGCCAAGACGCGTGTGGCCATCGACGCAATGGTGAACGCCTACCGCGTGGATGGTCTCCATGAGGAGTAGCTCACCGTCAGGGCGGCAACCAACAAGGTCTGGGCGTACGGTCGACCCGAGCCGGGAGACGGCGGACCGGTCCGCTGGACGGGTTCAAGCGGCCAGCGGCTCCATCTGGGTCTTCCGTGCGCCGTTGCATCGAGATCGCCTGGTGCAGGCCGCAGCGTGCCTGGCAGTGCTGCACATCCTTTGGGTCGTCCACACGTCCGTCACGGTTCCGAGTTCGATCCTCCGCGTGCTTCTCGGGATCCCATCGTCCCTCTATCTCGTCGGCGTGACCGTCGGGACCATCCGCGCCTATCGCCGGCGAGGTGTCAGCGGGTGGTGGAGTGGAGGGTGATCACGGCATCGACGCCTCCTGCAGGGGATGGGCGCAGCTCGACGTGGCCGCCGTCAGCGGCGACGAGGGTGCGGACGATCGGCAGGCCGAGGCCGCTGCCGCCGAGTCGGCCGGGGCCCGTCCCGGCTCGCCAGAAGCGGTCGAACGCTCGGCGGCGGTCCTCCTCAGACAGCCCGCGGCCCGAGTCGACCACGTGGATCGTCACCTCCCGGCCGTGCGCCTCGGCCCGCAAGCGAACCTCGGCTCCGTCTGGTGAGGCATCGAGGGCGTTGGTGATGAGGTTGTCGAGGGCCTGATCGATGCGGTCGGCGGTGGCGAGGGCGTGCAGCGCGACGCCGTCGTGGTCTCGGGCCGGCTCGGCGACGATCTGGATGCCTCGTTCGGCCGCGACCGGATCCCACGCCGCCCGGCGATCGGCGAGGAGCACGTCGATGTCGACCGCCGCGGTGGGGGCGACGCCGGCCGCGCTGTCGGCTCGGGCCAATGCCAACAGCCCGTCGACCAGGCGGCCCATCCGAGCCAGCTCGTCGAGGGCCGCGTCGGCGTCCTCGGCCGCCTCACCCGAGGCCTCGGACTGCAGGTTCTCCAGGCGCAACCGCAACGCGGTCAGCGGCGTGCGGAGCTGGTGGGACGCGTTGGCGACGAACGCCTCCTGTGCGTCGATCAGTCCGGCGAGGCGGTCGGCCATGCCGTTGAACGTCTCCGCCATGGCGCGCACCTCGGCCGGTCCCGTGACGGGGGCCCTGCCGTCGAGGGACCCTGCCCCGAACCTCGTGGTCGCCTCCTCGACGCGTCGCAACGGCTTGGTCGCGGACCGGGCGAGGAGGGCGCCGAGCAGCATGGCGCCGAACAGCGAGATCGCCCCGACGCCAGCGAGGTTCCACCAGTAGCGGTGGACCCGGCGGTCCAGCACCGAGGTGGGGTAGGTGAGGCGGACGGCACCATGGACCTTGCCGCCCGAAGCCACCGGCACGGCGACGTACAGGAGGTCGGTGTGCAGGGTCGAGGAGTAGCGCCGGCCGGTGGCGACCTTGCCTCGGAGGGCCCGGCCGATCTCGGGTCGGCTGCGCATCGTCGAGTCGGCATCGGGCAGGGGATCGGAGTCGGCCACGACTCGACCCGCCCGATCGACGACGACGACCCGCGGCCCGTAGCGGTGCTCGTAGCGGTCGATCGTGGTCTGCAGCCCAGTGCTCCGGTCGACCTCGAGGCGATCCTCGGTGATCGACGCGATGAAGAACGCGTCCCGTTGCAACTCGGTCGACAGCTGGTCGCGCTGGCGGTTCGCGTACGTGAGGCCCAGCGGGATCTCGAGGACGAGCAGGACGAAGATCGTGAGCGTGCCGAAGCCGAGCAGGATCCGCCGCCTCACGGACGCCTCGTCGGTCGGTACACAGGCGGTGGACCCAGCGGTGGGCTCAGCGGTCGACTCAGCGGTCGACCCAGCGGTCGACTCAGCGGTCGACTCAGCGGTCGGTGCACAGGCGGTACCCGACGCCGCGGACCGTGTCGATGAGGTCGGGCCGGTCGAGCTTCCGGCGCAGCGAGGCGACGTGCACGTCGATGGTCTTCGTGGGCCCGTACCAGTGTGCGTCCCACACAGACTCGAGGATCTGGCGACGGGTCCGGGTGGCGCCAGGGTCCTCGGCGAGGAACGCCAGGAGATCGAACTCCTTGCGGGTCAGTTCGATCTCCTCACCCGCCACCGCGACTCGACGGGCCCGCCGGTCGACCAGCAGGTCGGCCACTGTCGTCACTGCACCCTCGCCGCCCGCCGCGGTGGTGGCGCCCGCCCGGCGTGTGACGGCGCGGATCCGGGCGACCAGCTCGCGGAACCCGAAGGGCTTGACGAGGTAGTCGTCCGCCCCGAGCTCCAGCCCGATGACCCGATCGACCTCCTCGCCTCGGGCGGTGACGACGATGATCGGTACCGCGGAGGTGTTGCGGAGCTGTCGGCAGACTTCGAAGCCGTCCATGTCGGGAAGTCCGAGGTCGAGCAGGACGAGGTCGTGGCCGCGCGCCGCCAGGGCCTCGGCCCCGGTGCCGACGAGGCTGACGACGAACCCCTCGCGCCGGAGCCCCTTCTCGAGCGGTGCGGCGATGGCGATGTCATCCTCGACGATCAGCACGTGCACGGCGTCAAACATGACACGTCATGGGTCCCTCGACGGGAGTTTGGCCAAGGCTTTACTTCGGCTTGGACGGTTGCGAACCGACACTTCCGTACGTTCGACCGAAAGCGATGGAGGGCAGCATGGAGAAGCGCAAGGCATTGGTGATCGCGGCGTCGGTCGGGTTGGCGGGCGCGGGAGCGGTGGGCGCCATCGCCCTCAACGTCGGTTTGATCGGCGCCGCGGCCGGTCCCGCGTCCAGCGATGTCGGCCGCCTCGACGCCCTCAACGTCGCTTCGCTGGTGCCGAAGGCTCCGGCTCGGGTCGTCGTGCGCTCGTCGCCGACGCTCCCGCCCGAGGTGACCGTGGTGTTCGAGGACGACCCCGGCACCACCGTGGCGCCTCCGTCGTCGACCTCGGTCTCGGCTGCCGCGCCCGCGGCGCCGGTGACGTCGCAGCCGGCAGGCGCAGCCCCATCGGGGACCGGCGCACCGGCCGCTCCCGTCGTGGCGATGCCGGCCGCTCCGGCAGCACCGGTCGGAGCGGTCACGACGACCACCCACCACACCGAGGTGGAGCCACGCGACGAGCCCGAACCCCCGGAGCCCCCCGAGCCGACCGAGCCGCCCGAGCTCCACGATGACTGAGCGCGACCGTGGCTGAGCGACGGGGCCACCGGGCCCGTCACGCACGGATGGCGATCGGCTTCCTCGCCCCGGCCTCGGCGGTCGCCATGGTGCTCGCCCTGTCGGCCGAACACCCGGCGGCCAGCACGGTTGCGGCGGCGCCCACGACGACGTTTCCGGCCGCGGTCGCGACCGGACCCACGGAGACCACCATCGTCTACCTCCCGCCTCCCCCGGCGGCGAAGATCGTGGTGGTCCAGCGCCGGCCGCAGGTTCCGGCGCGGGTACCGGTCACGCGCGCTCGCCGCGCGACAGGTGCGGGCGGGTCGGCACCGGCCGCGACCAGCGGGACACCCGCCGGAGCGGGTCCCGTCCCGACGCCCCAGCCGGCGCCACCCGTGACCGCAGCGCCGTCGCCGCCGACGACGGCCCTGCCGCAGCCCGCGCCTCAGCCGACCCCGACGACAGCTCCCGTCACCCACACCAAGCCGAGCTGATCGTGGCGGTCGCGCTGGGCTCGGACCGTCACCTGTGCCGTCACCTCGGACGGGCGATGGGCACCGATCTGGAGCTCATCGGCATCGACCTCGGGTCTGCCGAACTGGCCGAGGCCGCCGGTGAGATCGATCGGCTCGAACAACACTGGAGCCGGTTCCGGCCGTCGAGCGACCTGTCCCGGTTGAACCGGTCACCTGGCGTGCCCGTCGCGCTGCCCGCGGTCACGTTCGACCTGATCGTCGCCGCCCTCGACGCGTGTGGCCGCACCGCCGGATGGTTCGACCCGACGATCCTCCCGGCGCTGGAGGCCGCGGGGTACGACCGGACGTTCGCCGACCTCATCGACCCGGCCGACGAGCCCCGACCGGTGGCGGCTGCCCGGCCGGCGCCGGCGCCGGCGCCCGGACCGGGGCGGGTCGCACTCGACGTTGCTCGGAGGACCGTGACACTCGAAGGCCGGGTCGCGCTGGACCTCGGGGGCGTCGGCAAGGGCCGAGCTGCGGACCTGATCGCCGAGCGTTGGCTCGCGGCCGGAACGTCGGGTTGCGTCAACCTCGGCGGCGACCTGCGGGCCGTCGGCGAGGGACCCGATGGCGCGTGGTCGGTCGCCGTCGACGACCCGTTCGACCCGGCGCGCACCGTCGCGGTCATCGGGCTGGTCGCTGGTGCCGTCGCCACCAGCGCGACCACGAAGCGGGCCTGGCAGCGCGGGGGAGTCCGCCAGCACCACCTCATCGACCCGAGGACGGGGCAGCCCTCGGTCCACACCGGAACCCAGGTCACCGTCATCGCGTCGTGCGCGTTCGAGGCCGACGTGTGGGCCAAGGCTGCGCTCCTCGCCGGGCCCGACGGGCCGGCCCTGCTCGCCTCGGCCGGCCTCCCGGGGTTGTTCGTCGATCGGTCGGACGTGCGGCCGGTCAACGGCATGGAGGACTACCTCTGGTGAAGGTGCACCCTCAGCTGTGGTGGTTCGTCGCCCGGTCGTCGGGCGTGGTGGCGTGGTCGCTGTGCACCTTGTCGGTGATCTGGGGACTCCTGCTGTCCACGCGGATGCTCGGCCGGCGGCCGCCGGGCCCGTGGCTGCTCGACCTCCACCGCTTCCTCGGCGGCCTGTCCGTCGTCTTCGTGGTCGCGCACCTCACGGGCCTCGTGGCCGACTCGTTCGTGCAGTTCGGGCCGGCGGAGCTGTTGGTGCCGCTGGCATCGGCGTGGAAGCCGGTCCCGGTGGCGTGGGGGGTCGTCGCGATGTACCTCCTCGTCGCGGTCGAGGTCACGTCGCTCCTTCGCTCGCGGATGCCCAAGCGGTTGTGGCACCGCGTGCACCTCGGCAGCTTCGGCCTGTACGCCGTGTCGACGATCCACCTCCTGACGGCGGGCACCGATGCAGGGGGACCGCTGACCGATGCCGCGATCGCGAGCGTTGCGATCGTGCTGTTCCTCTCGGCGTTCCGGGTGCTCGGCGGTCGCGCCGCCGGGATCAGGCGCCGGGCCGCACCTCGTCCGACGGCTGCTGCCGGTCGACCGCTGGCCTGACGGCCGCTGACCTGACGACCGCTGGCCTGACGGCGTGGTGGCCGGCGGTGTGGTCGTGGACGTGCCAGGCATCGTCGTGGCGGTGGGCGTGGTGGTGGACGAGGTTGACGTCGCGCAGCAGGTCGATGTCGTC
>JAOBWM010000205.1 GCA_025463365.1 Acidimicrobiales bacterium
GCGCATCGCCGGCCGCCGCCGTGGCGGCCAGGTGGATCAGCTCCGCGAGCCCGATGGCGGCGAGGAGCGCGACGGACAGGTACATGAACGGCAGGAGGCGGGCGTTCCACAGCCGGGCCTGCGGCAGGAACACGAACCCGAGCGCCACGCCGGCCCAGGCGATGGCGAGCACCATGCCGATCGAACGCTTGCGCAGCACCGAGACGACGACGCCGACGGCGGCCATGACGAACAGCCAGAGCAGCGCCTTGGGCCAGAGGTAGTAGCTGATCGAGTTCTGCTCGGCGTTGGGGACCGGCAGCTTCTCCCACCCCATGTCGTTGACGTAGTCGCTGCGCAGGTAGAAGGGCACGACCCAGAACGCGGTGAGCAGCCCCGCGACCGGCACCATCGTGAGCAGCCACTTGAACCGGGCCTTGTCCGGGTGGACCACGAACAGCGCGGCCGTGCACGCCAGCACGAAGAAGGCCGGGATCACGTGGCACAACCCGGCAGCCGCGAACAGCACGGCCGCGAGGGCGCGGTGCTTCCCGGTGCGCAGGCCCCGGACCGCGACCCCCAGGTAGAGCACGGCGAAGGTGAGGCTGATCGAGAAGGCGAACTCGCCGGCCATGGTCGACTGGAAGTTGCCGCCGATGATGTTGCCCGTGTCGTTGAACGTGGGCTGGCGGTTGAAGATGAAGATCAGCGCGGCGGCCGCCGCCAGCGGCGGGGCCGGGAACGGCAGGTCCGACAGCTTGGCGAACAGCCAACACGCCGCCGGGAGCCCGAGCAGGCCGAGCCCCGTCACGAGCTTGAACGAGCGGTTGTAGGAGAGCGGGATCACCCAGACGGCGAGCAGCCCGGCGATCCCCACCAGCGCGAGCCGGTACCGGTAGAGCCGCTCCTTCATCCAGCCGAGCAGGCCGAGCGCGACGCACCCGATGAGCGCCGGGATCGCCAGGTACCAGGGCAGCCCGACGTAGATCAGCACCACGAGCAGCGAGGGGATCACCATGTAGAACTGGTACGCGGGGAAGCCGTCGTACCAGTCCGGCGTCCAGCCCGACAGGCGGAAGTGCGGCAAGAGGTGGTCGAGCAGGTACCGCGGGCCCCAGAGGTGCGAGCCCATGTCGCCGCCGGTCGGCGTCTTGTCGTTCAGGAACTGGTTGGGCCGCAGGACGGCGAACACGAGGATCGTGGCCAGCGCGACCGCCACGAACGAGACCGCCGCCTCGACGATCTTCCCGGGGTCCTCGTCGAACCGCTTCGCGGTGGCCGACCACCACCCGCCGAACCGCTCACCGAGCGAGGGGAACCGAAGATCGGCGTCGACCGCTTCGGGCGGGTCGGTCAGGTCGTCGGGTTCCATCACGTCGATGGGGGTCGTCATCGGGCCGCCAGCAGGCTGACGACGGTGGCGCCGTTGAACGTCATGTGGGCGAAGACCGCCGGCCCGAGGCGATCGGCCTTCACCGCGAGCAGGGCGAACACGGCGCCGGCCGCGGCCAGCGGGAGCGTCAACAACGCCTCGAAGTGGGTGATCCCGAACACGAGCGAGGTGGCGGCGACCGCGATGGCGATGCCGTACCGCTTCTCGAACGAGCGCAGCACGAGCCCCCGGAAGAAGAGCTCCTCGGCGAACGGCGCTCCGACCACGACGATCAGGGCGAAGATCGCGATGCCGAGCGAACCGTGGGCACGATCGGCGAGGTCGTGGGCCGGCTTGGCGAGGTCGTCGGCGGACTTGCCGCTGGCCCACAGGACGGGGATCGCCACGAGCGGGACGATCACGAACTGGGCGACGAGGCCGGCCACGACGCCGATCGGTGCGTCGATCCACCGGAACCGGACCCGGAAGTCACGGATCCACCCGTTCCCCTTGGTGGCGGCGGCCCAGATCGGCACGCCGACGAAGCCGAGCCAGAGCGGCGGGAAGCTGATGGCATCGACGACGAGCGGCACGCGATGGTGGTCGATGTCGGCCTGGGTGTAGCCGAACGCCGCGAACACGATCAGCGTCACGACCGATGCCGCCGAGAAGCCGATCAACCAGCCGATGGCGGCGTCGCCGAGGCCCCAACGAGGGGTGACAGGCGCGTCGGTGGCGACGGGAGCGGGGACGGCCATGAGGGCGAGATCCTACCGGGGGCTCTGGCCGCGATAGGAGTCGGCAGCAGGTCAGGAAGCGATGGACTCGGCGACGGTGCGCAGGTCGACCAGCTCCCACCCTCGGGGCGGAGCCGTGCGCGCGGCATGGCGGTCGCACAGGTCGTGGTTCATCGGATGGCCATCCACGGTGAGGGGCTCGAGCCAGACGGTCGCGGCCTGGTAGCCGTAGGACAAGGTGACAGCCGCGGGCTCGGCACAGGCCGGTCGGGCGCAACGACGACGCATGGCCGCAGGGTACCGATGGCTGTCGATCAGCTGGGGGATGGTGAATCGCCACCTGGCTGCCGGGTCCGAGGGTGCGGCCCCTAGCATGGCGCCATGTCTCCAGAGGGTCCGCCGCCGCCCCCGCCTCCGCCGCCCCCACGTCCGAACGGCCCAGGTGGCCAGGGGCGTCCCGGGCCCGCGGGCCCCGGGGGAGCGAGCGGATCGGGCGGATCGCCGATTGCGAGCCGCTTCGTCGGCCCGGGCCGCTGGGCCGCATGGGCGGTCATCGCCCTCGTGGTCATCGCCGCGTTTGCGGTCATCTCCCAGCGCGGCACCAACGGCAAGGACTACACCTACAGCCAGTTCCGCAAGCAGGTCGTGGCGGGCAAGGTGGCCGAGATCACCTACGACACGAGCTCCGGCAAGATCACCGGCAAGCTCGACGACAAGGCGAAGACCGAGTTCCAGACCACGGGCCTGATCCCGTTCCCGGACCAGGACCGCGAGCTCCTCTTCAGCCACAACGTCGACATGAAGAACAAGCGGCCGACGCCGTCGTTCATCGAGCAGTGGCTGCCGCTGCTGTTCTTCCCGGTCCTGATCATCGGGTTCTTCATCTTCATGCAGCGCCGGGCGCAGGGGCAGATGGGCAACATCATGTCCATCGGTCGCTCACGGGCGAAGACCTACTCCACCGAGCGTCCGGGGACGACGTTTGCCGACGTCGCCGGCTACGAGGGCGTCAAGACCGAGATCCGCGAAGTGGTCGACTTCCTCAAGTACCCGGAGAAGTTCGGCCAGATCGGCGCGCGCATCCCCAAGGGGGTGCTGCTCGTCGGCCCTCCCGGGACCGGCAAGACCCTCATCGCCCGCGCCGTCGCCGGCGAGGCCGGGGTGCCGTTCCTGTCGGTCAGCGGCTCGGACTTCATGGAGATGTTCGTGGGCGTCGGCGCCAGCCGGGTCCGTGACCTCTTCCAGAGCGCCCGCAAGCTGGGCCGGGCGATCATCTTCGTCGACGAGATCGACTCCATCGGCCGCAAGCGCGGCGCCGGCCTCGGCGGCGGGCACGACGAGCGCGAGCAGACGCTCAACCAGATGCTCAACGAGATGGACGGCTTCGAGGCCACCGAGGGCATCGTCATGATCGCGGCCACGAACCGGCCCGACGTGCTCGACCCCGCCCTGCTCCGCCCCGGCCGCTTCGACCGCCAGGTGGTCGTGCCGCTTCCCGAGCACGAGGAGCGCCTCGCGATCTTGCGGGTGCACGCCAAGAGCAAGCGCATCAGTCCCGACGTCGACCTGTCCGTCGTGGCCCGTGGCACGCCCGGCATGAGCGGTGCCGAACTGGCCAACCTCGTGAACGAGGCTGCCCTGCACGCCGTGCGCAAGGGCGGCGAGATGATCACCCGGGACGACTTCGAGTACGCCCGTGACCGCGTCCTGATGGGCCAGCGCCGCGAGTCGATGGCCCTCTCCGACAAGGAGAAGGAGCTCACCGCCTACCACGAAGCCGGCCACGCCGTCTGCGCCACGATGCTCGACGACGCGGACCCGGTCCACAAGGTCACGATCCTCCCGATGGGCATGGCGCTCGGTGTCACCCAGCAGCTCCCCGTCGAGGATCGCCACTCCTACAACCAGGACTACCTGGAGCAGTCGATCGTGGTCGCCATGGGTGGCCGCATCGCCGAGAAGCTGATCTTCGGCGTGGTGTCGACCGGCGCCAACAACGACCTCGTCGTCTCCACCGAGCGGGCCCGCAAGATGGTCCGTGAGTGGGGCATGAGCGAGCGGATCGGGCCCATGGCGTGGGGTTCGCAGGGCCAGGTGTTCCTCGGCGAGGACCTCATGGGCAATGCCCGCGACTACTCCGACGAGACGGCCCGGGTCATCGACCAGGAGGTCGAACAGATCCTGCGTGACTGCGAGCGTCGCTGCGAGGAGCTCCTCACCGAGAACCGCAACGGCCTCGACCTCGTCGCCCGCAGCCTGCTCGAGCACGAGACGATCGACGGTGCCGAGGTGGTCCGCCTCTGCAACCTGGGCAGCACCGCTCCCCCGGCCACGCCCAGCTTCGAGCCCAGCTCCTCGTTCTCCAACGAGGACTGACCGCCGGGCCTACGGCTCGGTGCAACCCGGCGGCACGGTGCCCGGCTCACGCAGCTCGGCGAGTGCCGCCCAGAGGTCGGTGGCCGTGGGCGGCCCGACGAACGATCGCCGCACGACGCCCTCGGCGTCGGCCACCAACACGAGCGGGACCGCGTCGATCCCGTAGCGCTGGTGCACGGCCTTGTCCTCGACCGCATCGAGCTCCTGGACCACCACCTCGGCGCTGTCGAGGTGCTTCGCCTTCTCCCACGTGTCGCCGCAGGCCAGGCAGGTGGACGATGAGAACACGGCCACCAGCCAGGGGACCTCGGACCCCGCGAAGTCGGTCCGGTCGAGCTGCGCCGGCACCGTCCAGGAGGCGCCCTGTTCGGGTGCATCCGATCCCCGGCGGCGCAGCACCTGGGCCACGCCCACCGCGGCGCCGCCGATGGCGACGATGAGTACGACCTGCAGCACCCACCCATCATGGCGGCTCGGGGCGGCGGCGCCTCAGCCGGTGGGTGGCAGGGCCACGACCGATTCGGGGAAGGGCTCGGCGAGCGCCGATGCCAGGCCGAGACCGTCGGTCTGGGACAGCCCGTAGGCCACGACGACCGGGCCGTCCGCGTTGATCTCGAGGGTCGCGGCAACGCCGGCATCGGCCACCGGCACCTGGCGACGGTCACCAGCGGGGATCGTGATCGTGCCGCCGGCGAGCGGACGGCGCGTTCCGGAGGTGAGCTGCACGACCCGGAGGTGCACGGCGTTCGGGCCCGGGTTGGCGACGGTGACCGAGGACGAGCGGGCCCGGCTCGGGCCGCCCTGGGCGACCAGCCAGCGCCGGGCCGCCACCGGACTTCCGGCCGTGATCGTGGCCCCGCGGCGCTTCGCGGGCCGTCCCGTGTCGACGGTGCGCTCGGCCACCACCGACACGCCGTCGAGCGACCGCACGTCGACGGTGAACGGGACGCCGACGAGGAGACCAGACTGGTCGGTCAGGTCGACGATCTCGGTCTGGCGGGCGGGGACCGTGATCTGGATCGGCTCGGGCACACCGTTGCTCTTGGGGTCCTGGTAGGAGATGACGACGTCGACTCGCACGCTCCCGCTGCTCGGGTTGAAGACCGCGAGCCGGCTGCGGGTCCCGTCGGCCAGGCTCGATCCGGGGAAGAACCAGCGCGGTGCAGACCCCGACGAGGCGACGGTGGACACGAGGCCGATGGGCGCATCGGTGGTGGGCGCGTCTGGTCCGACGCCCTTCACGGGGTCGCCGGTCCCGTCGTGGATCTGGATCCGGTCGACCACGATCCGGCCCGAACGGGTGCGCACGGTGGCCGCGACCTGGGCGCGGTCCGTCGTGGTGTCGGCGACGCGGACCATGCGGAGGGAACGACCAGGGACCGAGAAGCTCTGCAGCGCCCGAGGCGCGCGGCGGCCGGTCTCGGTGGCGAAGGAGATGTCGACGCTGCTCGAGTCCGGGAACGGGTTGAACAGGCTGAGGTACTCCTCCGAACCCCGCTTGGTGGAGCCCGACGGCACGAACCACTCCTGCGCGGCCGCGGTGGCGCACGGCGCGGCATCGAAGCCGAGGGGACCGCGGACCTCACGCTCGACGACGGTCCGCCCGCCGCGAACCTCGACGGTGGCCGCGACCCAGGTGCCGGTGCGGATCGTCGGCACCGCGACGCGCGTCCGGCCGTTGGCGGGAACGAGGACCTGGACGCTGCGGTGGCCGTCGGCATCGTCGTAGACCGTGATGTCGGCCACCGCGCCGCGCCCATCGTCGTTGGCGATCAGCAGGGTCATCTCGGCCGGCCCGTTCGCGCCGAGAGCACTGCCGCCCCCACAGAACCACGCCGAGGACAGCGCGCCCTTCGGGGCGACCGCGGGCACGAGCGCCTTGCTCGCTGCAGGAGCCTCGGTGGGCGATCGGCCGGTGGTGGTGTCGCGGGACGCGACCACGACGCCCAGGGCGACGATCGCGCACATGGCGAGGAACGGGAGCCAGCGGCGCGGGGTGAACCGCTTCAGCTTGCGACCGTGGCGAGGCACGGGCCGGCGCGCCATCACGCCGCCACCTCCCGCGCCGGGACGCGCTTCTCCTTGCGACGGGCCCGCCGCCAGACCCACACGACGAGGATCCACAGCACCAGCTGGCCGGCCGTGGCCGCCCGGCGTCCGAGCGGGGTCCGGTAGCTGAGCGAGCCCTCGCCCGCCCGGCCGACCGAGAACTGGTTGGCCCAGCCGTAGGCGGTGGTGCGAGCGGTCACGACCCCGTCGACCTTGAGCTGCCAGCCCGGATCGGCGGTGGATGCCACGAGCAGGTCCCCGGCGGCCGGCACCAGGCCCGAGGCTCCCGAGTCGCCGACCTCGTGGGGCAACGCCGTGCGGGCGCCGCGGAGATCCTCACCGATGGCATCGGTGTAGCTGGAGGGATCGGTGTCGCGGGGAGGCAGCACCGCCCGGCTGGGCACCCAGGCGGTGTTGCGGTACACGAGCAGCCCCTCGATCACCGGGACCTGCTCGAGGTCGAGCTGCTGGGCCAAGCGGTCCGTGAGCGCCGCGGGTGGGCGGCGCTGGCCGGTGACGCTGGTCGACGACGGCGAGAGCCGGGACTGGATGACGATGTAGCGCACGCCCATCGGCCCCAGCAGGCGCCCGAGCCTGCTGGTCTTGCCGTCCTGGGCCAGGTGCAGCGCGTCGGCCATGAGGTGCGTGGCCCCCGGGGGTGGCCCACCGAACCGGTCGAGCACCGTGGGCACGCCGCGGTCGGTGGACGTGTAGGCGACCTGGTCGTCGTAGCGCCATCCGGCCGCCGGCAAGAGCTCGGGATCGCCGACCCACACCACCCGGTACGGGGCGCGGCCGCGCGTGGTGAGCAGGTCGTCGAGGCTCGCCCGGAAGTCCTCCGCCGGCATCTGCCAGCGGCCCTCGATGAGCCCGCTCCCGAGCGGCAGGGCGCCGAGGAGCACGCCCAAGGCGGCGAAGACCGAGAGCAGCTGGCGCCAGCCGAAGCGGTAGGCCCGCAGGTCGGTCTCGAACGCGCTGAGCCCGAGGGCCGCTGCCAGCGCGAGGGCGGCGGCGACGGGCGCCAGCACGACCTCCGCCGCCGGGAGCCCCACCGGGAGCTTGCCCTCCTGGCTGGCCCAGAGCACGGCCCAGCCGGCGAGGACGATCACCCACGCTCGGACCGCCCACTCGAGCCGCCACGACCGCCCGATGATCACGGGCAGGGCGCCGGCGAGCAGGAACGCCCATCCGAGCGGGGGCGCGCCCCACGGCCCGCTCTGGAACCGAAGGATCCGCCCGAGCGTGAGCGGCCCGCCGTTCGTGGACCCGAGTCCGGTCAGCGCCTCCCACGGCGACGGCGCGCGCAGGAGATCGAGGCTCCACGGCACGTGCAGCAGGATCGCGACGGCCAGCGCGCCGATGGTGACCGTGAGCAACCGGAGGCTGCCGGCCACCCGGAAGCACAGGAGGGAGCCGGCGACCATGGCCAGCGCCAGCACCAACACGACGACCAGCACGAACGGGGTGAGCGCGGCCACCAGCGCCAACATGAGTCCGAGGCTCAAGGTCAGCCCGACGACGCTGCGGGCCGGGCGACGGGCCGCGGGTTCGGCGTCGTCGGCGCCGGTCGGCCCGAAGGGTGCGGCGCCGCTGGCCCGGCCGAGGGCCAGCAGGAGCCAGGGCGACACCGCATAGAGGAGGAGACCGCTCCACGAACCCCGAGCCAGCGCGTTGTACGGGACCGGGATCGCCAGGTACACCGCGAAGGCGGTCACGCTGGCGCGGGCCGACCCGATCGGCTTGGCCAGGCGCCACGCGCCGAGGGCGCCCAACGGGATGGTCCCCAAGATGAGCACCGCTCGCAGCAGGCCCATCGCCCCGAAGAACACGTAGCCGAGGACCGCAAGGATCGCGAAGCCCGTGGGCGGCGCGGACCCCCCGCCCAGCCCGGCCCGACGCCAGCCGCTCCACCAGGCCTCGGCCAACGACCCCGGGCTCCCCGGGAACCGCGACAGCTCGCCGACCACCGGGATGTGGCCGAAGAGGAGGCCCCGCGAGCCGATCAGGAGGAGGACGCCAAGGATGATCGCGAGGGTCCCGGTGAACTGCCGCGAGCCCTCGCGCATCGCGCCGACGAAGTCCCGCGACGAGCGCGCGACCGACGTGACTCGGTCGTCCCGCGCGCCGATCTGGCCGCGGAAGAAGGCGCTGACGCGGGCGCTGCCGCGGACCTGGAGCTCGCGGACCTCGCCGTCGGCGACCCGGCGGATCTTGCCGAGGGCCTTGCGCCGCCGCCGCACATCCGGCAGGCGGCGCAGGTTCCACGGCAGGGCCGCGAGGACGTCGCGCGCCTGGTCCGGGTGGCCGGCCAGCACCGCGTAGACCGCCTCGGCGAGGAGGAACAGCAGCGCCTGGGGCAGGACGCGCAGCCGGTGCCACCAGCCGTAACAGACCAGGGAGGTGCGCAGCCGGTGGCGGGCCAGGCGCCGGCGCCGGTCGTCGAGCGGCATGCGCGACGCCAGCGCCTCGAGGTGGCGAACCCGCGCCGAGGGCCCGATGAGCACGCGTGCGCCCACCACGTGGGCGCGCCAGCAGAGGTCCACGTCGTCGCCCAGGCCGACGATGGCCGAGTCGAACCCGCCGAGCTCCGCGAACAGGTCGGCGCGGACCACGGTGCAGGCGCCGGGGACGACGAACACGTCGCGGACGGCGTCGTGTTGCTCCTGGTCGAGCTCGTGGGGCTCGCTGATGGCCGCGAGCGCACCGGTCTTGTCGACCGACATGCCCACCTGGAGCAGGCGGCGGGGATCGTCCCACTCGACCAGCTTGGGGCCGATGATCCCGGCGTTGGAGCGGAAGGCCTCCTCGACGAGCGAGCGGACCGTGTCGGGCTCCATGGCGATGTCGTCGTGGCAGAGGACGTAGAACGCGGCCCCTTCGACCAGTTCGGCCACCAGGTTGGCGGCGGCCCCGAACCCGGGGTCGTGGTCGAGCCGGTGGACGTGGGCGTCGGGGAGCACGGCCGCGACCCGTGGCGTGGGGTCATCGGCGCTCGCGGTATCGATGACCAGCACGGACAGGTCCGGATAGGTCTGGTCGCGGAACCCGGCGAGGGTCTCCTCGAACCAGGGCCCCGGGTCGTGGGTGACCACCACCGCCACCACGGGCGGAACCGTTGCCGGCCCGCCGGCGTCGGGCTTGGGGGGCGCGGTGGTGCGCGCGCTGCTGGGGTCCACGATGGAGCGAGGCTAACGCCCGACCTCGCGGCCATCGGGGCATGCCACCCGACCTGGCAGGGGTTGTGACATGCGCCCCTCCGGTCCCCGAATGCTTGCAACTGTTTAACAAAGTGCGTAGTGTTGTTCGCACGCCGGGGCCGCCCCCGGCCCCGATCAACCCCCACCACAGGAGAGCCACCACCATGGCCGACGTCAACATCGACACCATCACCGACACCCTTCGCGATGCGATCTACGTGGGCATCGGCGCCGGCGTCATCGGCTTCCAGAAGCTCCAGGTCCAGCGCCAGGAGCTCACCAAGGCCGTCACCGCCCAGCTCGACGAGGCCCGCGGCACCGCCAAGGGATCCCTCGACTCGGTGTCCGAGCTCGTCGAGGACCGCGTCAAGCAGATCGAAGAGCGCCTCGAGGGCCTCGAAGGCCGCCTCGAAGCCCTCCTCGCCCAGATCGAGGACAAGCTGCCCGAGCAGGCTCGTGACCTCGTGAAGCAGGCGCGCGACCTCGTCGCCCGCGCCGCCTGAGCTGATCCAACGATCCCCCTGCCACGAGGGACCCGGAGCGTTCCGGGTCCCTCGTGCGCGTCCGGGTAGCCTCGCCGCCGATGACCGAGCGCGACCAGGTACTCCGATTCCTCGAGCAGGCCAAGGCCCGCGTCGAGGGTGACGGCGAGCCCGTCGTGCCCGCCACGGAGGCCGTGCGCTACGCCCGCGACCGGCTCGAAGAGGCCGTCGGGCACGCCCACGCCGGCGCCGACGTGCCACCCGGGGCCCGGCTCCGCCCGGTGAAGCAGGCCATGCTCGCGGGGTTCCGCCCGATCACCTCCCACCAGCGCCCCTTCAACCTCCAGCTCCTGGCGGCAGTCGACGGGATCACGGCGGCCATGGACCAGGTGGCGCACCTGGCCGAGGCGAGCGACCAGCGGTCCACCCGCATCCAGGCCTCGCTCGCGACCACCGATCTCACCGTCGACGACCTCGTCGACGGGCTGCGGCGCCTGACCGACACGGTCACCGATGCCCTCGCCGAGCTCCGCGGCGGCATCGCCCACCTCAGCGCCACCCAAGAGCGCGATCTCGCCGAAGCGCGCACCGAGATGGCCTCGATGCGCGCCAAGCAGAACCTCATCTTCCGCACCGCGCGCGAGGCGCTCGCCGCCCAGGGGATCGAGGTC
>JAOBWM010000125.1 GCA_025463365.1 Acidimicrobiales bacterium
CCGCGCTCGCGCGTCTTTTCACAATCGCTCGCGAAAGTTGGGTCTTGTGCGGTCGTGCCAGCGGTCTTAGGTTCGCTGGCTACCGAAAGGGGGCTTTCGAGTGAGTGCACAACGTGTTGAAGATGACTGGCAGCTCCGAGCAGCCTGTCGAGGGCCACAGGCGACGGTGTTCTTTCCACCGGGAACCTTCGAACGCAAGGACGAGAAGCTCTCGCGTGAAAGTCGAGCCAAGGAGATCTGCCGCACCTGCCCGGTGAAGCAGCCCTGCCTCGAGTACGCGATCTCGATCCGTGAACCCCATGGCATCTGGGGCGGCCTGAACGAGGCCGAGCGCAAGGGGTTGATGGTCCAAGCAGTCTGAAGGGGCCGTCAGCCCCCGTGGCCCGAACCCGGGCCGGTCGGGGGATCGACCCCTAGCTCGCGGCGGATCTGTTCGAGGCGCTCGGCCGATTCCCTCGCGCGCTGGTCGAGTTCGATCTGGGCGTTCGACCGTTCGGCGGCTTCCTCGGGCGTCGCCGGATCGAACGGCCCCGGTTCGATGACCGGCACCGCGGTCGGCGCTGCGGGCTCGACGGGTCTGGCCGGGGTCGCGGGCGTGGCGGGCTCGGCTGTCGGCGACGGCGCATCGCTGGGCTCGTCCGACCCCGCCGTCGGTGCACTCCCGTCCCGCTCCGGCAACGTCGAACCATCCGCTGACGCTGACGCTGGTGTTGGTGGGGTCGCGGGAACCGCGGGTGTTTCGGGCACCGCGGGTGTGGCTGGTGCCGCGGGTGTTGCTGGTGTTGCTGGTGTGCCGGGTGCCCCGGGTGTGCCGGGTGTGCCGGGTGCCCCGGGTGTTGCTGGTGCCCCGGGCGCTGCTGGTGTTGCTGGTGTGGCGGGTGTTGCTGGTGTGCCGGGTGTGCCGGGTGTGGCGGGTGCCGCGGGTGTTGCTGGTGCCGCGGGTGTTGCTGGTGTTGGTGGGGTCGCGGGCACCGCGGGTGCTTCGGGTGTGGCGGGTATTGCTGGTGCCGCGGGCACCGCGCGAGTGGCGGGAGTTGCTGGTGTTGCTGGTGCCGCGGGTGTTGCTGACGCCGCGGGCACCGCGCGAGTGGCGGGAGTTGCTGGTGTGGCGGGTGCCGAGGGCGTCGCTGGTGCCGCACGGGTGGCAGGTGGTTCAGGTGTGGCGAGTGGTCCTGCTGCCAACGGGGTTGGGTCGGCCGGTTTCGGGGCCGAGGCGGGCGACTGATCCGCGGCGGCCCCGTGGTGGGCATTGGCCGCCTTGGCCGCCTCCTCGGCCTCCCACCGGATGCGGGCCCGCGCCTCGTCGAGGGTGGGCGCGTCGCCGTCCGACCCGAGCCACGGCTTGTCGGCACGGTCCGCCTCGAGCCTGGCCTCGGCCCGGTCGAGCTCCTCGTTGCTCGACTTCACCGTGGAGTCGAGCTTGGCCTTGGCGTACTTGAGCCAGCGGTTGACGTTCCCCATGGCCCCAGTCTCGCTGCTCCACCGCACACCTGCCGGGCCACGGGTCGTCGGTGCCTTCGGCAGAAGTGGTCGATCAGCTCGTCCCGGTGACCATGGCCACCCCTTCTGAGCGTCTGGTGTCGCATAGGTGCGACGTGGGGCGCTCAGAAACGCCCTCGACACGGGCCACCCGTTCTGAGCGGCTGGTGTTGCGTGGGTGCGACGTGGGGCGCTCAGAAACGGTGGACCGTCGGACTCCGGTTCTGAGTGGCTGGTGTTGCGTGGGTGCGACGTGGGGCGCTCAGAAACGGCCTTCGACACGGGCCGCCCGTTCTGAGCGTCTGGTGTTGCGTGGGTGCGACGTGGGGCGCTCAGAAACGGCCCTCGACACGGGCCGCCCGTTCTGAGCGTCTGGTGTCGCATAGGTGCGACCTGGGGCGCTCAGAAACGGCCTCGACACGGGCCACCTCTTCTGAGCGGCTGGTGTTGCGTGGGTGCGACGTGGGGCGCTCAGAAACGGCTGGCAGGTTGGGCACTCGCCGAGGGGGTCAGGCCGACCGGCGCTGCTGGCGGGGCGGTCAGGCGTCGTCGCGGTCGCGGCGGATGGCGGCCTTCTTGCCGCGGATCGTGGTGTTGCGCATGGCCTCGATGACGTCCTCGACGGCGTCGGTGGGGATCTCGACGAGGGCGAAGCGGTCGAAGATGCGGATGGCACCGATGTCGCCGCCGCTCAGCCGCGTCTCGCCGGCGATCGCGCCCACGAGATCTTGCGGGCGGACCTTGTCGCCTCGACCGACGCCGACGTAGAGCCGCGACACGTCGCCCTGCGGGCCGCGCCGAGCCTGGCTCTGGCCGCCCGGCCCACCCCGCTCAGGCTTCGAGCGGGGACCACTCGAACCGCCACGGTCGCCGCCCTTGTACGAGCCGCTGTGGTCGGTGCCGCGCTGGGGGCGGTCACGGTCGTTGCGCACCGGGATGTCGGGGATCTCTTCGTCGTCGTCGGTCGCGCCGCTGGCCTGGTGGACGAGCTTCACGGTGGCGAGGGCGATGTCGGTGAGCTCGAACTCGTCGGCCAGGGCGTCGATCACCACGCGGAACCGGTCGAGGTCGTCGGCCTGCAGGGCCTCGCGGACCTGGTCGATCGTGAGCTCCATCTGCCGGGCCCGGAGATCGGCGACGGTGGGCACCTTCTCGATGGTGAGCTTCTGGCGGGTGAGCCGCTCGATGTTGGCCAGCAGCCGCCGCTCACGGGGCTCGGCGAGCGTGATGGCGACGCCCTCGCGCCCGGCCCGGCCGACGCGGCCGATGCGGTGGACGTACGCCTCCGCCGCTGACGGCACGTCGTAGTTGACGACGTGGGTCAGGTGCTCGACGTCGAGGCCGCGGGCCGCCACGTCGGTGGCCACGAGGAGGTCGGCGGTGCCCGACCGGAGGCGGCCCATGACGCGGTCGCGCTGTTCCTGGTCCATGCCGCCGTGCAGTGCCTCGGAGCGGTAGCCCCGCCCGTTCAGCGTCTCGGTGAGGTCGTCGACCTCGTTGCGGGTGCGGCAGAAGACGATGGCGGCGGCAGGCGCTTCAACGTCGAGGATGCGGCCAAGGGCGGCGGCCTTGTGGGAGCGGGCCACGAGGTAGGCCGACTGCCGCACGAGCGGTGCCTCGCCCGGCTCGGTCGAGGCTCGACCGATCTCGATGCGCACGGGATCGGTGAGGTGGCGCTTGGCGATGTTGTTGATGCGCGGCGGCATCGTGGCCGAGAACAGCACGGTCTGGCGGTTGTCCGGAGTGGCCTGGAGGATCGCCTCGATCTCGTCGGCGAAGCCCATGTCGAGCATCTCGTCGGCCTCGTCGAGCACGACCAGTTCCACGGCGTCGAGCGGAAGCGTGCCGCGGTTGATGTGGTCGATGGCGCGGCCGGGCGTGGCCACCACGACGTGGACGCCGCGCTTGAGGACCTGCAGCTGGCGGCCGATCGGCTGGCCGCCGTAGATCGGGAGCACCTCGGCCTTGAGCTCGCGGCCGTACTTGTAGATCGCCTCACTCACCTGCACGGCGAGCTCGCGCGTGGGCACGAGGACGAGGGCTACGGGCTCCGGGGCGCCACCGCCGACGCCGGGGTGGACGCGCTCGAGGATCGGTAGCGCGAACGCCGCGGTCTTGCCGGTGCCCGTGGCCGCCTGGCCGAGCAGGTCCCGCCCCGCCATCAGCGGCGGGATGGCCTCGCGCTGGATCGGCGTGGGCTCCTCGTAGCCGAGCCCGGTGAGGGCGCGGAGCAGCTCGGGTCGGAGTCCGAGGTCGGCAAAGCCGTCGGCTTGGGGGGTCTGGTCTTCGGTCATCGGGTTCACCTGTGCATGCGGGGGCTGGCGAGAACGGTTCGCAGGCGGGGCACGCGGTGCGGATGGCTCTGTCGGTCAGCCGACCAGGGTACGCCGTGCATGGCCGCGAGTCCTCAGCCGGTGATGGTGTCGCCGATCCCCGTTGACGTCCCGCCGCCCCGCACCCGGGGTGTGGTCGATCCGGGCTCGGGCCGGGGCCGACGTCGCGGGGACGTCGGGGTGCCGCGTGGAGCGGCTTGCCGGGATGGGAGGCTGGCGATCGATGGCAACGACGAGCGAGCACGAGGCGCGGCTCGCCACCCAGGGCCGGCGGCAGGCACTGGGCGCCTGGTACACGCCGGCTGACGTGGTCGAAGGTCTGCTCGACCTCGCTCTCGACCCGATCCTCGATGACGGCCGACGAGCAGGTCGCGCGGTGGTCGCCGAGATGCGGGTCATCGACCCGGCCTGCGGTGACGGCAACTTCGTCGTGGCAGCCGCTTCCCGCATCGCCGCGACGTTGATCGATCTCGGCGACGCTCCTGGCGAGGCCTGGCAGGCCGCCGTCCGTTGCGTGCGCGGCGTCGATCTCGATCGGGGCACGGTCGACGCGTGTCGGACGGCGCTGGCGGCGGCGTCGGAAGGAGCCGTCACGGCCAAGGCTCTCGTGGATCGGATCGTCGTCGGCGATGCCCTCGCCCTGACGACACCGCAATGGGTCGCGCTGGAGGATCGACCCCAAGGGCGCGCCGGGTTCGACCTCGTGATCGGAAACCCGCCGTTCCGCGGTCAGCTCCGGCGGTCGACCGCGCACGGCCGTCGACAGGTCGCCGATCTCCGTGCCCGGTTCGGGGACGCGGTCGGTAGCTACACCGATCCTGCGGCACTCTTCCTCGTGCTCGGCACGGAGCTGGCTCGTCCCGACGACGGTGTCGTCGCCTTCGTCCAGCCCTTGTCGGTCCTCGCCGCTCGCGATGCCGGTGCTGTTCGTCGCCGAGTGCTCGAGGTTGCATCGCTCGACCACCTCTGGGTCGCGGCAGCACGCGTCTTCGACGCCTCGGTCGACGTGTGCGCTCCGATCCTCCGGGCGGAGACCCGCACTCGGCAGCCGGCCCGGACCGCGATCACCGTCGGTCGGGACTTCACCTCGGTGGGCGGTGTCGCCGCACCCGTCGCGTCGGCCGCCTCGTGGTCTCGGTTGCTCGCGGCCGCGATCGGCCTGCCCCAACGAGACGTGGTGGGGCAGGGGACGTTGGCGGACCTGGCGTCGGCCACCGCCGACTTCCGTGACCAGTACTACGGGCTCGCCGCCCACGTCGTCGATGATCCAGCCGGCGATCTCCAACCGGGCAGGCCGTCCATGGTGCTCCCCGCGCTCGTGACGGTCGGGCTGATCGACCCGGCCCACCTTCGCTGGGGCGATCGGTCGACCCGCTTCAACAAGGCGGCCTACGCCCGGCCGATCGTCCGACGCGCGGACCTCGATCCCGAACTGGCCGCGTGGGCGACGGCCCGGCTCGTGCCGAAGGTGCTCGTCGCCACGCAGACCAAGGTGCTCGAGGTCGTGGTCGACGCCAGCGGCACCCTCCTTCCCTCTGTCCCCGTGATCACCGTGGTACCGGCGAGCGCGTCGGATGCTCCGGGCAAGCCGTCACGAGGGGTGCGCGCCGAGCTCGACCGCATCGGTGCCCTGCTCACCTCCCCACCGGTCACGGTGGTCGCCGCCGTACGGCACCTCGGTGCCGGGCAGAGTCGTCACGCCCTCAAGTTGCGGGCGGCAGAGGTCCTCGACCTTCCCCTCCCGGTCGATGACGAACGATGGGACGTCGCCGCTGCGCACTTCCGCGCTGCGTCGGACGCTGTCGAACCCGACGCGCGACGTCGTTCTCTGATCGCTTGCGGCAGGGCGATGAACGAGGCGTTCGGCCTCGGTCCGGATCCCGAGCTCCTCGCCTGGTGGGTCGCCCGACTTCCGTCGTGAGACCTGCGCCGCGCCGCTGTCGTCCGATGCAGCCCCTAGCGGGTGTCGCCCGCCAGCCGTCGGCGTCGTGGCCGAGGGCCAACTCGTTGGTGGGGCCGCGGACGACGCACCGCGCCCGGTGCAGGCGAGGTTCGACCTCGGCGCGCGGACCCGGTGAACGCCTCCTGTTGCTCGTCCACCGCGGTCATGCCCATCACCGGAAGAGGTGGGTCTCGACGTGGCCTCGAGCGACAGGGGCGGAGCGCCCTCTGCGTCCTACCGGAGGGCTTCCATGGGGATCGGATCGGGCTTGGTGAGGATCTCGTCGACCAAGCCGTAGGCCACCGCGTCGGGGCCGCGCAGGATGAAGTCGCGGTCGATGTCGGCGTCGATGCGCTCCTTGGACTGGCCGGTGTCGTGCACCAAAGCCTCCGCCATGCGTTCGCGCATGAGGACCATCTCCTTGACGGCCAGCTCCATGTCCTTGGTCTGGCCTTGGGCCCCGCCGTGCGGCTGGTGGATGAGGACCCGCGAGTTGGGGAGCGCGAAGCGCTTGCCCTTCGTGCCGCCGGCGAGGATCACCGCGGCGGCCGACGCGGCCTGGCCGATGCAATAGGTGGCGACGTCGCAGCGCAACAGCTGCATGGTGTCGTAGATGGCGAACAGAGCGGTCATGTCGCCGCCGGGCGAATTGATGTAGAGCCGGATGTCCTTGCCGGCGTCCTCGGCTTCGAGGTGGAGGAGCTGGGCGATGATCAGGTTCGCCACCGTGTCGTCGAGCGGGGTGCCGAAGAACACGAGACGCTGGTTCAGGAGTCGGGACCAGATGTCGAAGGCGCGCTCGCCCCGTGCGGTCTGCTCGATGACGGTGGGGACCAACAGGCTCATGGCGCTCCTCGGGTGACCCCGGCGGCACCCAACGTGCAACCAGGTGGTTGCGAATGTAGGGACGGCCGAGTGAAAACGCAACCCGCTGGTTGCGAGCGCGGGCGGGGTCCGGCAGGCTGTCGGCCAGCGCAGCCCGCCGAGGAGGCACCCGTGGAACCCGTCACCGTCACCCGATCCGTCCGGCTCGACGCCGACGCCCGCCGCGTCTGGGACGCCCTCGCGGACGACGACGGCCTCTCCGGCTGGCTGGCCGACCGGGTCGAGCTCGACATCCAGCCTGGCGCCGCAGGTCGCCTGCTCGACCACGACGGGGCCGCGCGCCGAGTGGTCGTCACCGAGGTGGCCGAGGGCACGCGCCTCGGCTTCGCGTGGTGGTCCGACGATGCGCCGGACGCCGCCTCCTCGGTGGTCATCACCATCGCGGGCGAGGGCGACACCACCACCGTCACCGTCACCGAGACCGTCGACCGCTCCCTGCTCGCGGCCGTCGGCGGGGCTGGAGGATCCGGTGCGCACCTCACCGAGGCCGCCGTGGCCGACCTGCTCGGTCTCGGCGACGCGTGGGCCGAGCGGTTCGGCCGCCTCGCCGGCGCGCTCCGGCCGGCTCACGTCCTCGCCGGTGCCTGAGGTCGACCGCGCCGACCAGGTCTTCGCGGCGCTCTCCGATCCGACCCGGCGAGACATCCTGCGCGCCGTCGGCGGGCGGGGGGAGGCGACGGCGACGGAGCTCGCGGCCGGCCTCCCCGTCACGCGCCAGGCCGTCGCCAAGCACCTCCAGGTGCTGGCCGATGCCGGACTGGTCGATGCCGAGCGTCACGGCCGCGAGCAGCGCTACCGGCTCACGCCGGCCCCCCTCGATGACGCCTTGCGGTGGCTGGTCGACGCCGGCGCGGCGTGGGACGTCCGGCTCGAACGGCTGCGGCGCAAGGTCGCGCGACCGACCTGAGGGCGGGGTCTTCCCGGGCCGCCGGTAGCCTGGAACGCCATGGTCCTGCTCGTGTTGCTGCTCATCGTGGCGCCCCTCGTCGAGCTGTACGTGATCATCCAGGTCGCCCACGTGATCGGTGCCTGGGAGACGATCGGCCTCCTGATCGTCGAAAGCGCCATCGGGGCGTGGCTGCTCAAGCGTCAGGGGATGGCCACGCTGGCCAAGATCTCGCGTGCTGTCGAGGAACGCCGGGTCCCCGGCAAGGAGCTGGTCGACGGGCTCCTGATCATCGTGGCCGGCGCCCTCATGCTCGCTCCCGGCTTCATCGGTGACGTGATCGGCTACCTCCTCTTGCTCCCGCCGACCCGCGCCCCGGTCCGTGCCCTGCTGATGCGCCGTTTCAAGGACGGTCACTACGGTCGGTTCGTCGCGGTGTCCACCAGCGCCGGGTCGCGGTTCGTGGGCAACTTCCGACCAGGCGGGGTGTACGACACCTCGGGGCACGACGGCAGCGGACGTCCTCCTCACACCGAGCTGGGCCCGTGACGGACCCGACCCTGGTGCCGCTGCGCGACGCGGCCACCGTCCTCATCTTGCGCGACGGCACGGACGGCCTCGAGGTCTTCATGCTCCGCCGCAACCTCAAGTCCGACTTCGTCGGCGGCGCCTACGTCTTCCCCGGTGGTGCCGTCGACCCGGTGGACCGGGAGTTGGATCTCGAGCCCATCTGCGAGGGCCGCACCGATGCCGACGCATCCCGTCGTCTCGGCATCGATCGAGGCGGGCTTGCCTATTGGGTGGCTGCCATCCGTGAGAGCTTCGAGGAGGCCGGCGTGCTGCTGGCCTACGACGCCGACGGCACGGTGGTCGACCTCGACGACGAAGCCGGCACCGAGCGCTGGGCGGCCCATCGCAAGGGGGTCGACGACGGCGAGCTGCGCCTGGTCGACCTGTGCGCAACCGAGGGCCTTCGGCTCGCGGTCGACGGCATGCACTACTTCGGTCATTGGATCACCCCCGAGGGCGCGCCGCGCCGCTACGACACTCGCTTCTTCCTCGCTGCCGCCCCTGCACTGCAGACCCCGCTCCACGACGACCACGAAGTGATCGCCAACGAGTGGCTCCGGCCCGCCGACGGCATCGCGCGGGCCAGGTCCGGCGAGCTGACGATGATGCCGCCCACCCTCGCCAGCCTGCGGGCGATCGCCCGTTTCGACACGGCGGCCGACGCACTGGCCGCCGCCACCGAGATCACCGACGTGCCCACGATCCTCCCTCGGGTGATCGCCGCGGACGGCGGGGTACGGATCGTGTTGCCAGGCGATCCGGACTACGGCGCCGAAGCGGGGATCCCCGATTCCTCGATCAATTGGATGAACGTGGCCGACTCCCGCCAGGTGACCGGCCTCGACGAGGTCCCGACGGCTGCTCCGGTCGACGAACGTGACGAGGTGGCTGCGCCATGACCGAAGCCACCGTCGACGAACCGGTCCGCCCCGCCCTCACGCCCGATGTCCCGGTCGCGCTGACCAAGCTCGTGCGCCGGGTGCTGTGCAACAACCCCGGGATGATGACGGGCCCGGGCACCAACACCTATCTCGTCGGGATCGACGAGGTCGCGGTGATCGACCCCGGCCCGGCCGACGACGCCCACCTCGATGCCGTCGCCGCCGCTGGGAGCGGCGAGATCCGATGGATCCTCTGCACCCACACCCACGGCGACCACTCGCCGGGCGCGGAGGGGCTCAAGGAGCGGACCGGCGCCGAGATCCTCTCGTTCGAGGACCGTGACGGCCTCGTGTGCGATCGCCACCTCGCCGACGGTGACACCGTCGAGGCCACCGAGTTCACCCTCCGCGCCATCCACACGCCCGGCCACGCCGGCAACCACCTCTGCTTCTTGATGGAGCGCGACCGGATGCTCTTCTCGGGCGACCACATCATGGACGGCTCCACCGTGGTGATCACCCCGCCTGACGGCGACATGGCCGCCTACCTCGCCTCGCTCGAGCGGCTCCAGACCCTCCGGCCGTCGTTGCGGTCGATCGCTCCGGCCCATGGCCACCTGATCACCGACCCCGCCGCCAAGATCGCCGACTACATCAGCCACCGGCTCGAGCGCGAAGCGCAGGTCCTCGCCTCGCTACGCGAACACGGGAGCGACGGCGCCGACACCGCAGCGCTGGTGGCGGCGATCTACACGGACGTCCCCGAGGTCCTGCACCCCGTCGCTCGCTTCAGTGTGTGGGCCCACCTCCGCAAGCTCGCCGGCGAAGGCACCGCCGCAGCCGTCGACCCCGACGACCCCGACACCATCTGGTCCCCGTCCTGACCTGACCGCATCTCGCCGTGCCCTTCACAGGAGGGCCCAGCGTGGACCGCTCAGCCGCGAGCGGGCGTCGAGATCGTGCGATCAGATGCCGGGTGACCACTCGGCGCTGATCGGGCTGAGGATCGGAAGGGGGACCGAGTACCAGGGGGCGCCGATGCACCGGTGGTCAGGGTGCATGGCGAAGCGCGGTCACCACTACAACGACCTGAACGGTCCGTACTTCGACGCGCAGTACGCGTACCAGTACGCCGACCCCAAGCCCACGCACGTGTCGCGCCGCGAGATCGAGGTTGCCGTCGATGACGGCGAGTGCGAGATCGCTGTGGGCCTGCCGGCGATCACCCGGAACTTGCAGGACAAGTACGTCGCTGCGCTGCCGGCCGAGGAGCGCCGCCGGCTCCGTTCCATCGCCCGAGTCCGAGCCGAGGCGGTGACGCGGGCGCGGAGGATCGTTGCCAAGTACGGACGCGGGCAATGAACGAGCTCAAACCAAGGCGCTCCAGCTTCGTCACCGGGGTGACGGGTCGGCTGGCGGATCCACGCATCGGGTGGTTGCCGGGGCGACGCGGTGGGCAAGATGGGCGTCTCATCAGACCCCCGTCCGGCTGACGCTGTTCCCGCGGTGCCCCTGCCGGTCGATCGATGCAGCAGGAGCAAACCGAGTGACGGTCCCCGAGGGCCAAGACGCCGGCGACTACGTCGGTCGCACCGTGAAGGCGCGCCGCATGGCGCTCGCGCTCACCATCGCCGAGTTGGCCCGCCGTTCCGAGGTGTCGGCGTCGTTCGTCAGCCAACTGGAAGCGGGCCAGACGTCGGTCAGCATTCCCACCCTGTACCGGCTGGCCAACGCCCTCGGCTGCTCCGCGAACGCCTTGCTCCCTCCGGTGGGGATCCGCTCCCACGTCACGCGATCGGGCACCGGGCCGCTCATGCACGCCAGCGAGGGTCGGCAACCGCAGAAGCCGCGCCTGCTCTCGCGGACCGGGTCCGGCGTGGCCCTCGAGGCCTACCACTACGTCATGAACCCGGGCGACGACGAGCAGGAGTGGTTCGAGCACCCCGGCGAAGACCTGGTGTACGTGATCCGCGGGTCCGTGCGGGTCGAGTTCGCCGACGGCGAGGCCGTGGTCCTGGAGGCGGGCGACTCGCTCCACCACGACGGCGTGATCGCTCACCGATGGGCGTTGGACGGGACCGAACCAGCCGAGGTCGTGGTCACCATCGGCGCCGGCGGCACGTTCCACTGGGATGGCTGAGCGCGCTCGGCCGCGGGCCCCGAGCTCGTCCGCTGACAGCGGCGCGTCACGATCTCGTCGCCCACCGTTGTTCGAAGGCGGCGCATCTGAGCGTAAGTGACACTTATGCTCGGCTCCATGTCCGATCCTGTCCCGGCCCTGGCCCGCTCGCTACCCAAGGTCGAGCTCCACTGTCACCTCGAAGGGTCGGCCCGGCCGGCCACCATCGTCGAGCTGGCCAAGAAGAACGGCGTAGCGCTCCCAGTCGATGATCCGACCGAGCTGTTCCACTTCGACGACCTCAACAGCTTCCTCGCCGTCTACGGGATCATCTGCCAGTCGCTGGTCACCGCCGACGACTTTCGCCGGATCACCTACGAGGCGCTCGAGGACGCGGTGGCCGACCGGGTCCGGTACCGCGAGATGTTCTTCTCGCCGAGCTTCGCCATGGCCTACGGCGTCGCCCTCGAGACGGTGTGGGACGGCATCCGCGCCGGGCTGGCTGAGGCTCACGCCGACCTCGACGTGCGCTGCCGGATGGTGCTCGACGTCGACAAGGGAGGCGCACCCTCGGCCGCGACAGATCTCGTGGCCTTTGCCGCCCAACAGGACCGCGACCTCATCGTCGGGATCGGCGGGGACTCCACCGAACGTGGGGTCGATCACTCGACGTTCCTGCCGGCCTACGAGCTGGCGGCCCGGCAGGGACTGCGGCGGACGATGCACGCGGGTGAGGACGGGCCGGCGGAGAACATCGCCATCTCCCTCGATGTGCTGGGCTGCGAGCGCATCGATCACGGCGTCCGGCTGATCGACGACCCCGAACTGATGGCACGTGTCGCCGAGGCGCGGATCCCGCTCACGGTGTGCCCACTCTCCAACGTGCTCATCGCCCGCATGATCGACGACGTGGCCGAGCACCCGTTCGCCCGCCAGCGTGAGGCAGGAGTGCTGGTCACGGTGAACTCCGATGATCCGGGCATGACAGGAACCACGATCTCCGACGACTACGAACACGTCGCTCGGGCCTTCTCCTACGACCTCGACACCATGGAGCAGCTCGCGCTCGACGGCATCGAGGCGTGCTGGGCGCCCGACGACGAGAAGGCCGCCCTCCGCACCCGCTTCCTCGCGGAGTTCGACGCCGGGCGGGCGGACGCCGACATGGCCGTCCGAGGCATGTCGTGAACGAGCCCGCCGAGATCGTGGCCGAGCACCCAGAGCTCGTCGCGTACCCCGTCGACCTCGAACCGTTCCGGCTCGGTGGCGACGACGACCGCGAGGCCGTGGCGCGGGCGTTGGACGACGCCTGCCAGGAGACGGGCTTCCTCGTGCTCACCGGCCACGGGGCGCCGTCGGATGCCATCGCCGAGTTCGTCGCCGCCGGGGATGAGTTCTTCGCGCTGCCCGTCGAGGAGAAGCACCGCTGGATCGTCGAGGACCCGGCCGCCAACTGCGGGTACACCGAGCTCGGCCGGGAGGCGCTGGCCTACACGCTCGGCGAGGAGACGCCGCCGGATCTCTTCGAGGCGTTCACCATCGCCCGTGAGGATGCCGATGGCCCGGACTTCGACGCGGTGCGCTCGTACTTCCACCCCAACGTGTGGCCCACCGAACCCGCCCACCTGCGAACGGCGTTCCTTGCGTACGAGGCGGCGATGCGCGAGGTGGCCGACACCGTCATGCAGGCCATGGCCCTCGCCCTGGATCTGCCGGTCGACTGGCTGGTCGACCGGAACCGCGCCGGCGTGATCACCGTCCGGTCGATCAACTACGAGCGTGCACCGGGAAGCCCCGGCCCCGAGCCCGGCCAGATGAGGCTCGGCGCCCACACCGACTACGGCGTGCTCACGCTCCTGACGGCCGACGAGGTCCCCGGCCTCCAGGTGCGCCGCCACGGCGCCTGGCACCCGCTGTCGGTGGCCCCCGGCACCTTCGTGTGCAACATCGGAGACATGCTCGCTCGCTGGACGAACGACCGCTGGCAGTCGACCCTGCACCGGGTGGTCCCCCCACCGTCCGATGCCACCGGCTCTGCTCGGCGGCGCTCGATCGCCCGCTTCCTCGACGGCGACCCGTCCTTGACCATCGAGTGCATCCCGTCGTGCATCACCGCCGAGAACCCGGCGCGCTACGGCCCGGTCAACGCCGGGGCATGGCTCCGCGCCAAGATCGTCGGCGGCCGCTCGCGCGAGGTCGTCCCCCAGGACCCGCCGACCTCCTGACCTGGTGCGCTCGGGTGGCCTTCGGCCCGTCAGCGGGACCGCGACCGGAGGGGTACGGTGCTTGACCGCACGGTCAAGACGCGACCGCGCCCCACCCACACCGCAACCAGGGGGTTCGGCACATGGCCGACTACCAGCTCTTCATCGACGGCCAGCACGTCGACGCCCAGTCCGGCGAAACGTTCACCACGTCTGACCCGGCCACCGGCCAGCCGATCGCCGAGATCGCCAAGGCCGGCCGCGAGGATTCCGTACGCGCCATCGAGGCCGCTCGCAAGGCGTTCGACGAGGGTCCGTGGCCCAAGATGTCCGGCCCCGAACGGGGCGCCAAGCTGAACGAGATCGCTGACGCCATCGAGGCCAAGGCGGACAAGTTCGCCGAGATGGAGGCCCGCGACGGCGGCGGAACCATCAAGAAGGCCACCTTCGCCGACGTGCCCGGCGCGGCGGGCGCGTTCCGCTGGTTCGCCAAACTGGCGATCGAGGAGCCCGAGTCGGTCGAGCTGCCCGGCACGCCCTTCCCGCCGTCGCAGAACTGGGTTCGCTACGAGCCCCACGGCGTGACGACCGGGATCATCCCGTGGAACTTCCCGTTGATCATGGCGGCGTGGAAGCTCGCGCCTGCCCTGGCCGCCGGGAACTGCGCCGTGCTGAAGCCGGCGTCGTTCACGTCGATCACCGCGCTCATGCTCGGCGAGATCTTCCAGGAGGTCGACCTCCCGCCGGGCGTCGCCAACATCGTCGCCGGCCCCGGCGGAACCTGCGGCGAGGAGCTGGCGGTGAACCCGCTCGTCGACAAGACGGCGTTCACCGGATCCACCGAGGTGGGACGCCGCATCATGCAGCTCGCCTCAGGCACCGTGAAGCCCGTCACCCTCGAGCTCGGCGGCAAGAGCGCCAACATCGTGCTCGACGACGCCGACCTCGACCTGGCCGCAGCTGCGGTCCTGTGGGGCACGTTCTTCCACAACGGCCAGGTGTGCGAATCGGGCACCCGCGCCCTCGTGCACAAGAGCATCTACGACGACTTCCTCGGCCTGCTCGTCGACCGTGCCGGCAAGATCGCGATCGGCAGCCAGATGGACTTCGCCACCGACCTGGGGCCGCTCGTGAGCCGCAGCCAGGTGGAGACGGTCGAGCGCTACGTCGCCCTCGGGCGCGAAGAGGTGGGTGAGCCCATCTGCGGCGGCATGCGCCCCGAAGGCCTGGCCGACGACCTCGACCCCGCCGCGTTCTACACGCCGACGATCTTCGCCGGCGTCCCGAACTCGGCCAAGATCGCCCAGGAGGAGATCTTCGGCCCGGTCCTGTCGGTCATCCCCTACGAGACCGACGACGAGGCCATCGCCATCGCCAACGACTCGATCTACGGGCTCGCCGGCGGCGTCCAGTCGTCCAACCCGGAGCGGGCCCACGCGGTCGCCAACCGGATGCGGACCGGGACGGTCTGGATCAACGACTACCACCTCATCGATCCGAGCCGGCCGTTCGGGGGCTACAAGCAGTCGGGCATCGGGCGAGAGCTCGGCATCAACGGCCTGCGCGCCTACCAGCAGGTGAAGCACGTCCACGCCAACCCGGGTGGCAGCCGCGACAACTACATCCACTTCTCGGCGCTGAGCGGGAACATCTGATCCCGCTCGCCCGCTGAGGCGCGAAGAGGCCCGGGCAGCGTTGCCCGGGCCTCTCCGCGTGCGGGTTCCGATCAGCCGATCAGCCGATCAGCCGATCAGCCGATCTGGGTCGGCTTCCGGTGTCAGCCGCCCGGTGTCAGGCCGCCGGTGACGCACTTGGTCGCGGCGGTGGTGAAGGCCCTGACCTTGGCCTTGTCGACGCCGCCGCTCGAGCCCTTGTTCATCTTGTCCAGCTCGTCCCTGGTGAAGTCGGCCTTGATGAGGGCCGTCGCCATGCAGCGGGCCTGCTGCTTCCCCATGCCGGCCTTGACGAGCTCCTTCGACAGATCGCCCTTGTTGAGGTCGCCGGTGCTGTCGGAGCTGCAACCGGCAGCGAAGGGGACGAGGATGGCGATGGCCACGACGGCAAGCGCGCGGAGCTTCATGTTGGATCCGTTTCGTTGGTGGTGGGGAGCAGCCCGAGCGGTCACGTGAGGTGATCGGCAGGTCCCGCCTGCGGTCGGACGGGCCAAACCGTAGCGAGCCCGCCTCGTCGGAGGAGCGGATCGCGGGCCTCGACCGGCCAACACGCTCGGGATGGACGCCGATCGTGTGGTCCACTTCCAGCCGCGTGGTCGGCCGAGGTCCGCGACGGCGGGCTCAGCCCTCGCTGCTGGGGGCCGTGCCATTGCGGGGCGGATTCGCGCCGCTGGGGATGGTCACCGTGCCGCTGGTGGGGGCGGAGCCGGTGCTGCCGCCGTAGCAGGCCGCAACGGCCCTGACGTACTTCTTCACCTTCGGGTCATCGAGGTTGGGCTTGTCGGCCAGCTTTTTGTACTCGTCGGCGGTGAAGCCGGCCTTCTCGGCTGCCTTCGCGGTGCAGTCGGCTTGCTTGGCGGGCATCCCGCTCTTCTGGAGCTGGTCCGAGATATTGCCGACGGTGGGCTTGCCACCGCCACCGCTGTCGCCGCAGGCGGACGCAGCCAGGGGGAGGAGGAGGACCGTGGCGAGCACGGCGAAGGCGCGGAGGTTCATGGGGGATGCTCCTGATGGTGGGCGGGTCTGACGACGGGGGAGCCATCCACGACCCCACGCCTTCAGATGAAGCCGCCGACCGTAGCCAGATCGCGTCGCGGCGTGCTGGATCCCGCGGCGAGATCGGGTGCGTCGGCGGTCGGCGGCCTCGTAGGCTCGCATCGTGCTCGTGACCGCCACCGACCGCGCCGTGGGTGTCATCGCGGAGATGCGCCGTCGCCGCGCCGGCACCCTCACCGTGACGATCGGGACGGGCTGTTGCGAGTCGACGGCACCGTTCCTGTACGAGGACTTCTGGCCGGGCCCGGACCAGGCTGTGGTGGGAGAGGTCGCCGGGGTCGCGGTCTACGCGCCGGAGTACCTGCGCCGGACCTATCCCGGAGACGACGGCGTGATCGTGGACGTGGCTGACGAGCTCGGTGAGTCGCTGTCCGTGGAGACCGAGCTCGGGTGCCGGCTCGTGCTCCGGGGACCGGGGTTCGATTCCTCGCAGGAGCCGCAGGCGTGCGTGGTGCCTGCCGGTCCGGCGGTCCGGCGCCCGGTCGTCGGCGAACTGCCTGAAGCCCTCCGTCGCTCGCGGATGCGCTGACGTCGTCGCGGCAGGCCCGCACATCGAGCGGATCGCGGTCCGCGAGGAGATGCGTCAGGCGTTGGCGGCCTGGGCCTCGTCCTCGGCATCGAGGGCGGCCACCGCGGCATCGAGCATGCGCGCCGAGCACCCGGCCAGCTCGGCGGGGGGCACGGCCTCGGTCACGATCCGATCGGCGACGGCACGGAAGGCGGCGGCAGCGGGACCTTCGCCCAGCACGACCGGCTCGCCGGCATCACCACCGGCCGAGACGCCGGCCTCGATGGGGATCTGCCCGAGCAACGGCACACCGGCGTCATCGGCGAGGTTCTGGCCGCCGCCCACGCCGAACAGCGCGTACTGCTCGCCGTGATCGCACTCGAAGGAGCTCATGTTCTCGATGACCCCGGCGATCCGGAGGTACGACTTCCGTGCCATCGACACGGCGCGGATCGCCACCTTCTGGGCGGCGACCGCCGGCGTCGTCACGACGAGGACCTCCGAGCGGGGCACGAGCTTGGCCACGCCCATCTGCACGTCACCCGTGCCCGGAGGCATGTCGACGAGCAGGTAGTCGAGGTCGTCGCCCCAGGCCACGTCCTGCAGGAAGTGCTGCACGCCGCGGTTGAGCATGAGCCCTCGCCACATGAGGGCGGTCTCCTCGTCGTCGACCAGGAACCCCATGGAGACGACCCGGACGACGCCGGCGCCGATCTTCCGCTCGATGGGGACCATCAACTTGTGGTCGCCGTCGGTGCGCCCGGCCATGCGGCCGGAGACGCCGAGCATCCGGGGGATGGAGAAGCCCCACACGTCGGCGTCGAGGACCCCGACGGTGAGCCCGCGGTTCGCCAGGGCGGCGGCCAGGTTGGCCGTGACCGACGACTTGCCCACGCCGCCCTTGCCCGACGCCACCAGGATCACGCGCGTGGTGGGAGCGAGGGCCGTGTCCTCGGGCCGCTGGGCCACGTTGAACCGGGCCTTGTCCATGGCCCGCGTCTTCTCGGCAGCGGTCATCTCGGTCCAATCGAGCTTGACCGAGGTCACGCCTGGGGCCGAGCCGACGCGGCTGCGGATGTCGCGCTGGATCTGAGCGCGCAGGGGGCAGCCCGACGTGGTGAGGGCGATCGTGACCACGACGGCGCCATCGCCGTCGATCGTGGCATCGCGCACCATGCCCAGCTCGACGATGTCGCTGCCCAGCTCAGGGTCCACCACGCCGCGCAGGAGCCCACGCAGGTCTTCGGGGGTGGGCCGGTCGGCCGGGTTCGCGGGCACCATCCGATGCTACCGGGGGGTCATCCGACTCCCGGCGTGCCCCAGATGGGCGGATCCGCGAGCGGCAGCGATACGCTGGCAGCCGCAATCCGAACCAGGAGGAAGCCCCGTGATCGCGATCACCGACAACGCTGCATCCAAGGTCGCCGAACTCATCAGCGCCGAAGGCGACGATGCGCTGGCGCTGCGCGTGGCCGTCCGTCCTGGGGGCTGCTCCGGCTTCAGCTACGAGATGTTCTTCGACTCCGACGTGGCGTCCGACGACGTCACCCTCGAGCAGGCCGGCGTGAAGGTCGTGGTGGACCCGTCGAGTGCCCAGCTGCTCACCGGCGCCACCCTCGACTACAAGGACGGGCTCCAGCAGGCCGGGTTCTCGATCGACAACCCCAACGCCCAGCGCACCTGCGGCTGCGGCCAGTCCTTCAGCTGAACCCTCGGCGCCCTCGGCGCTGAGCGAGGGCAACCTCGGAGCGCAACCGTGGGACGGGCTCAGGCGCCGGCGACGGCCGGTACCCAACCGACTCCCGGCAACCGCGCGCCCGATGGCGCATCCGGGTCGGGTTGCAAGACCACGATCACGCGGTGCCCGCGCGGCACATCGAGCAGGCGGCGGTGCAGATCCCGGGCTCGCTCGTCCGACAGGTCGGCATAGGGCGATGCCACGACCAACGTCTCGGCCCCTTCGTGTGGGTCCGCCGCGGCTTCCAGCCAGAGCTCGGTGGACTCGCGCTGCAGGATCTCGGCGAGCCGAGGGTCGGGGAGCTGGGTGTTGTCTCCGACGGCTGCCCGCCATGCCGCGACCCACGCGCCGCGCCGCTCGACCGCGAGCTGGTCGGCGGCGCGGACCGCCGGGCGCTCACCCACGAGATCGGCCACCAGCCGGTGCTGCGGCTCGTAGCGGTGGATCAACTGCTCGGCGTCGGCAGGGTCGGCGCCGATCCCCGTGACCTGCACCCACCGCCGCTGCGCCAGTTCGATGGCCCGCTGGTGCCCCTCGGCGAGCAGCGAGCGGCGATGAGCCCGCCGCCGCTCCAGGGCTCCGAACGCGGCCGCGATCCCGGCCCCGCCCAGCGCGGCCACCCCGATGACCGCGAGGCCGGCCACCGGACCGGCCACGAACGCGAGCCCTGCGGCACCCGCGGCAACAGCCGCGGCTCCGAGCTCTGCGATCCGGCGCACGGTGCGGGCGCGGCGCGCCACGGCCAGCTGCGCAGCCCGAGCCTCGGCCCGTGCCGAGATCAGTTCGGCGGCGGCCCGCCGGATGGTGTCCGGATGGATGGCGAGGCGCGTGTTGAACGAGGCCGCCAGGTGCTCGGCGGCGAGCCGGCGCGTCTGCTCGCGGATGGTCTCGGCCCGGCGCATGGCTGCGGCCAGGGCGTCGAGGTCGGGCGGCGGCGTCGGCTCGGCTTCCTGGCGGATCGCGAGCCGGTCGAGGGCCTCCTCGGTCGCGCTGCCCCCGATGGCCAGTTCGGCGTGGAGGTCGTTCGCGAGCACCCGCGCCGCGGCGGCGGGGTCGACCCGCACCATGACGATGAGCCCCCCGGACTCCGGGGGGTCGGGGGCTCGCAGACCCGACTCCACGTACTGCTCCTGATCTGGCGATGCGAATCGCCTGGGGTGGTGGCGCGCACGGTGCGCGCGGCCGAGAGGGCCGTCCGAAGTTCACCACGGGACCCGGCCCTGGTCGCGGATGGTCCCCAACCATGGCGCAGCGAGTCCCTGCTCGGAGCGGGTGCGCTTCCGTCCGTGGCCCAACGCGACGGCCTGCGGGTCCGGCCGCGCGGGCTCGTAGTGTCCCGATGGTGACCCACCTGCCTCCGGACCATCCGACCGTGGCGTTCACGCTGGACGGGCGTGCGGTCGAGGTGGCCGATGGCGGCGGATCGCTGCTCGAGGCCCTGCGCGACGGGCTCGGTGCACGCGGCGCCAAGGATGGCTGCAGCCCTCAGGGGCAGTGCGGCTGCTGCACCGTGCTGGTCGACGGCGCCCCGCGCGTCTCGTGCGTGACCCCGGTCAAGCGCGTCGCCGGACGGACGGTGACCACGGTCGACGGCCTGGCCCCCGAGGTGCAGGAAGCCTGGTCAGAGGCATTGTGCGCCACTGGCGGGAGCCAGTGCGGGTTCTGCACGCCCGGGATCGTCGTGCGGCTCTCGGCCCTGCGCGAGCGGGCGTCGGACCTCGGCGACCACGCACCCGTGGGACGCGCCCTCCAGGCGCACCTCTGTCGCTGCACCGGCTGGCAGACGATCATCGAGGCCTGGGACCGGCTGGACCGGGCCACCGAACCTCGTGACCTCGATGCCGCGTCCCAGCGGGCCGCCATCGAGGGTCACGCTCGCCAGCGGGTCGGTCCCGACGTCGCCCTCGGGCACGGGGGTTTCGCCGACGACCTGGCCCCGGCCGATGCCCTCGTCGCCGTGCGCGCCGCCGACGGCTCGTGGGCTGTCGGCGAGTCCATCACCGAAGCCCGCACCACCGCCGGCAAGGTGCAGGGCCGGCGGACCACGGTCGACGCGGCCCCGCCGGTGCCGCTGCCCGAGGGCGAGTGGGCGGCGCGTCTGCGGACATCGTGGGTGGAGCCCGCCTACCTGGAGACCGATGCCACCTGGTGCCTCCCAGGTGGGGAACCGGCGTCACCACTGGCCAATGGCGGTGCGTTCGGGGCCAAGCTCGCCGACGGGCTCGGTGCGGTGGCGCGCGAGCTGGCCGACCGCCACGGGCGACCGGTGCGGGTCCTGTGGTCGCGGGAGGACGCGGTGCAGCTCGGTGCCAAGCGTCCGCCGCTCGCGGGAGGCGCCCGCTCCGACGGAACCGGCCGCTTGGTCGTGGCGCGGACCGCCGGGATCCAAGCGGCCATCGCTCGGGTCGCACCCGGTCTCGAGGTCTCCCAGGTCGACGTCGTCGGGCCGCCCACCTCCGCGGCGCTCCGAGCCGCCGGGTGGGCCGAGGCCGTCATGCTCCTCGCCGGCGCCCGCGGCATCCTCGAACCCGTGTCCGGACCCGACGGGGGGATCGCCGAGGCGGAGATCCGCGACGGGGCGATCATCGTGCGCGTCGCGGCCGGAGATCCGCTCGACGAGGTGGTGCTGCGGTCCTATGCCATCGGCGCGGCCCACATGGCGTACGGCCTCGTGACCAGCGAAGGCCTGGCGGTCGATCGCGACGGCATCGTCCACGATCTGACGATCCGGTCCTTCGGCGTCCCCCGGGCGATCGACACGCCGCCGATCGAGGTGGAGATCGACCGGACACCCGGAGCGCCGGTCAACGGATCCGACGCGGTGTTCGCCGCGGTGGCGGCCGCCGTCTGGCTGCACCAGGGTTGCCCCACCGACCTGCCCACGCGAGGAGCGCTCTGATGTCCAACCCCACCGGCCTGCCCTACACGCCTGCGGTCGCCGCGGGGGACTGGGTGATCGTGTCCGGTCAGCTCGGGCTGCGCGACGGCACGTTGGTCGCCGACTTCGCGGGCGAGGTCGACCAGGTCCTCGCCAATCTGGCGGACCGTCTCGCCGAGCACGGCTTGGATCTGACCCACGTGGTCAAGACGACCTGCTTCCTGACCGACCTCGACCAGTTCGCGACGTTCAACGAGCGGTACGCCGCCGCATTCTCCGAGCCACGCCCGGCCCGCAGTGCCTTCCAGGTGTCACGGCTGCCGCTCGATGCCAACGTCGAGGTTGAGGCCTGGGCCCACCGCGACGGCTTCACGACCGCCTGATCGCTCGGGCGCGTTCGGTGCCGCGCCAGCCGAAGGACGCTCAGATGTTGGTCTCGATGAGCTCACTGCCGGCGTGGGACGTCTCGGCTTCGTCCTTGAGGAAGTAGCCCAAGAGCGCGGACGCCACGGCGCCCGACATCAGGACCGAGACCGGGATGGCGACGACGAGCACGATGGCGATGATGATCACTCCGGGCATGGCGCCATCTTCGCCGCTCAGCCGCTGGGGTGCCAGCCTCTACCCCAATTGGCGAATAGGGCCGGGCCTGGTCGTTGGGTAGCTTTTCGACACCATGGGAGCAGGCGAAGCACCGGGCCCGCTGCGCGCGTCGAACGCGCGACCACGAGCCACCCCCCGCCCAGGCCCCCGCCCGACGCCTCGCCCCGCCCGACCCGGTCCTCCTGCTCCGCCTGCCGCCCCAGCGGTTCGACCGCCAGTCCCGGAGCCGTCGGCGTCAGGCGTCGAGCGAGGCAGCAGGGGGCGAGTGGCAGGCACTCCGCCGGTCTCGAACGAATCTCCACGGATGCCTGCTGCACCCGATGGCCGGGCTGGGAAGCGTTCCGCCGACATCGACCTGACCGACGCCGCGGCGGTCGACCGCGTCGGGGCTCGCCGAGCCGAGGTCGAGTACGACGGTCGCGGCCGCGGCCGCGATCTCGACGTGTTCGCCGGCGTGGCCGCCGGGGCACCGGCCGCGGCCCCCGCGGCACGCGGCCTCGACGGTTCGACCAGCCGCTCGCTCCCGCCGGCACCGAACCCGGCCAGGCGCGCCCGGCGACCGCGTCCCGACCTGCCGGGTCGCGGACCTGCACCCGTGCCGACGCCCGAGGGGCGGCACGGTCCTTCTGCCAGGCAGCCGCCGGCTGTTGCCGACCCGACGTACGCGGTCGGCTTGCGGCCCGAACCACAGGCCCAGGACCTGACGACCCGCCCCGACCCCGCGGCCACCGAGGCGAGGAACCTGGCCACGCGGGCCCCGACCGGGTACCTCCCGGGACTCGATGGGCTGCGGGCCGTTGCCGTGCTCGCCGTCGTCGGGTTCCACCTGCACGACCTGGCGGGCGGCTTCCTCGGCGTCGACGTGTTCTTCGTGGTGAGCG
>JAOBWM010000030.1 GCA_025463365.1 Acidimicrobiales bacterium
GCCGACGTGCCGACGTCCCGACGTGCCGACGTGCCGACGTGCCGACGTGCCGACGTGCCGACGTGCCGACGTGCCGACGTGCCGACGTGCCGACGTGCCGACGTGCCGACGTGCCGACGTGCCGACGTGCTGACGTGCTGACGTGCTGACGTCCCCGGTCCGGCGCGCCTGCCAGGGTTGAGCATGCGAATCGACGAGCTCCCCACACCGGCGCTGGTGGTCGACCTCGACCTGCTCGACGCCAACATCGCCCGCATGGCCGCAGCCTGGCCGGGCACGCGCCTGCGTCCCCACGTGAAGGCGTTCAAGTCGACCGCACTGGCGCAGCGGCTCGCAGCCGCAGGCCACACCGCGTTCTGCGCGGCCACCCGCCGGGAGATCGCCGGGTTGGCCGCCGCCGGCCTCGGCCACGACCTGCTCCTTGCCAACGAGGTGGTCGATGGGGACCGGCTGGCGGCATTGATCTCGGGTGCGCCCGATGCGCGGATCACCGTCGCCGTCGATTCGCCCGAGAC
Organism: Acidimicrobiales bacterium; assembly: GCA_025463365.1. GTDB lineage: Bacteria > Actinomycetota > Acidimicrobiia > Acidimicrobiales > Iamiaceae > Aquihabitans. The sequence goes on from JAOBWM010000030.1 coordinate 516, forward strand.
GATCGAGGTCGCCGCCCGCGCCGGCGTCGCCGAGGTGCTGATCGATGTCAACGTCGGCATGCCTCGCTGCGGCTGCGCCCCGGAGGACGCGGGGCGCCTGGCGGAGCTGGCCCGCAGCCGGGGCCTGGGCGTGCGCGGGGTCATGGGCTACGAGGGGCACCTCATGGCCGAGCCCGTTGACCGGGCCGCCAAGGTCGAGGCGGCCATGGCGCTGCTGCTGGCGGCTCACGAGCTGGTCGGCGGGGACATCGTCTCGGGCGGTGGGACGGGGACGTGGGACAGCAACCAGTGGGTCACCGAGCTCCAAGCCGGCAGCTTCACGTTGATGGACACCCACTACGACGCGGCGGGCGTCGGGTTCGCCAAGGCGCTCAGCCTCCACACGACGGTGCTGTCGGTCAACGCGATCGGCGGCTGGTCGACGTGCGACGGCGGCCTCAAGGCGCTCGGCATGGACCACGGCGACCCAGCCATCGACGGCGCGTCGGTCTGGTACTGCGCCGACGAGCACACCGTGTTCTCGATGGCAGACGGCGCTCCCCTGCCCGGCATCGGCGACCGGGTCCGCATCTGGCCGGCCCACGTCGACCCGACGGTCGCCTACCACGAACGGTTGTGGGTGACGCAGGGCGACCAGGTGCTCGACGAGTGGCCCGTCGACCTCCGCGGCTGGTGACCGCTCATCGGTTCTTGTGTTCGAACGTCGCCCTCACACCGACGAATGCACACCAGAAGCGGGCCACCTCGCCTTCTTGTGTTCGAACGTCGCCCTGACACCGACGAACGAACACAAGAAGTGAACCGTCAGGCGGCGGACAGTTGGGCGAGCAGGGCTTCGAGCGAGCGGCCGCGGTGGCTGATCGCGTGCTTGTCGGCCGGGTCCATCTCGGCGAACGTGCGGCCGTCGCCGTCATCGGGCACGAACACGGGGTCGTAGCCGAACCCGCTGTCCCCACGCGCTGCGGTTGCGATGTGGCCCTCGACGGTGCCGTCGGCCACCAGCTCGGAGCCGTCGGGGCGCTGGAGGACGACCACCGATCGGAATCGGGCCCGGCGCGCCACGGGATCTGGCCGGTCGGCGAGCGCGGCCAGGAGCTTGGCGACGTTGTCGGCATCGGTCGCGTGCTCGCCGGCGTAGCGGGCCGACCACACGCCGGGCGCGCCGTCGAGGGCGTCGACCTCGAGACCCGAGTCGTCGGCCAACGCGGCCAGACCGGTGGCGGCTACCAGCGCCGCGGCCTTGAGCCGGGCATTGCCGAGGAACGTGTCCTGGTCCTCCACGACCTCGGGCACCTCGTCCTCGGACGGCCGGGGCACGAGGTCCATGCGGTCGCCGAGCACCCAACGGATCTCGTCGGCCTTCTTGGGGTTGGCCGACGCCAGCACGACCGGCTCGCGCCGGGCCGGGGCGGCGCCGTCCACCATCACCGCCCGGGGCGGGGCGACGGGGGCGTGGCCAGGACCTCGGCCTGCACCGCCGTGATCTGTGCGATGCCGGACTCCGCCAGCGACAACAGCGCGTCGAGCTCGCTGCGGGAGAAGGCGGCGCCCTCGGCCGTCCCCTGCACCTCGACGAAGCGCCCGGCGCCGGTCATGACCACGTTCATGTCGACCTCGGCGGTCGAGTCCTCCACGTAGGGAAGGTCGAGCAGCGGAGTGCCGCCGACGATGCCCACCGAGATCGCCGCGCAGGCATCGGTGAGCGGGAGGGCGGGGATCTTGCCGGCCTGCACGAGCCGGGTGAGGGCGTCGTGCAGGGCCACGTAACCGCCGCAGATCGACGCGGTGCGGGTGCCGCCGTCGGCCTGGAGGACGTCGCAATCGACGATCACCTGGCGCTCGCCGAGGGCCGCCATGTCACAGACGGACCGCAGCGACCGGCCGATGAGGCGTTGGATCTCCTGGGTCCGGCCGGACTGCTTGCCCTTGGCCGCCTCGCGACCGATGCGTTCGGCCGAGGCACCGGGGAGCATCGAGTACTCCGCGGTCACCCAGCCCTTGCCGCGTCCGCGCATCCAGCGGGGCACGTCCTCGTCCACCGAGGCGGTGCACAGCACGCGGGTGCCGCCGAACGACACCAGCACGGACCCAGCGGCCTGTTCGGTGAAGTCGCGCTGGAAGGTGATCGGGCGGAGTTCGTCGGGCTGGCGGCCGTCGGGTCGCATGGGGGCTCCTCGGTGGTGCGGGCGAGCAGCCATCGTCGCAGACGGCGTCGCCGAGCTCCTCAGTCGGCCCAGGGCGCCGGTTCGGCCGACGCCAGCTCGGGGCCGAGGAGCCGGGCGCCCAACTCGCGGAAGTGGTGCACGTCGCCCGACGAGATGAAGCGATGGGTGCCGACGTGATCCGTCTCGTGACGCCCGACGGCCGCGGTGCCGACATCGGGACCGCCGCCAGCGATCAGGGCTCGGACCTCAAACGCCGTCTCGTCGGCCGACGACACGAGCACGACCTCACGCCCCACGACGTCGGAGAGCGCCCGGGCGAGGAACGGGTAGTGCGTGCAACCGAGCAACAGGGCGTCGACCTTGGCGTCGATGACCGGGGCCAGCAGCCGCTCGGCCAACACGAGGACTTGATCGGTGTGCGTCTCGCCCCGCTCGACGAACTCCACGAATCCGGGGCAGGCCGCGATCGTCAGGTCGACGTCCGCGCCGGTGGCGGCGACGGCCCGCTGGTAGGCACCCGAACGCACCGTGCCGACCGTGCCGATCACGCCCACCCGGCCCGTCTCGGTGGCCCGAACCAGCGAGCGGACGCCAGGCTCGATCACGCCGACGATCGGGACGGGAAGCTCCGCTCGCAACGTGTCGAGCGCGGCCGCGGTGGCGGTGTTGCAAGCGACGACCAGCAGCTTCACGTCGTGGTCGCGGACCAGGTAGCCGGCGATCTGGCGAGCGAAACCGGCCACCTCGTCGAGCGAGCGCGGGCCGTACGGGTAGCGGCCGGTGTCGCCGACGTACACGAGGTCCTCGCCGGGCAGGAGGTCGATCAGCGCCCGGGCCACCGTGAGGCCGCCGAAGCCGCTGTCGAACATCCCGATCGGTCGAGGGTCGAGGGCAGCGGACACGTCACCAGGCTACGAGGACCGATCGAGCCGCGATGACCACGCAACGTAGGATCGGCGCACCAGGGGAACTCTGATGGAATTCCCAGGTTCGTGTGCTTCGCTGCCAGTCCGCAGTTCACGCCAACGCTGGAATGCGTGACCAAAAGGGGACAACAGATGGCCAACCGCAAGCTCCTCGGGGCCGCCGCCATGGCTGGCGCCCTCACCATCGGTGGCGTCGTCGGCGTTGCCCTCGGCAGCCCATCGACGTCGGGCGCCGAGAAGGCGGCCACCACCACCACCACCACCACCACCACCACCACCACCACGACCGTGCCCAGCCGCGGGCCTGGCAAGGGGCCTGGCATGGGCGGGCCTCGCCGCGGTCCTGGCGGCGGCGTGGAGCTCGACGCCGCGGCGAAGGCCATCGGCATCTCCGTCGACGACCTGCGGACCGCGCTCGAGGGCGGCAAGAGCATCGCGGACGTCGCCAAGGGCAAGGGCGTCGACAAGCAGAAGGTGATCGACGCCATGGTCGCGGCGGCATCGAAGCAGCTCGACGAGGCCAAGCAGGCACTCCCCGACCGCATCGCCAAGCAGGTCGACGGCACGTTCCGGCCCCCCAAGGACGGCAAGGGCGGGCCCGGCGGCTTCGGCGGCCGCGGGCCCGGCATGGCCGGTGGCCGCTTCGGCCTGACGGCCGCGGCCAAGGCGCTCGGCATCTCCGAGGATGATCTCGCCACGGCGCTGAAGGACGGCAAGAGCATCGCGGACGTCGCCAAGGACAAGGGCGTCGACAAGCAGAAGGTGGTCGACGCCATGGTGGCGGCGGCGAAGGACGCCATCGCCGCTCAGGTCAAGGCCGGCCACCTCCAGCAGGACAGGGCCGACACGATCGTGAAGGACCTCCCCGACCACATCGCCACGTTCGTCGATGGCAAGGGCTTCGCCGGCCGTGGTCCTGGTGGCCACGGTCCCGGCCCGGGCCCCGGTGGCCCCGGCCACCCCGACGGTCCCGAGGGCCCTGGCGGCAACTGACGCTTCGGTAGCGTCTCGGCTCGTGCCGGACGCTGGGGGGACGATCGAGGCGCGCCCGGCGCGGCTCGCAGCGGTCGCGGTGCTGGGCGGGTTGTTCATCTCGGTGGGCGACCACCTCTTCCACGTCCGCACCGGGATCCTGGTGCACCACTGGTACCCGCAGTGGGACGGCCAGACGTTGGTCGTGCTCCCGATGTTCGTCGGGGCCGCGGCCGCCATGGTCCTCGTCGCCCGACCGCTGGCGCGGACCCTGCCCCGCCCGACGCCGCGCGCCGCGGTGCTCGCGGCCGCCCTGTTCTTCGCCGCCTACGCGTTCACCGGCTGGGCGGGCACGGACCATCCGATGGCGTGCCTGCTCGTGCTCCTCACCGCGTTCGCGGTCCGGCTCGCCCTGGCCCTGCCGGCGGAGCGTCGGCCGACGGTGATCGTCGGCATCCTCATCGGCCTGGGCGGCTGCCTCGGTGAAGCGCTGGTGTCGAAGATGGGGCTGTTCGACTACGTGCATCGAGACGCGATCGTGCCGTTCTGGTTGTTCCCGCTCTACCTCAACGGCGCCGCCGCGGTCCTCGCGGCGACGAAGCTGAGCGAGGCACCGGCCGAGCAGTAGGCCTCAGAAGTAGATGGTCTTCTTGGCCCGCTCGACGACCTCGTCGATCGGTGCGGTCCAGGCGCCGGTGCTGAGGTACTTCCAGCCGCCGTCGCACACGATCATGACGACCACGCCTCGCTCGATCTCCGCCGCGCACTTGGCGGCACCGGCCGCGATGGCGCCCGACGAGATGCCGACGAACAGGCCGAGCTCGGTGAGGCGGCGGGTCCACTCGATGCTCTCGCGGGGTCGGACGATCATCCGGCGGTCGAGCAGGTTGGGCCCGTCCCAATCGGAGTACACGGGCGGGATGAAGCCCTCGTCGAAGTTCTTCAGCCCGTCGACCATCTCGCCCGCCGGCGGCTCGATGGCCCAGATCTGGATGTCGGGGTTCTGCTCCTTGAGGTAGGTGCCCACCCCCATCAAGGTGCCCGCGGTGCCGAGGCCTCCGACGAAGTGGGTGATCTCGGGGACGTCGGCCCAGATCTCGGGGCCGGTGCCCTCGTAGTGGGCACGGGGGTTGGCGTCGTTGCCGTACTGGAACGGGAAGTACCAGTCGGGGTTCTCGGCGGCGAGGGCCTGGGCCCGGCGCATCGCGCCGTTCGAGCCCTCCGATCCCGGCGATGAGATGATCTCGCTGCCCCAGACCTCCAGCGCCTGACGCCGTTCCACCGACACGTTCTCCGGCAGCACGACCTTGAACGTGTAGCCGCGCATCTTGGCGATCATCGCCAGCGCGATGCCGGTGTTGCCCGACGACGACTCGATGATCACCGACCCGGGCTGCAGGCGGCCTTCCTTCTCGGCGTCCTCGATCATGTACTTGGCGGCGCGGTCCTTGACCGACCCACCCGGGTTCTGCCCCTCGAGCTTGGCGAGGATCCGAACCTCGGCGTTCGGGCTGATCGCGGAGATGTCGACCACAGGTGTGTCCCCGATGAGGTCGGTGACACTGGAATAGAGCGCCACAGCGCGGCTCCCGGAAAGTTGACTGGAACGCTCAGGATTGTAGGAGGACGCCGACACGGGTCCCCACAACGAGGCCGGCCCGCAGTTCAGCCTTCGACGATCGCCACCGGGGTCTCGACGATCGTGCGGCCGTCGAGGATCCAGGACCGCAGCATGGGCTCGGTGTCGCGCAAGGAGACGATCACGTAGTGCCAGCCCTCGAGCAACGGGTTGTCGGCCTTGTCGACGTCGGTCGGCGACGGGTACGGATCGGTGTGGGTGTGGGAGTGCATGACGCCCACGATGTCGAGGCCTCGGGGGCCGAGCGCCTCGTCTGCGGCGAGGAACCCGTCGGGACCGATCCCGTACGTCTTGGCCGACTGGTCGGCGTTTCGGGCCGGCACGAACGCGTCGATCCGATCGCCGCCCCACGGCCCGCCGAGGAGCCCGCACGCCTCGAACGGCAGGCCCCGGATCGCATGGCCGATCATGGCGGCACGGGCGGATCGGGCGATGCGGAGCACCCGGCCACGGTACCGACCAGCCCGCCCCGCCCCGAGGATCGGAGCGGGGCTCTACGCCGCCGCCACGGGTACCGCGCCCAACACCAGCCACCGGTCGCCCCGGAAGCGGACGACGAGGACGACGGCGCGGGCCGCCATGAAGGCCCCGAAGGCGGCCCAGACCCAGCCGATGCCGGCGTCGAGCGGGAGGATCGGGGCGACGGCGAGCGCGAACACCAGCGCAGCACCGGCCATGGCCCACGCCAGGAACCGTTGGTCGCCGGCACCGATGAGCACGCCGTCGAGCACGAACGCCACCGCGGCCAGCGGCTGGAGTACCGCTACCCACAAGAGCAGGAACGTCACGAGGTGGACGACGCGCGGATCGTCGGTGAACACGTGCGGCAGCCAGGGCGACGCGGCGGCCACCACCGCGCCGGTGCCCACGCATGCATAGATCCCGAGGCGCAGCAACCGGTTCGAGGCTGCACGAGCGCCGTCGCCGTCCGAGGCGCCGAGCAGGCGGCCGACGAGGGCCTGGCCGGCGATGGCCAGCGCGTCGAGGCCCATGGCGAGCAGGTTCCACACCTCGAACGCGATCTGGTGGGCGGCGACATCATCGGACCCGATCCGAGTGGCGACCGCGGTGAGGAGCACCAGCGCGCCCCGAAGCGAGGCCGTGCGGATGGCCAGGTCCGCACCCACCCGGATGAGGCGCCGCTGCTGCGCAAGGCGAGGCCGCAGCGGTGCTCCGGCCCGGCGCGCCGCTCCCCCGACAGCCCGTAGGTACAGCGCGGCGCCGACCACCTGAGCCAGGACGGTTCCGACCGCTGAGGCACCGATGCCCTGATCCAGCCCGTAGACCAACACCAGCTCGAGCACGAGGTTCAGCGCCGCCGTCCCGACCGCGACGAGCAACGGGGTCCGGGTGTCCTGGAGCCCCCGCAGGTACCCGGTACCGGCCAGCGTGACGAGCAGGAACGGCAGGCCGACGAGGCTGATCCGCAGGTAGAGGAGGGCCTGCGCCGCGACTTCGCCGTGGGCGCCGAGCGCGGAGATCAGGGGCCGACCGGCCAAGCCGAGCGCGATGGCGATGGCGACGCCGACGAACAGTCCCAGCCACACGCCTTGGACCGCGTCCTCGGCGGCGTCGGCGTGGCGACCGGCCCCAAGCAGGCGCGAGACCGAGGCAGTGGTGCCGTAGGCGAGGAAGATGCACAGCGACGTCGCCGTCAGCAGGATCGACGACGCCACCGCCAGCCCGGCCAGCGGCGCGGTCCCCAGGTGCCCCACCACCGCCGTGTCGGCCAACAGGTACACCGGCTCGGCCAGCAGGGCCACGAGCGCGGGACCGGCGAGCCGGGCGATCTCGCGATCGAGCGTCGGTGCGGGCATCGGCCCAGCTTGGTCGGCGGGGCCAACGCACCCGGCCGGTAGCCTCGGGCCCCGCCATGAGCACCAAGCCCCCCGGACCCAAAGTCGTTGCCACCAACCGCCAGGCGCGGCGCGACTACGAGATCCTGGACACGTGGGAGTGCGGGATCATGCTCAAGGGCAGCGAGGTGAAGTCGCTCCGCGAGGCGAAGGTGCAGTTGGCCGACGCCTACGCCCGAGTCGACGGCAACTCCATCTGGCTCATCGGCCTGCACATCGCCGCGTACTCGCTCGCCTCGGCGCAGGGCGGCCACGAGCTGGCCCGCAACCGCAAGCTGCTCCTGCACCAGCACGAGATCCAGGAGATCAAGGAACGGGTCAGCCAGGAGCGGCTGTCGCTCGTACCGCTTTCGCTCTACTTCAAGGGCGGTCGGGCCAAGCTCGAGCTCGGGATCGGTCGGGGCCGCAAGCACTACGACAAGCGCCAGGTGATCGCCAAGCGCGACGCCGACATGGACGCCCGTCGAGCCATGGCCGCCCGCCGCCGCACGGAGTGACCTCGGTGCGACGGCGCTCCCCCGTCGCCCGCACCATCGTGGCGCTCGCGCTCCTCGCCGGGCTCGTCACGGGCGCGGTGGCGTGCGCCAGCTCGTCGGGCACCGATTCGTCGGGCACCAATGCGGCGACGGCCCGTACGTCCCCGACCACGACGGGCCCGACCGCGCCCGCAACCACCGCAACCACCGCAACGACACGCCCACCGGTCCCGCCGAAGGTCGTCCTCATCGGCGACTCGATGGCGCGCGAGGCCCGTACCGACATCGCCGCCGACGGGCGCGACGCCGGGCTCGACCTCCGGCTCGACGTGCGTGGCCAGGCCGCACCGTGCAGCCAGGAGCGCACCGCCATCGCCGCGCTCGCCGAGCGGCCGGCCGTCGTGGCGATCGAATGGATCGGCAACGCACTCTTCACCGCGGGATGCTCGAAGGCGTTCCAACCCGACGAGGTGGTCGCTGAGTACCGAGCGTCGCTCGAGCGGATCGCCGCCGCCCGCCTGTCCGGCACCAGGCTCGCCCTCATCGGCGTCCCGCCCATCCGCCAGGTCCCGTGGGACAGCACCTGGGCCCCGCTCGACCGGCTGTACCGCGACGTCGCGGCCAGCGAAGCTGGCGTCGAGTACCTCGACGTCGACCCGACGATCGCTCCCGGCGGAAGGTTCGCGGCCACGCTCCCGTGTACCGACGCCGAGCGGGCCGCCCATCGCTGCGCCACGTACGGGGCTCCCGCGGGCCAGGCCATCATCCGCGACCCCGAGGGGTTCCACTTCTGCCCCGTCCGCTACGAGCTGTCGACCGGCAACTGCCCCGTCCCCAGCCCCGGCGCCGCCCGCTACGCCCGCGCCATCGTCGACGGCCTCACCGCCCTCGCCTGAGCGTTCGCCACGGCGGCCGGGCTGAGGGCCACGGGCGTGCGGCCGGTAGCATGGTTGTCCGCCCACCTCCACGTGTCCGTGGGCGGACTCTTGACAAGGGGCTGACCGGTTTCGACGTGGGGACCTGGAAGCCGAACGTGCGACCCGAGTTTCTCAGACTCGTTAAACGGGGAACCAACAGAAGCGCCGATGGCGACTTCGCTCTCGCCGCCTGATCATCTGATCTAGCGAAGAGAGACATCGTGACCAGCAATGGCGCACGGGGCCTGACCACTACAGCCCGGCAACAGAAGTAGAGGTTGACGGCGGGAAAGACCGCTGACGGTGAGAAAGACCACTGACGTTCCGGAAAGACGGAGCGGAGGGCGCAAGCCCACCTGACCCGGCAGGGAGCCAGCCGTCACGGCTCGTCTCGGGAACGGTCGTAGCGCGGTCGTCAACCGCCTCGCGGACGAGGGTTCGATTCCCTCCAGCTCCACCAAACCAACCAGCCAGAGAGCGACTTCTCGTGTCGCGCCAGGCAACGTTCGCTTCGGTGCAACCGTCGCGAACCCGGCGTTCTGGGGCACGCCCAGGCGCCTGTGGGTCATGCTGCAGGAGTGCTGATCGAAGGACCGTTCCCATTCGTGGGCGAGGTGACGTGGTTGACCCCTGAGGGTGGTGGTCGACGCAGGGGCGTGCCACCGGTTCTTGCGGGCGTGTCCTACGCCCAGGTCGCCTACGTACCGCCGTACTCCCCAGCGGATGGGATGGCGAGCTTCGTCTTGCGCGGCTGGGACTCAGAGCGGTTGCAATCGCAGGCGGAAGGCCGCTGGCTACTGGTGGAGAACGAAGGCAACCACCTCGTCACCGCTGGAACGGTCGTGATCGTCTGCGAAGGCCCGCGTTCCGTCGCCACCTTCCGCGTCGATGAGGTCCGGGTCGGATGAACAGAAGTCAGAAGCGTGGCCTGAAGCCGGCGTTCTGAGGCTGGGGGATGCGGGAGGATCTGGATTGCGGTTTCGCTCACGCAGGGTCACCGAAGATGTACAACAAGTCGCCCCACACGGGGATCTCGTCGACCTTGTCTGCAGCCCACGATGGGCGAGTGATGCCGAACTCCCGGTGGAGGTAGTCGGCCAGGTCCTGGCCGTAGATGGTCGCGTCAGTGGGCTGCCACACCGAGAGGACCGGCCGAGGCCCTGCCGCGGGCTCGGTCACGAGGAAACGGTGGGCGTAGATCGGCACCAGCATCGGAGCGGCATGGACGGCCGCCAGCGCCACCTCGATCGCAGCCTCATCGGTGGCGGGACGTGGCCCGAGATGATCGTGCCAGTACCCGTTCTGCCGGACGTCGAAGGTGAAGGCATCGTCCAACCACTTCCGGGCGCCCTCCGCTACCGCCGACGGGCCTTCCGCCCATCTCGCCCACCGCTCAGACACTGGGACGCCTACAGCGAGGAACGTCGAAAGCTCGGGCGGCAGTCGGATTCCGAGCTCCTGCTCACATGCATGGATCTCGCCGGGGCCGAATCCACCGGTGAAGTCGACTCCGTGGCTGTGGAGCTCGTCGTGTGCTCGCTGTGCCCACGCTGGCCACACCGATGGATGGTCCTCGTCGATCAACACGCGCAAATGATGCCAGCGCAACCGGCCGCGCTCGCCGTTGCGGTCGAAACCAGACCCGTATAACCGGCGTTGCGGGCCAGGGTGGACCCGACTCAACTCCCTTCTCGTGAAGGCTCCTCCGAATCAGCCGCTGTCCTCGTACCGGACCTTTGACAGGTGGAGTCCGCCGCCCTGATCGGCTTCGACGCAGAGGACGTCGGCGATTCCGACCATGACACCGGCGCCCATCCGACGGAACGTCCGCTGCACGGTGCGCCGCAGTCCCTCGTTCTGCACGCTCTCGTAGGTCCGAAGGTCCATCACCCGTGCACCGCTCCGCACCCTGACGTCAGCCTCGACGGCGGCCCACAGACTGTCCAAGGTGTCCCATGCTTCGCGAGACGCGTCGCTGAGCCACGGCTCGAAGATGGCAGGCGTTGCCGCCACGTCAACATGGCTCGCGATGTTCTGCACGTCTTCCAACAAGCCGATCGTCACCAGCTCGATCTCTTCTGGATCTCCCGAGATCAAGAGCGCTTCGGCCTCGGCCAGTACCGGCGCGATCCTGCCCTGGCCTCCTGGGCCGCCGGCGATCCCGACCATGTAGTGCGCGAGTTCGCCGATCAAGGTGTAGTCCGAGATGGATTCGTCGCCGACCTCGGGTACATCGAAGGACTCGCAGGCGGCGACCAGCCGAAGGATCGCATCGCCGTCGGCCACCTCAAAACCTTGGCACACATGGGGCTCCGCGCTTGTCGACAGGGGTGTTCCAGATGTGGCGCTCCACCGAGTGAGCGGGCCCCGGTCAGCCGGCGATCGCCGCAATGGCGGCCTGCGGCCGACGGCCGGGTTCCGCGACGCCGGGCCGCAACTGGCGCTCGATCTCCGTGAAGCCCGACCGCCGCAGCCGTGCGGAGAGCTCGTCGACCGGCCAGTAGTAGGCCGTCACGACCTTGTGCTCGAAGGCCGCGACCTCGTCGCCATCGAAGAACCCCGCGACCAGCAGGCCGGCCGGGGCCATCGCCCGCCGCAGCTCGGCGAACACGCTGTCGAGATCGTCCGGCGGCACATGGATCAGCGAATACCACGCCAGGATGCCGACGACGGAACGGTCGGGGACGGGAAGGCGGTGCATGGAGCCGAGTTCGTACCGGCCGTCCGGATGGGTGGCGCGGGCATGGTCGATGAACTCGGCCACAAGGTCGATTCCGGCCGCGTCCACATCCTGCGAGCGCAGGTGTTCGGTGAGATGCCCTGGCCCGCAACCCACATCGAGCACGGTGCCGGGCCGGATCGACAGGTGCCGGGTGATCAGGGCGAGGTCGTCCGTGTGTACCTGGGCGCTGCTGCCGAACAGCTCGATGTACTGCTCCGCCATGACTCCGTACGCCCGGCGAACCTGTTCCAACGTCGAGCACCCTAGAGGCGCGTCGAGGGCCCGGTCGCGGTCAGTGCGTCGTGTCAGCACTCGTCCACCGCAAGATGACACTCCTAGGCGGGGGCGTTCGAATACACGAGCCGGGGTCGCACCGGCACTGCGGCGTGCCGCTCGAGCGTGATGGCAGCGTCTCGCGATGCCCAGTCGTCGAGGGTCCCGCCGATGGCCGCGACGTAGATCTCGTGGAACACCCCGATGACCTCGTCGCCCTCGATGCCGGCGAGGGAATCGTCGGGTCCGACGAGGTCGACCTCGCCTTCGATGGCGACCCAGTCCCAGCCGGACCGGAAGATGACCGTCGACTGGCGCCGCGCCCGCAAGTTGGCCAGCTTCTTCCGGGCGGCACCCTGGATCGCGTATCCCACGGCCGGTTCGCCTGTCACCGGGTGGCTCACGATCCCCGCGTTCACGACTGATGCAGCTGCCGCCCCATCAGCGCAGTACGTGATCACGACGGCGAGACCGCCGTCACGAGCTGCGAGCTCCCGCGCACGATCCAACAGCAACACGTCGACCACAGCTCCCAGCCTGACACGACCGTCTGTCACTTCGGTCGATGTCGCTTGGGCCGATCCTCATCGTGAGGGATGGCGGCGAGACTCGAACGTCCGAGCGGACCTCGACCTGCGACCACGACTGCAACCACCGCTGCCCGCACGATGTCGCATCGACACCCGAACTGTCGGGCGAAGCGGGGCTCAGCGGTCGTCCGGGTCGACGGCGTCGTCGTCGGGCAGGACCCGGGCCTGCTCGAGGAGGTCGGCTTCGGGGACGTCGAACGGGAGGGTCGCGGGCTGATCGTCCACGTCGTCGGGGACCGTGTCCTGGTGCTGTTCGATCGCGTCGGCTTCGGGGATGCCGCTCTCGACCTCTCGCAGCGGGGGATCCGGGACCGGCTCGTCCGACGCAAACTCGTCGTTCGGTTCGGTGAGATCGCTCATCGGCTTCCTCTCTCGTGACCGGCACCGTCCATCGTCGCGCCGGCTCCGGACGGGCACCAGCAGTCCACCCAACGGTGGACGCGCCGCCGGTCTGTGCCTCAAGGGCAGGGGGTAGCGATTGGTCCATCATCTGCGCGCCACACGGCGCGCAGTGTCGAGCACAAGGAGCGTCGAACCATGGCAGCGCCACTCGGAACCCAACACGGTTACCACCGTGTCGACCACGTCCTCGCACGCGATGCAACCATCGCCTACCGCCTCATGGCCACGATCGCGGCCGCCGTACCGACGATCATCGGCCTGGTCGCACTGGCCCGCATCGACTGGAGCAACGGAGGCATCCACGCCCCCTTCGTCCAGTCGGCCGGCATGGCCTTCACCCCCGTGGTCGCCATCGCCACCACCGCGTTCGGGCTCATCGCCATCTTCACCGCCGCATCTCCGGACCGGGCCACCAAGCTGGTCGTCGGCACGCTGTTCATCTGTGCGGCGATCACCGCATTCGCGGCCAAGCCTTCTTCACGTGATGTCATCCTCGACAACGACCACGGCTGGCTCTTCGGCATCGTGGGAGCGGTGATCCTGCTCGCCGCGGTGCTGATGTCGTGGACCACGGAATCCCGCGTCGTGGAGACCGACGACGAACGGTTCTAGGCAGGGATCGACCACCGCCGAGATCAGCACAGGTGGTGGATGGCCTGCGTGAAGATCGAAGCCAGGCGCCGGGCGCCCGCCCGGTTCGGATGCACGCCATCGGTCCGGACCACGAGGGCGCCCGGCGCCGCGGCCATCACCGCGTTGCGCCAATCGTCGAGCACGTGAACGTGGGGATAGGCGCGGGCAGCGCTCTTGACGCGATGGTTCCAGCGGTTCGTCCGGTCGTCACGAAGCGGCACCGGCGGCAGCGTGAGCCAGATGGCGCAATCGAAGCGGCCGGCCAGCGCCATGACGCGATCGAGCGCCTTGGTCTCGACATCGTCCTTCAGGACATCGTCGTAGCCGACGAGGAGTGCGACCTGTCGCAACCTCTGATGCGCCCGCTCGCGGGCGCGCACCGCAGCGGTGAACAAGGGCAACAGCTCGGTCGATCGATAGCCCGACCGGGCCAGGTACAGCGGATGCTTCGAGCCGACCTGTTGGTTCAGCTGGTCGAGTGAGAGGAAGGTGACCGAGTCACCGACGAACATCACCCCGGGCGCCACCGGCGCAGGGCGCAGCCAGATCCACAGGCCGCCGCCGACCAGCCCGATCACCAGCACGACAGTCAGCGTCTTCCCTGCTCTGCCCATACCTCTTCTCTACCCACCTGGTGTCCGATACCACGCGATCGCGTGGTCCCTGGTGCCATCGCTGGCGCGACCGTGGAGGACATCAGGAATCCTCGACCACGAAGGCAGGCGCGCCATGGCCAAGGCCGTAGGCATCGATCTGGGCACCACCAACTCGGTGATCGCCGCGGTGGAGGGCGGTCATCCGAGCGTGATCCCCAACGCGGAGGGACAACGAACGACACCGTCGGTGGCGGCGTTCACCGACTCCGGTGAGCGACTCGTGGGCCAGGTCGCCCGCCGGCAGGCCATCCTCAATCCGAAGGGCACGATCTTCTCAGCGAAGCGCTTCATCGGCCGTCGCTACGACGAGGTGCGCAGCGAGCTCGATGCCGTGACCTACGACGTGGAGGCCGGCCCGGATGGGGCGGTCCGCTTCGCCGTCCCCGCCAAGCAGTACGCCCCGGAGGAGATCTCGGCCCTCGTCTTGCGCAAGCTTGCCGAGGACGCCTCGAAGTTCCTCGGCGAGAAGGTGACCGAGGCGGTCATCACCGTGCCCGCGTACTTCAACGACGCCCAACGCCAGGCCACCAAGGACGCCGGCCGCATCGCCGGGCTCGAGGTCCTGCGCATCATCAACGAGCCGACAGCCGCGGCCTTGGCGTACGGCCTCGACAAGAAGTCCAACGAGACCGTGTTGGTCTTCGACCTCGGCGGCGGGACGTTCGACGTGAGCATCCTCGATGTCGGCGACGGGGTCGTCGAGGTCCGGGCCACGTCGGGCGACACGCACCTCGGCGGCGACGACTTCGACCGGCGCCTGGTCGACCACCTCGCCGACGAGTTCCAGCGCGACAACGGCATCGACCTGCGCAACGACGCACAGGCCCTGCAGCGCCTCTTCGAGGCGGCCGAGAAGGCCAAGGTCGAGTTGTCGTCGGTGTCGCAGACCCAGGTCAACATGCCGTTCATCACGGCGGACGCGAGTGGCCCGAAGCACCTCGTCACGACGATCAAGCGATCGACCTTCGAGGAGATCACCGCGGACCTCGTCGAACGCTGCCTCGGGCCCGTGCAGCAGGCGATGGCCGACTCCAAGGTCACCGCCAACGACATCGACGAGGTGATCCTGGTCGGCGGCTCCAGCCGCATCCCGGCGGTCCAGAACCTCGTCCGTCGGCTCACGGGCGGCAAGGACCCGAACATGACCGTCAACCCCGACGAGGTCGTCGCCATCGGCGCCGCCATCCAAGCGGCGATCATCAAGGGCGACGTGAAGGACGTGCTCCTGCTCGACGTCACGCCGCTCTCCCTCGGCGTCGAGACCATGGGCGGTCTCATGACGAAGGTCATCGAGCGCAACACCACGATCCCGGCTCGCCGAACCGAGGTGTTCAGCACTGCCGAGGACAACCAGTCGGCCGTCGACATCGTCGTCCTCCAGGGTGAACGCGAGCGCGCCGCGGACAACCGGGTCCTCAGCCGGTTCCGCCTCGAGGGCATCCGGCCGGCCCCCCGTGGCGGTCCGCAGGTGGAGGTGACCTTCGAGATCGACGCCAACGGCATCCTCCACGTGTCGGCCCGCGACAAGGACACCGGTGCCGAGCAGAGCATCGAGATCAGCGAGACGACGAACCTCGACAAGTCCGAGGTCGACCGGATGATCGCCGACTCCGAGCGCTACCGCGACGAGGACGCACGTCTCCGCCAGGAGGTCGACGCCCGCAACGAACTGGACACGATCGCCTACCAGGTCGAACGCCAGTTGGCCGATCAAGGAGCGTCGGTTCCCGACCACGAGCGTGCCCGGGCCGAGATGCTCGTGAACGACGCCCGCCAGGCAGTCAAGGACGATGCGCCCCTCGACCGGGTCCGGCCGCTCACGACCGAGCTGCAGCAGATCTTCCACGCGCTGGGAGCCAACCGAGGCGACGACGGCCCAGCCGTCGACCTCCGCGAGGACCAGGGCCAGAACCAGGACGAGGACGACGTGATCGACGCCGACTTCACGGTGTCATGACCGTCCACGACACGCCGTCCACGGAGGCGGAGGGCTCCTCGGAGCAAGACCCGGGCGAACCGGGCGAGCCGGGCGAGGAGGAACAGGCGCAGCACCCCTCCGCAGAGCTCGACGAGCGCATGCGGCGGGTGCTCGCCGACCTCGACAACCTCCGGAAGCGGTTCGAGCGGGAGGTGGCACGCGAGCGTGACGAGGAGCGCGCTCGCACGACCGCGGCGTGGCTCCCGCTCGTCGACGACCTCGAGCGCGCCCTCGGCCACGGGGCCGACGAGGCCGGCCCGGTCGTGGAAGGCGTGCGCGCCGTGCACGAGCACGCGCTCGCGCTGCTCGAGCGCCTCGGCTACCCGCGGTTCGACGACGTGGGCGTGGCGTTCGACCCGGTACGCCACGAGGCCGTGAGCGCGATCGAAGCCGATGCTCCACCCGGCACCGTCGTGGCCACGGTACGGCCCGGCTACGGCCACGACGGACAGGTGCTGCGGCCTGCCGCGGTCGTCGTCTCGAAGCGCTGATGGCCGACAAGCGCGACTTCTACGACGTCTTGGGCGTCCCTCGCACCGCTTCGCAGGACGAGATCCAGCGGGCGTACCGCAAGCTGGCGCGCACGGTGCATCCCGACGTCAACAAGGATCCCGGCGCCGAGGACCGGTTCAAGGACATCGCCGAGGCCTACGACGTCCTCTCCGACCCCGATGCCCGGACGCGCTACGACGCCTTCGGCCATGACTTCCGCAAGGTCCCCGACGACGTCGATCCCGAGACCTGGGCGCGGGCCCAAGCCGGGTCACCCGGTGGGTTCGGCGGGGGTTCCCGGGGCCGGCGCGGCACCGGTCCCGGCGACGACGGCGTCTGGTTCAGCACCACCGGCGGCGGCGGCTTCGAGGACATCGACATCGACGACCTGTTCGGCGGCATGTTCGGCGGGAGGGCCGGGCGAGCCGACCGCGGTGGGTGGGGACGGGTTGCCGGCGCCGACCACGAGGCGGAGTTGGTGCTCACCGTCGAGGAGGCGTACCGGGGAGGCCGTCGGAGCGTCACCCTCCAAGGCACCGGCGGTCCGCGGACGTTCGACGTCGAGATCCCGCCGGGGGTGGTCGATGGTCAGCGGATCCGGCTCGCCGGCCAGGGCGGCAAGGGCTCCTCGGGTGCCGCTCCGGGCGACCTCTACCTCGTCGCCCGCATCGCCCCGCACCGCCGGTACCGGCTGGACGGGCGGGACATCTCCGTCGATCTGCTCCTCAGCCCGTGGGAGGCGAGCCTCGGGACGACCGTCCCCGTCGACACCCCCGGCGGTGAGGCAAAGGTGCGCGTGAGCCCGGGCACGTCGAGCGGCAAGCGGTTGCGCCTCCGCGGCCGTGGGATGCCGCGGCGCTCGGGCCCACCCGGTGACCTGTACGCCGAGGTCCAGATCATGGTGCCCCCATCGTTGACCGACGAGGAGCGCCGCCTCTTCGAGGACCTGGCCCGGGTCTCGGACTTCGACCCGAGGAGACGAGCGTGACGACCACAGCCCTGATCGCGGTGCGCCACGTCGGAATCGACCTCGAGTCGTTCGCGGCGGCGAGCGGGCTCCACCCTGAACTGGTGCGAAGGCTCGTGGCGCTCGGTGCGCTCGATCCCGTCACCGACGCGAACGGCGAGCTGTGGTTCCCGCCCGGCCAGATCGCCGCCGCGGCGCGCCTCCAGCGCCTGCGCGCCGGCCTGTCGCTCAACTACGCCGCCCTCGGGCTCGTCAGCGAGCTCCTCGACCGCATCGACGCGCTCGAGGCCGCCGTGCGACGCCGCGGGAGCGTGCGCGCCATCCCGATCGCCAGATCGCTCCCACCACGGGAGCAAGGAGGTACCGGCTCGTGGACGCCGACCGGCTGACCCAGAAGTCCCAAGAAGCCCTGCATGATGCGCAGACCAAGGCGATCCGGTTCGGCCACACCGAGGTCGATGGTGAGCACCTGCTCCTCGCGCTGCTCGACCAGGCCGACGGACTGACGCCACGCCTGCTCGGGCAGGCCGGTGCCGACCCCGAGGTGCTGACCAAGGAGCTGGAAGAGGAGCTGTCCCGGCGGCCGCGGGTGAGCGGGCCTGGCGCCGCGCCCGGCCAGGTCTTCCTCACCCAGCGCCTCTCCCGCCTGCTCGACGCGGCCGACCGCGAGGCCAAGCGCCTCAAGGACGACTACGTATCGGTGGAACACCTCATCATCGCCCTGATCGACGAAGGCGCAGACTCGGCGGCCGGGCGCCACCTGCACCAGCAAGGCCTGACGCGAGACCGGTTCCTCCAGGCGCTCACGGCCATCCGCGGCAACCAGCGGGTCACCTCGGCGATGCCCGAGGTGGCGTACGAAGCACTGGAGAAGTACGGGCGCGACCTGGTGGCCGACGCCCGCGCCGACCGGCTCGACCCGGTCATCGGCCGTGACAGCGAGATCCGCCGGACCATCCAGATCCTGTCCCGCAAGACGAAGAACAACCCGGTCCTCATCGGCGAACCGGGCGTCGGCAAGACCGCGATCGTCGAGGGGCTGGCGCAGCGCATCATGCGCGGCGATGTCCCCGAGGGCTTGCGCGACAAGACCGTGTTCGCGCTCGACATGGGCTCCCTCGTGGCCGGCGCGAAGTACCGCGGCGAGTTCGAGGAGCGGTTGAAGGCCGTGCTCAACGAGGTGAAGGCGGCCGCGGGCCGGATCCTGCTGTTCATCGACGAACTGCACACGGTGGTCGGCGCCGGCGCGACCGAGGGCGCCATGGACGCCGGCAACATGCTCAAGCCGATGCTCGCCCGCGGCGAGCTGCACATGATCGGTGCGACCACGCTCACCGAGTATCGCAAGCACGTCGAGAAGGACGCCGCGCTCGAACGGCGGTTCCAGCCGGTCCTGGTCGAGGAGCCGTCGGTGGAGGATGCGATCTCGATCCTGCGCGGCCTGCGCGAGCGGTTCGAGGTGTTCCACGGGGTCAAGATCCAAGACGGCGCCCTCGTCGCGGCGGCCGTGCTGAGCCACCGGTACATCTCGGATCGCTTCCTGCCCGACAAGGCGATCGACCTCGTCGACGAAGCCTGCGCCATGTTGCGGACGGAGATCGACTCCATGCCCGCCGAACTGGACGAGCTGAGCCGCCGCGTCGTGCGACTCGAGATCGAGGAGGCCGCCCTCGCGAACGAGGAGGACCCGGCCAGCACGCTCCGGCTGGAGGAGCTGCGACGCGAACTGGCCGACGTCCGATCGGAGACCGACGCCATGCGGGCCCAGTGGGAGGCCGAGCGTCACGCGTTGAAGAAGGTGCAGTCGCTCCGCGAGGAGATCGAGCGGACGCGCCACGAAGCCGAGGAGAGCGAGCGCGCCTACGACCTGGACCGCGCCGCCTCGTTGCGCCACGGACGGCTGCCCGAGCTCGAACGCCAGCTCGAGGCCGAGGAGGAACGGCTGGCGTCGAAGCAAGGCGGCGGACGCCTCCTGCGGGAGGTGGTCACCGATGACGAGATCGCCGGCATCGTGTCGCGCTGGACCGGGATCCCGCTGAGCCGCCTGCAGGAGGGCGAGCGCGACAAGCTCCTCCGCCTCGACGAGATCCTCCACGAGCGGGTGATCGGCCAGGACGAGGCCGTGCAACTCGTGGCCGACGCGATCATCCGCTCCCGCTCGGGGGTGAAGGACCCTCGCCGGCCGATCGGCTCGTTCATCTTCCTCGGGCCGACCGGCGTCGGGAAGACGGAGCTGGCCAAGGCCTTGTCCGCGGCCCTGTTCGACACGGAGGACAACCTGGTCCGGATCGACATGAGCGAGTACCAGGAGCGCCACACGGTGAGCCGGCTCATGGGCGCGCCCCCTGGCTACGTCGGCTACG
Organism: Acidimicrobiales bacterium; assembly: GCA_025463365.1. Taxonomy (GTDB): domain Bacteria; phylum Actinomycetota; class Acidimicrobiia; order Acidimicrobiales; family Iamiaceae; genus Aquihabitans. Next base: position 20,543 of record JAOBWM010000030.1, read on the forward strand.
AGGAGGGCGGCCAGCTCACCGAGGCCGTGCGGCGCAAGCCCTATTCGGTGGTCCTCTTCGACGAGGTCGAGAAGGCCCATCCCGACGTGTTCAACACGCTCCTCCAGGTGCTCGACGATGGTCGGCTCACCGACGCGCAGGGCCGCACCGTCGACTTCCGCAACACGGTGATGATCATGACCTCGAACATCGGATCGCACTACCTGCTCGACGGCGTGACCTCCATGGGCGAGATCAAGCCCGATGCGCGCGAGAGCGTGATGGGCGAGCTGCGACGCCACTTCCGGCCCGAGTTCTTGAACCGCGTGGATGACATCGTGCTGTTCAAGCCCCTCACCGAACGGGAGATCGAGCGGATCGTCGGGCTGATGTTCGACGAGCTCCGCGACCGGCTCGCCGAACGGCGCATGAGCCTCGAGCTGAGCGACGCCGCCCGGCGCTCCATCGCCGAGCAGGGCTTCGACCCGGTCTACGGCGCCCGCCCTCTGCGGCGATTCATCGCCCACGAGGTCGAGACCCGCATCGGGCGCGAGTTGCTCGCAGGAGACGTTCCTGCCGGTTCGATCATCCGGATCGACCTGGAGGGCGGCGAGCTCGCCGTGTCCTTCGAACCGCCGCGCAAGATCAACGAGTGACCCAGGAGGTCGCCACCATGGCTGACGAAGCCGAAGGAATCGTCGAGGTCATCGGCGGGAGCTGGAAGCGGAACGCAGGGCGCGGCCTGGCCGCGCTCGCGTTCGGCGTGCTCACGCTCATCTGGCCCGGACTCACCGTCCTCGCCCTGGTGCTCCTGTTCGGTGCCTTCGCGCTCGTCGACGGGCTCACCATGGTGGGGGCGCTGTTCACCTCCGCATCGCACGAACCGCGCCAGACCAGGGCCATCCTCGCGGTCCAAGCCGGCGTGAGCATCGCCGCGGGGCTGCTGACGTTCCTGTGGCCCGACATCACGGCCCTCGCCCTCTTGTTCGTCATCGCCGCGTGGGCGATCGTCAACGGTGGTGCGGAGATCGTGGCGGCGATCCGACTCCGGCGACTGCTGCAGCACGAATGGCTGCTCGTCGTCGCCGGCATCGTGTCGATCGCGGCGGGGGTGCTGCTCGTGATCACGCCGGGCGCCGGCGTCCTCGTCATCACCTGGCTCATCGGGTGGTTCGCGATCATGAGCGGCGCGATCCGCCTCGCGCTGGCCTGGCGCCTGCACAAGCTCGAACACGAGGTCGAGCAGCACCTCCACGGCCCGATCGGCGCCGCTCCCGCATGATCAGGCAGTGGCTGGAGGGCGCGCGGCGCGAGCGCGCTGAACCGAGATCCGGCTAGCCCGTCTGGCGGACGCCGCCGAGCGCGCCGTTCTCCAGCGCGAACCGCACCAGCTCCACCCGGGAGTGGATGGCCAGCTTGCGGAAGATCTGTCGGAGGTGGAAGTCGACGGTGTGGCGGGAGAGGAACAAGCGCTCGGCGGCGGTGGCGTTCGTCAGGCCCTCTGACACCACCTCGGCGACTCGGACCTCCGTCTCGGTCAGGCTTTCCCAGCCCGTGACCGGTCGAGGTGTTCGACCCTCGTGGTCGGGCAACGGGCTGGGAGATCGGTCGGGGGGCATGGCGGACCTCCGGTGCGGGTACGCGGCCGAGGACGGGTCGCGACATGTACGACTCTCCACCCCTGGTGCTCGAGAAGCGTGGCTCTGGGGACACCAAACCGCCATCGGATCTCGTCCTGCCGTGACCAACGCTTCCGGCACGACCCGAAGAAGCGAGGCCGACGATGCCCGACGACCTGCCCGGTCAGGCATTGCTGCAGCGGCAGGCATCGGCGTTCCGGGCGCTCCACGTCCTTGCCACGACGATGGCGGAGAACGCCGACGAGCAGGACATCCTCCAGATGGCCGTGTCGTCCATCCCGTCGTTCTGCCGGTGCGACATGCTCGCGATCTGCCTCGGCGGCGCGTGGAGATCTGCGGCCGGGCTCACTCCGCCCGAGGATCGCGCCGGGCTCGAAGGCCAGATCGCGCAGTTGGGAGCAGACGGAGGCCGGGTGAACGTGCCGGGCCAGCGCTGGGCCTGGGCCTACCCGTTGACCGACATCGCCGAGGTCGGCGGCCACCTCGTCGCCGCGACCTCGGCCGAGCCCCTCGAGCACGAGCAGTTCCTCCTCTCCTCGCTCGGGCACCAGCTCGGCGCCTCGCTGGCGAACGCTCGACGCCACGAGCGGGAACGGGCCGGTGCCGGGGGGCTGCAGATGTCGAACGACGCGCTCGAACGGTCGATGATCGAGCTGCGGCGCACCCTCGACATCCACGACCGCCTGACGGGTGCGGCGGCCGCCGGTGAAGGTCGTGACGGGATCGCCGGCGCCGTCCACGAGCTCACCGGTCATCCCGTCGCCATCGAGGATCCCTACGGCAACCTCACGACGTGGGTCGGAGCGGGCCGCCCCGACCCCTACCCGAAGGACACCCCGGGCCACCGCGCCGAGCTGGTCGACCGGATCATGACGGCCGGGCACCCGGTCCGGGAGGACGGCAGGCTCGTGGCCGTCGCCCGCGCCGGGGAGGAGGCGATGGGCGTCATCGCACTCGTGGATCCCGACATGACCGTGGTCCCGGCCGACCAGGTCGCCCTCGAACGCGGCGCAACCGTGCTCGCCATCGAGCTCGCCCACCTGCGCGACCTCGCGGAGGCGGAGCTGAGTCGACGACGCGACCTCGTCGACGAGCTGCTGGTCGGGACCGATGCCGACAGCGCGATGGAACGCGCCCTTGCCCTCGGCTACGACCTGGCCCGGCCGCACCGGGTCGTCGTCATCGAGCGAGGCGACGACGGCCTCGGCCACGAGGAGTTCTTCCATGCCGTCCGACGGGCAGCACGCGACACGGGCGCCGGCTCGCTGTTGGCCGCCCGCGGTGGCGCCGTCGTGGTGCTGGCCGACAACGTCGTCGACTGGACCGGGCTTCGAGACACCGTTGCGCGGGGCTCAGGGGTGGCGTGCCGGATCGGGATCGGTGGATCGTGCGGGGACGTGGAGGACTTCCGGCGGTCCTTCCGCGAGGCCCAGCTCGCGCTGCGGCTGCAACACGCCGTGGCCGGCGGCGAGCCGGTGACCGTCTTCGACGACCTCGGCGTCTACCGCCTCCTCGCGGACGTGCGCGATGCGGGCATGGTCGAGGCATTCGCCCGACGGTGGCTGGGCCCACTCCTGGACTACGACGACGCGAGGGGATCGCAGCTCGTGGAGACCCTGAGCGAGTACCTCGAGGCAGGCGGCAGCTACGAGACCGCGACCCTGAAGCTCTCGGTCCACCGGAGCACGTTGCGGTACCGGCTCCAGCGGTTGCGCGACCTGTCCGGCCACGACCTCGGCGATCCGGACACCCGCTTCAACCTGCAACTCGCCACGCGGGCCTGGCACACGCTCGAGGCCATGCGCGGGGTCGAGCCGTGAGCCCTCAGCGGCGATGCGGTCGGCTCGGGACCGACGGGCGCTGGAGGTGGACGTTGCAGCGACCCCCGCGGCGTTCCACGTCGAGCAGGCGCCAGCCGAGCTGACCAGCGGCCTCGGTGACCTGGTCGAGGCTGGCGGCGTCGTCGTACAGCCCCAAGCCTGCCAGCGCCATGATCGGAGACACCTGGGCCGTGCGCTCCCAGTGGAGCGCTCCCCAGTCGTCGTAGCTCCCGTGCACTTCCAGGGCCTGGAAGACCAGGTTCATGAATTGCCTCCTTGCTTGGGCGCATCAACCGAATGCGGTGAAGCTAGTACCAATTGCGGTTCTCGACTCACCCTTTGTGACGTGATCGCCTGGTTCGAACGGATGAGGTCGCCGCCGCTGACCCAGCGATCGCGCCACCTGTGGATACCATCGCCGCGTGGCCGTGGCTCCCGAACCGCCTCCTGCCCCGGCCCGCGGGTGGGACCGGCGGGACGTGCTCCGGCTCATGGGCGCGGCGACCGTCGCGACCGGGCTCGGGGCCTGCTCGGGATCGTCTGACGACCGTTCGAGCTCGGCGAGCTCCACGAGCTCGACGGCCCAGCCCCGCCCGAGCACCACGACGGCACCGAAGGCGACGACGACCTCGAGCACGCCGCCTGCTCCCCCATCGGAGGCGGACTGGACCGCGCTGAGCCAGGCGGTGCGAGGCGGCGTCACGCGGCCGCCCGACCGCACCTACGCGGCCGATCGAGTCCTGTTCAACCCGCTGTTCGACGGGATCCGCCCGCAGGGGATCGCCCACTGCGCGACCGCGGCCGAGGTCGCCACCAGCCTCGCCTTCGCGCGGCATCACGGGCTCCCGTTCACCGCCCGTAGCGGCGGCCACAGCTTCGGCGGCTACTCGACGTCCCAAGGCCTGGTGATCGACCTGGAACCGGCGAACCAGGTCCAGGTGCAAGGCAATGGCACGGCCACGGTCGGCTCCGGGGCCCGACTCGGCGACGTGTACGCCCGGCTCGCCGATCGAGGCGTGATGATCCCGGCCGGGTCGTGCCCCTCCGTGGGGATCGCCGGGCTGACCCTCGGTGGCGGGGTCGGCGTGGTGGCCCGCAAGTACGGGCTGACCATCGACAACCTGCGGGCGGCCGAGATCGTGGTGGCCGACGGTCGCACCTTGACGTGCGATGCCAACCGTGAGCCCGACCTGTTCTGGGCGCTGCGTGGCGGCGGCGGCGGGAACTTCGGCATCGTCACGTCGTTCACGTTCGCCACCCACCCGGCGCCCACGCTGGCGCTCGCTTCCATCCACTGGCCGTGGTCCGCGGCGGGCGCCGTCCTGTCGGCCTGGCTCGACTGGGCCCCGTCCGCTCCCGACGAGCTCTGGTCGAACGCCCTCCTGCTGGCCGGCGACGACAAGCGGGCCGGCGTGGAGCCGACCGTTCGCATCGGTGCCGCCTTCGTCGGGGCGGCAGGCGCGCTGCGCGACCTGCTCGACAGTCTCGTGGCCACCGTCGGGGCCGCACCGAGCAGCCGGTCGGGGCGAACGGTGAGCTACCTCGACGCGATGACCTACGAGGGTGGCGGGAGCACCGCCCGCGAAGCTTCGGTGGCACGGTCGGAGTACCTCGCCGCGAAGCTGCCACCCGCGGGGATCCAGACGGTCGTCGATGCCGTGGCGCGGCGCCAGGCCGACCCACAGCTCGGGGGCGGGGGCGCCGCCTTCGATGCCTATGGCGGAGCGATCAACCGCGTGGCCCCGGCCGCCACCGCCTTCGTCCACCGCGACCCGCTGTGTGGCGTGCTCTTCAACGGCACGTTCGCCGACGATGCGGCGCCGGTGGTCGTCGAAGCCAACCGCTCCTGGGTCGACGACCTCGGCTCGGCCGTGAAGCCCTACGTGAACGGCGAGGCGTACCAGAACTACATCGATCCGCGGCGCGCGGACTGGGCCGACGCCTACTACGGCAGGAACCTCGATCGACTGCGGGCGGTGAAGGGCCGTTACGACCCCGACGACGTGTTCCACTTCGCGCAGTCCATCCCACTCCCGTGACCTGACCGACGAGCACCACCCGGCGGGGCCGCCCCCGCGGATGGGTACCGCAGTCGGTCCGGCCGCCAGACTGGGCCATGGACCTGCTGCTGCTGTCGAACTCGACCAACTACGGCAGCGTGATGTTCTCCCACGCGGCCGAGGCCTTCACGGAGGTCACCGCCGGCGACACGGTGACGTTCATCCCGTACGCCTTGGCTGATTGGGATGACTACGCGGATCGCGTATCCGAAGCGTTCGCCACGCTCGACATCGAGGTCGTGTCCGCCCACCGCAGCCCGGCTCCCGATCGAGCGATCCTCGAGGCCGACGTGGTGATGATGGGAGGGGGCAACACGTTCCGCCTCCTCGACTCGCTCTCGGACCTCGGGGTCATCGATGGCCTCAGCCGGCGGGTGCGAGACGGGGACACCCGCTACATGGGCGCGTCAGCGGGCACCAACGTGGCCTGCCCCACGATCCGCACCACCAACGACATGCCCATCTGCCTGCCCCCGACGTTCTCCGCACTGGGCCTGGTGCCGTTCCAGATCAACCTCCACTACTTCGACGCCGATCCCGCCTCGACGTTCATGGGCGAGAGCCGCGAGGAGCGCATCGCCGAGTTCCTGGAGGAGAACGAATGCCCGGTGCTGGCCATGTACGAGGGTTCGTGGTTGCGGGTACAGGGCGACACGGCTGCGGTGACCGGCCCGGCCCGGCTGTTCGACGACTCCGGCGTCGAGGCCTTCGCCGACGGCGTGGACGTCTCTCGCCTGCTCGACTTCACGCCGACGTTCGACCGCGGCCGGCGTCCTCGGCCCGGCCTGCGTGCGGACGCGTAAGGGGGATCGAGCCCGAACGGGTGTACGCTTGTGAGTTCCACTCCACTTAGCGGGGACCCTCCTTTGTCGCCTGGTCACACCTGACCGGCGTCGATCCGTCGCCTCCTCTGAGCCCAATCGAGGAGCACGCATGCCGTCCCCATCAGTCCGTTCCGATCTGTCGCGCGCGCACGACGAGCAACCGACCCGAACTGCCGCCGGCGGGGCGGCACCCGATGGCGGGACCGCGGTCGTCTACTGCGAGGGCAACTTCGGGGCCATCGACGGCAAGACCGCCAACGGCCTCGTGCGCCACTCCGAGCGCTACGAGATCCTCTCGGTGATCGACAGCGGCCACGCCGGGCTCGATGCCGGCGAGGTGCTCGACGGAACGCCGAACGGCATCTCGATCTGCACCGACCTCGCCGCCGCTGTCGCCCTGGCCGGCTCCGTGCCCGACTTCTTCATCTTCGGCGTGGCCCCGACGAGCGGCATGCTCTCGCCGGTCGAGCGCCAGATCGTGCTCCAGGCGATCGGCCTCGGCATGAACATCGTCAACGGCCTCCACGAGTTCTTGAACGAGGATCCCGAGTTCGTGACTGCTGCCGCGGCCACGGGCGTGGCGATCCTCGATGTGCGCCGCCCGCGCGACAAGAAGGACCTGCACATGTTCAGCGGGCGCATCGACTCGGTGACGTGCCCGCGCATCGCCGTGCTCGGCACGGACGGCGCGATCGGCAAGCGCACCACCGCAACGATCCTCACCAAGGCCCTCAACGACCGTGGCATCAAGGCGGTCCTCGTCGGCACCGGGCAGACCGGCCTCATCCAAGGAGCCCGCTACGGCGTGGCCCTCGACGCCATCCCCTGCCAGTTCTGCTCCGGCGAGATGGAGCACGCGGTGGTCGAGGCCTTCGAAGGCGAGCACCCCGACGTGATCATCATCGAAGGCCAGGGCGCGCTCAGCCACCCTGCGTACCTGTCGTCGACGTTCATCCTGCGCGGCAGCCGCCCGCACGCCGTCGTCCTGCAGCACGCGCCGGCCCGCAAGCGTCTCGGCGACTTCGGCGACGTGGTCGCACCGACCCCTGCCAGCGAGATCAACCTCATCCAGACGTTCGCCGACACCCAGGTCATCGGCCTCACCCTCAACCACGAGCACATGACCGACGCCGAGGTCGACGCGGCGATCACCATGTACGAGCTCGAGTTGGGCATCCCGGCCACCGATGCCCTCACCCGTTCGCCGGACCGCCTCGTCGAGATGGTGCTCGGCGCGTTCCCCGAGCTGGGGCAGGAACTGGCCAACCTGGGCGCATGACCACCCCGAGGTTGGAGGTCTGCCTCGACCGCATCCACCACAACGCCCGGACGTTGGTGGAGCGGTTGGGTGCCCGGGGCATCACCGTCGCGGGGGTGACCAAGGCGACCCTCGGCGCACCCGAGGTCGCTCGCGCCCTCGTCGCCGCCGGCGTGACCTCGATCGGTGAGTCCCGCGTCGAGAACCTCGAAGCCCTGCGCCACGCGGGGCTCACCTCGCCGATGGTGCTGATCCGATCGCCGATGGCGAGCCAGGCCGATCGGGTCGTGGCCGCGGCGGACGTCAGCCTCAACTCCGAGGTGGCGGTCCTCGAGCAGCTGTCGGCCGCGGCCGTCGCCCAAGGCCGGACGCACGGCATCGTGCTCATGGTCGAGCTGGGCGACCTGCGCGAGGGGGTCCTCCCCGCCGACCTGCTCGACGTCGCCCGCCGTACCGGAGAGCTTCCCAACCTCAGCCTGCGCGGCATCGGCACCAACCTGGCCTGCCAGAGCGGTGTCGCCCCCGACGACGACAACATGGCCGAGCTGTCGGCGCTGGCCGCATCGATCGAGGCCGCGCTGGACATCACCCTCGACCTCGTGTCGGGCGGCAACTCCGCCAACCTCGGGTGGGCGATGCGCACCGCCACGGTGGGTCGCGTCAACCACCTCCGCCTCGGCGAGTCCATCCTGTTGGGCACCGATCCACTGGACCGCCGGCCGATCGACGGCCTCCACACCGACGCCATCACGTTGGTGGCCGAGGTGATCGAGTCGAAGGCCAAGCCGACACGCCCCTGGGGGATCATCCAGCAGACCGCCTTCGGCCTGCAGGACGCCCCGACCGATCGGGGGACGACCAGCCGCGCCATCCTCGCCATCGGTCGCCAGGACGTGGATCCCGATGGCCTCGTCGCACCCCCCGGCCTGGAGATCCTCGGCGCCAGCAGCGACCACCTCGTGCTCGATGCCGGCGACGCTCCGCTCCCCGTCGGGACCGAGGTCCGCTTCCAGCTCGACTACAGCGCCCTGGTCCGCGCGGCCACGTCCCCGTTCGTCGCCCGCTGCTACCTCGACGGCGGGGGTGCCGGAGCCGCCTGACGGCGTCCGGAGGAACGGAGGTGCTCGAGGGCCGACGCCGCGGCGTTGGCCCCGCACATCCCGTGCACGCCACCGCCGGGAGGCGTCGCCGCCGAGCACAGGTACACGCCGGGCATGCCCGTGGCATAGGGGTCGATCGCGATCCGCGGCCGGAACACCACCTGGAGGGGGTCGTTGGCGCCGGTGCCGATGTCACCGCCCACGAAGTTGGCATTGGCCGCCTCCAGGGCCGCGGGGTTCCGCACGTGGCTCCCCACGATGCGATCGCGGAACCCCGGCGCGAACCGCTCGATCTGGGCGAGGATCGCACCGGTCGCGTCGCCCGCATAGGCGTGCGGCACATGGGCGTAGGCCCAGATGGGATGGATGTCGCCGGCCGACCGCGACGGATCGGCGAGGTACTGCTGCGCCACCAGGACGAACGGCTTGTCCGGCATGCGGCCAGCGTGCACCGCCTGCTCCGCAGCAGCGATCTCCTCGAACGTTCCCCCGACGTGGACCGTGCCGGCTCGCCGCGCCTCGGCGGCAGCCCACGGCACCCCACCCTCGACGGCCAGATCCACCTTGTAGGAACCGGGCCCGTGCCGGAACCGTACGTAGGCCTTGCGGATCCGCGGCGGAAGAGCGTCACCGGCGATGGCCACGAGCGCCGCGGGCGCCACATCGAACAAGGTGACGCGGGCCGGCGGAACGTCGCGGAGCGAACGGACCTGCACCCCGGTCTCGATGGTGCCGCCGTGCTCGGCCAAGAGCGCGGCCAGCGCGTCGGTGATCGCCCGGGAGCCACCCACGGCGACGGGCCACCCGACGTGGTGCCCCGCCGCGACGAGCATCAGCCCCACCGCCGACGTGGTCGGCCGTGAGAGCGGCTGGATGGCGTGGGCCGCCACCCCGGCGAAGAGGCCACGGGCTTCGTCCGTCTTCCAACGACGGGCCAGCAACGTCGCAGGCTGCAATCCCTTGACGCCGAACCCGACCATCCGGATCGGGTGCGCCGGCACATGGAGGAAGGGCCGCAGCAGGTCGTCGGTGATCTCCGCGAAGCCCGACGCCAGCGGACCGAAGGTGCGTCGCCACGCCGGACCGTCCGCCCCCAACCCGGCAGCCGTCTCGTCGATCGAGCGCACCATCACCCCGGCGCGCCCGCTGTCGAGGGGGTGCACGAGGTCCAACTCCGGCCACGCCCACTCGAGCCCGTGCTCGGCCAGCGGGAGCGATGGGAGGAACCCGGTGGACACCGCGAGCGGGTGCACGGCCGAGCAGAGGTCATGGAGGACCCCGGGGAACGTGAGCTCCTCGGTGCGCGTACCGCCGCCGATCGTCGGCGCCGCCTCCAAGACCGTGACCGAGTAGCCCTCGCGGGCGATCACCACCGCCGCGGCCAGCCCGTTGGGCCCCGAGCCCACCACGACGGCATCGACCATCGGTCAGTCCGGGGCGGGAAGGGAGAGGCTCAACGGGATCAAGCGCTGGTCCTTGGCCGGATCGGTGAAGCCCTTCGGGATCGGCAGCTGGTGCATGGTGCGGTAGCGCTGGAGATCCAAGATCTCGCCCCGCTGGGTGCGGACCATGGCGAGGGCGAGGTTCGTGGTGGTGCGATCGTGACCGTGACGGGCCTCGTAGTCCGCCATGTGGATGCCGCCCAGGTGGTGTTCGGACATGAGCGCGATCCACAGCGCGGCGGCGGTGCGACCCTTGGCCGACGTCAGCTCTGCCATCTGGGCGGCGGTGGCGAGGCCTTCCATCTGATCGACCGGAACCGCCGCGTGCGGGCCCATCCACCCCATGGCCGTGCGGCCCGGCGACGACGCGTGGCCGTACCGGTCGAGCGTCGCGTTGAACACGCCCTCCTCCATCCGCTGACCCATGATGATCTCCATCGCATAGCTGCCGAGGTCGGGGTCCACGTCAGGCTTGCCCAGCAAGATGATCGACATCTGCACGGCCTGGTCGTGGTGGTACCCCATGTCCTGCATGAAGCCCACGTCGGTCGCGCTCAGCGGATCGGCCGTACCGTGGCGGTTGCCGACGGCGTAGCCCACCGCCGCGGTCAAGAAGCCGATCGCCAGGACCAGGGCGATGATCCGCAGCCCGGTCATGGGCCCGAACGCCTGAGCCACCGCACCGGGCTCCCGGTCGGTGGGATCCGCGGATCGAGGCGCTTCGGCGGTGGCCACGCCGGCGAAGGGGTCAACCATGGCGTCCATCCTGCCAGCCGGGCCCATCGGGACCACCGTCGCTGGACCGTTGGCGCGTCGGTGGGCCCGAGCCGACGGCCCGGGCCCACCTGGCGGTTCCCGACGACCGACCTGACCAGACCACCCCAGCCTGGTCGGCCGATCGCACGATTCCCGAAGGGTAGATAGGGAGGGGAACCGCAGGTGATGACCCCGGCAGGCACGCGTCGTGACGCCATCGGCCGAAGAATCTTCCGCCGGCCGGTGATCGATGCACCACGAGGCGCGTTGAATGGCCTACCTACCGGTAGGTAGGCTGGAGGCTCCGCCGCCCGACCCCTGAAGTGAGGACCGATGACGAACCACGGCATCGAACGAGCACCCGAGGAGCGCGTCAACTGGTCGGCGTCGATCCCGTTCTTCCTGGTCCACGGACTGGTGCTGCTCGCCTTCGTCACCGGGGTCACCACCACGGCCCTCGTGCTGTTCCTCGTCATGTTCTGGGGCCGGATGTTCTTCATCACCGCCGGTTACCACCGCTACTTCGCGCACCGGTCCTACAAGCTGGGGCGCGGCATGCAGTTCGTGATGGCGTTCGGCGGCTCGATGTCGGCCCAGAAGGGTCCGCTGTGGTGGGCCGGTCACCACCGCAACCACCACCGCTACAGCGACACCGACCTCGACCTCCATTCCCCGCAGAAGGGGTTCTGGTGGAGCCACGTCGGCTGGATCCTTTGCGACAAGAACAAGGACTACGACCCCGAGGGCATCCGGGACTTCGCCAAGTTCCCTGAGCTGCGCTGGCTCACCAAGCACGACTGGGTGGGCCCGTGGTTCGCCGGCGTGCTGTGCACGGTGATCGGTGGCTGGAGCGGCCTCGTGTTCGGCTTCTTCACGTCGACCGTGCTGCTGTGGCATGCGACGTTCCTCGTGAACTCGCTCGCCCACGTCATGGGTCGCCGCCGCTACGCCACCACCGACACCAGCCGGAACTCCGCCATCATCGCCGTGCTCACCATGGGCGAGGGATGGCACAACAACCACCACTACTACCAAGCCTCGGCTCGCCAGGGCTTCTTCTGGTGGGAGTTCGACCCGAGCTACTACATCCTCCGCGGCCTCAGCTTCGTGGGCCTGGTCAAGGACCTGAAGCAACCGCCGGCGCGGGTGAAGGCTGCCGGTCGCGTGCGCGATGGGTCGTTCGACATGGGCATGTTCAAGGCCCACTGGGCCAAGGCCGGCGCCGCCATCGCCAACGTGCGCTCGCACCACCACGACGTCGAGGCTGACCCGGTCGTGCTCGAATCCGATCCGGAGCTGGCCACCCGCCGCGACCAGCTCGACGAGCTCATCGCCACCAACCGGGCCGCCCTCCAGGACCACGTGGCCAATGCACTGGCCCATGCCGAGGAGCTCGGCCGCCTCTCCCGCCGCCAGGAACGCCAAGCCGCGATCGACTGAGGTCGGTCTCACCCGTCGCTGCGCGCCCAGGCAGAACGCCGAATCGCGAGGACGAGGCAGGGTCCCGAGCGACGCAGGCCCCGGGGGTTCGTGCGGCGCTCAGCTCAGTTCGAGGAACGGAGCGAGGCGCAGCCGAACGAGTGACGGGATGTCACTCCAAGCCCTTCTCGAGCTTGCTGAGGGCATCGTCCTCGGTGACGTTGAGGGCGAAGCTGAGCTCGCTCACGAGGATGCCACGGGCCCGCTCCAGCATCGACTTCTCTGCGGTCGACAGGCCCTTGCCCTTCTCGCGCAGCGCCAGGTTCCGGACCACCTCGGCGACCTGGTAGACGTCGCCTGACTTCATCTTCTCCTGGTGGTTCTTGAACCGCCGGGACCAGTTGGCCGGCTCCCGCACGTCGCGCTTGGCGATCAGGCGGAACAGGTCGTCGACGTCGGACTTGGAGATCGGTGGGCGCATGCCGACCTCCTCGGCCTTGTCGACCGGAACGGACAAGATGAGGTCACCGTGGACCATCTCGAGGACGAAGTACTCCTTCGTCTCACCCTGCAGCTCGCGCTTGACCTTCTTCTTGATCACAGCGGCGCCGTGGTGGGGGTAGACCACGCGATCGTTGACCTTGAACGACATCTGGCTCCAGTTCGGGGGCGGTCCGGCGACCGCGAACGACGGACCATTGTGCCAGACCTCAGGTGATGCCGGACAACCGAGCGGGCCAGGGCCCCGGGCCAGGTGTTTGCATGGCCACTGCAACTTCTTGCCCGGCAGCACTACGATTCGGAGATGAGCGCCGACGACGTCCCCCGGACCGTGCTCGGGCTGAACCCGTTCGAGCCCGGCTTCTACGAGGACCCCTACGTCCAGTACGCCGCGCTCCGCGAGCAGGACCCGATCCACAAGAGCGCGCTCGGCCCCTGGCTCATCACGCGCTGGGACGACGTCCACGCCCTGCTCCGCAAGCCCGGAACCAGCGTCGAGGAGCGCAACATCGAGATGGAGGGCCCGAGCCGCCGCGAGCGCCTCGGCGACCTGGCCGGCACGGGCACCTGGCAGCGCAGCCTGGCCATCTTGAACATCGACCCTCCCGACCACACCCGGATCCGCCGCCTCGTCTCGAAGGCCTTCACGCCCCGGGCCGTCGAGCGCATCCGCCTCCGTGCCGGCGAGCTCGTCGACGACATCCTCGACGACCTCGCCACCCGCGAAGGCCCCGTGGACCTCATCTCGGAGCTGGCCTTCCCCCTCCCCTTCCAGGTGATCTCCGAGATGCTGGGGATGCCCGAAGGCGACCGCCTGCAGCTGCGGGCGTGGTCGCACACGATCACCCAGGTCCTCGATCCGCTGCTCGTCCTGCAGCACGGCGCCGAGATCGTCGAGGCATCCGGCCACATGCGGGGGGTGTTGGCCGAGGCCATCGCGTGGAAGCGCACCCGAGACGACGACGACCTGCTCACGGCGATGATTCGGGCCGAGGACGAAGGCGACGTGCTGTCCGACGCCGAGCTGCTCGAGAACGTCATGCTGCTCTTCCTCGCCGGCCACGAGACCACGGTCAACCTGATCGGCAACGGCGTGCTCGCGCTGCTCACCAACCGCGACCAGCTCGACCGGCTGGTCGCCGACCCGTCGCTCGATGCCAACGCCATCGAGGAGCTGCTGCGCTTCGACAGCCCCGTGCAGTTCTCGCGGCGGATCGCGCTGGAGCCCATCGAGATCAAGGGTGTTCGCATCGAAGCCGGCGAGCTGGTGATGACCGGACTCGGCGCGGCCAACCGCGATCAGGCCAAGTTCGGTGACGACGCCGGCTCGCTCGACCTCGGCCGAGTCGATGCCCGCGAGCACGTGTCCTTCGGCAGCGGCGTCCACCACTGCCTCGGTGCCGCCCTGGCCCGGCTGGAAGGCCAAGAGGCCGTCGGCCGGCTGGTCCGTCGCTTCCCCGGGATCGAGGCCGCGGGGCCGCCGATCCACAACGGCCGCATCGTGCTGCGGGGCCTCGACGAGTTGCCGGTGCTGCTGGCCTAGACGTCGAGGAAGCGCCGGGTGGCCAGCAGCGAGCTGGCCACGCTGAGCAGCAGCGCCGAGATGCCGACCCACAGGCAGGCCAGCACGACATCGCCCGAGCTGATCGTGAACGACCGCAGCAGGGCGACGCGGTCCGACGTCCGGATCAAGCCGTCGATGAAGCGCCGCGCCACGAAGATGAACCCGACGGCGAGCGCGCCGCCGAGCAGGCCCTGGACGAGCCCTTCGAGCAGGAACGGCACCCGGATGAACCAGTTGGTCGCCCCGACCAGCTTCATCACCTCGATCTCGCGACGGCGGGCGAACATGGCCGTGCGGATCGTGTTGAGGATGAGCAGCGTCGACGCGACGAGCAGGAACGCGGCGAAGACGGTGAGCGCCATGTTGAGCTTGTTGGTGGTGCTGGTGACCTCGCGCAGCACCTCGATCGCACCGCGGACCTCGTACACGTGGTCCTGGCCCTGGTAGTAGCGGATCAGCGACTGCACCGTCTCGACGCTGGCGTCTTTGGGCTCGACCCGGAAGCTGGTGGGCAGGTCCTGGGGCCGCACGTTCTCCACCATGGCCGGCTGGTCCTTGAAGAGCCGCTTGAAGTCGGCGTAGGTCTTCTTCTGGCCGAGGTACGTGGCGTGCTTGACCCCGGGGTTGTCGTCGACCGCCTTGCGGACCTGGTTGAGCTGCGCCGGGGTGATGCCCGGGTCGACGTAGACGATGAACTCGACGCCGCCCTTGAACTCGGCGGTCATGTTCGCGGCGCCCTGCCGCACGAGGACCACCGTGCCGACGATGGCGAGCGACACGAAGACGGTGAGGATCGACGCGACCGTGAGCGTGATGTTGCGGGTCAGGTTCGCGGTGGTCTCGCGGACCACGTAGTTCGCGTTGAGGGCCATGGGGTCTTCCTGCTATTCGTAGACGCCGCGCGCCTGGTCGCGGATGATCGAGCCCCGGTCGAGCTCGATCACGCGACGGCGCATGGTGTCGACGATGCTGCGGTCGTGGGTGGCCATGACCACCGTGGTCCCGGTCCGGTTGATGCGGTCGAGCAGCCGCATGATCCCGACCGAGGTCGCGGGGTCGAGGTTGCCCGTCGGTTCGTCCGCCAGGAGGATCAGCGGGCGGTTCACGAAGGCCCGGGCGATGGACACCCGCTGCTGCTCGCCGCCCGACAGCTCGTCGGGATAGTTCTTGTGCTTCTTGGCCAGGCCCACCAGCTCGAGGATGGCTGGGACCTGGGTCTTCACCACATGGCGGGGGCGACCGATCACCTCGAGGGCGAAGGCCACGTTCTCGTACACGGTCTTGTTGGTGAGCAGCTTGTAGTCCTGGAAGACGCACCCGATGTTGCGGCGCAGGAACGGGACCTTCCAGTTGCTGAGCTCGCCGATGTGCTTGCCGGCCACGTAGATGCGCCCGGTGCTGGGCTCGTCCTGCTTGTTGAGCAGGCGGATCATCGTGCTCTTGCCGGAGCCCGAGGGCCCGACCAGGAACACGAACTCTCCCTTGGAGATGTCGCAGTCCGCCTCGCGCAGGGCCACCACGTCGCCCTTGAAGACCTTGGACACGTTCTCCAGCTTGATCATGCGGCGATGAACCCCAGGTGGACGAGAGGGCCAGATGGGGCGGGACCCCCGACGGCGGAGCACGACGTTACCAGCGCGTTCCGGCCTGACCGTGGCACCGCCGAGGGCGACCGGCTCAGGACGAGCCGAGCGACTCGGCCCGCTGCCAGCGGAGGAACGCCTCCATGAAGGGGTCGAGATCCCCGTCGAGGACGCCCTCGACGTTGCCCGTCTCGTACTCCGAACGCAGGTCCTTCACCATCTGGTACGGCTGCAGCACGTAGGAACGGATCTGCGAGCCGAAGCCCACGGAGTGCTGCACGCCGCGGATCGCATCGAGCTCCTCGACCCGCTTCAGGCGTTCCAGCTCGGCCAGCTTCGCCTTCAGGACCTGCATGGCGCGGTCCTTGTTCTGGTGCTGGCTCCGCTCGTTCTGGCACGACGCGACGGTGCCGGTGGGCAGGTGGGTGATCCGCACCGCGGAGTCGGTCACGTTCACGTGCTGGCCACCGGCGCCCGACGATCGGTACGTGTCGATCCGGAGGTCCTTGTCGTCGATCACGATGTCGGGCACGTCCTCCAGGAAGGGCGTGACCTTCAGGGCGGCGAAGGCGGTCTGGCGCTTGCCCTGGGCGTTGAACGGACTCATCCGCACCAAGCGGTGCACCCCGTGCTCGGCGCGCAGCAGGCCGTAGGCGTAGCGGCCCTTCACCATGAACGTGGCCGAGGAGATGCCCGCTTCGCTGCCGGCCGAGACCTCGTCGAGCTCGACGTCGAGCCCCTTGCGCTCGGCCCAGCGCAGGTACATGCGCAGCAGCATGTTGGCCCAGTCCTGGGCATCGGCACCGCCCTCACCGGACTGGACCTCGCAGATCGCGTCGAGCTCGTCGTGTTCGCCGGTGAAGAGGCTCCGAAGCTCGAGGCTGGCGAAGTCGGCGGCGAGCTCCGCGAGGGACGACTCGATCTCGGCGGCCACGGAGTCGTCGGACTCCTCCTTGGCCAGCTCGGCCAGGGTCTCGGCGTCGTCGATGCGCGCACCGAGCTGGTCGTACCGCTCGATGTCCTCGGTGACCGACGACAGCTCACCGGTCACCATGCGGGCGCGGTCCGCGTCGTCCCACAGGTCGGGACGCGATGCCTCGGTCTCGAGCTGCGGCTTGCGGGCGCGCAGGTCGTCCACCTTGAGGTAGGTGGCGGCCTCGGCGTGGCGCTTGCGCAGGGCGCTGATGTCGTCGCTGACGTCTCGCATGGTCCCCCGATCCTGCCCGATGGGTCAGGCGATGGGCGATCCCAGTTCGGTGAGGTCGTCGCCCTCGACCCGCCAGGTGGTCCAGTCGTCCTGCGGCCGAGCTCCGAGCGATTCGTAGAAGCGGTGTGCCGGCTCGTTCCAGTCGAGGACCCACCATTCGAACCGCGGCCATCCGCGCTCGACGCAGACAGACGCCAGCTCGGCCAGCAGGGCCCGACCGAGGCCGAGCCGCCGATGCTCAGGCCGGACGAACAGGTCCTCGAGCCACAACCCGTGACGCCCCTTCCAGGTGGAGAACGTCACGAACCACACCGCGATCCCGGCGACCTCCCACCGCTCGCCCACCCGAACCTCGGCCACGTGGGCGTGCACGCGCGGGTCGGGACCGAACAGCGCGGCCTGGAAGTCGTCGGGCGTGGCTTCCACCGCATCGGGCTCGCGCTCGTAGTCGGCCAGTGCCAGGACCAGCTCGTGGATCGCCCCCACGTCCCCCGGCTCCGCTCCCCGGACCCGCCACCCCACGTCTTCGACCACGAGACCTCCTCGAACGTTCTGTGCCAATCGGTGTGTGAGGCACGTTGCCACAGAAAGTTCCTGGGTCCGATCGTCGGGGCTTCGTAGCTTGGGCGGGCTGTGCCTGCCCACGACCCCCCTGCCGACGCGCGTCTCCTGACCGCCTACCTCCGCCCCGAAGGGCGGGCGCTCAGCGCGCTCACCGGGATCCTCGTCGTCGCCATGCTCCTGCCCCTCGCCGGCCCGGTGCTGGTCGGGCGGTTCGTCGACGGTGCCCTCCATGGTCGGCCGAGCCACGAACTGGCCCTGCTCGGAGCCGGGTTCCTCGTCACCGCCCTTGCCGGCGACGGGCTCCAGCTGCTCGTCACCTGGCTCTCGGTCCGCCTGGCGTGGCGCGTGGGCAACTCCCTGCGGCTCGACCTCTGCCGCCACGCCCTCGGCCTCGACCTCGACTGGCACGGCGGGCACAGCGCCGGGCAGCTGATCGAGCGCATCGACGGCGACATCGATGCGGTGACCACCTTCTCGTCCACCGCCGTGCTGCAACTGCTCGGCAACGCCATCCTCGTGCTCGGCGTGCTCGTGATCTCGGCCTTCATCGACTGGCGAGCCAGCATCTTGATCGCCGTCACCGTGGCCGCCGCGGTGGCGATCATGCTCCGGCTCCGACGCCTCGCCGTCCCGTTCTACGACGAAGAGCGCGAGGTCCAGGGCCGCCTCTACGGCGATGTCGAGGAGCGCCTCGGCGGCCTCGAGGACCTGCGGGCCAACGGAGCCGGTGACTGGGCCGTGCACCAGCTCCACCGGAACTCGGCGGCGTGGTGGCGCACGGCGCGGCGCGCCGCCCTTCGGGGCGACGGATCACTGTCAGGAGCGGGTGCCGTGTTCGCGGCCGGCAGCGTGGTCATGTTGGCGCTCGGCGCCTGGCTGTGCCGGCGCGGCGAGCTGAGCGTCGGGTCCGTGTTGGCCCTGCTGCGCTTCTCCCAGCTCGTCAGCGACCCGCTCTGGAAGGTCGCCGAGCAGCTCGCCGAGGCGCAGAAGGCAGTGGCCGGCACCCGGCGCGCGGCGCGGCTGCTCGCCACCCGATCGGCGATCGTCGACGGCACCGCCGAGCTCGCCGGCGACCGGTCGCTCACCGCCGAGCTGCGGGCCGTCACCTTCGGCTACGGGACCGGCCACCCGGTCCTCGACGCCGTGGATCTCGTGGTCCCTGCCGGCACGTCGCTCGGGCTGGTCGGTCGGACCGGCAGCGGGAAGTCAACTGTCGGCCGGCTGCTCGCGCGGCTCTGGGACACCGAGGTCGGCACCGTCCTCGTCGGCGGGGTCGACGTCCGGGCGCTGCAGAGCGGCTCGCTCCGCCGCCGGGTCGGAGTGGTCACCCAGGAGGTCGAGCTGTTCCGGGCGTCCGTCCGCGACAACCTCACCGTCTTCGGGGCCACCACCACCGACGACGCCACCCTGCTGCGCACGCTCGAGGATGTCGGGCTGGCGTCGTGGACCGCGGACCTGACCGATGGGCTCGACACCCACCTCGACGGCCCAGGCGACCTCTCGGCCGGCGAGGCCCAGCTGCTCGCCTTCGCACGCGTCCTCCTCGCAGACCCGGGCCTGGTGATCCTCGACGAGGCGTCGAGCCGGCTCGATCCCGCCACCGAGGATCGGCTGGTGGCTGCCACCGAGCGCCTGCTGCGCGGTCGCACGTCGATCATCATCGCCCACCGGCTCGCCACGCTCGACCGGGTGGACGCGATCGCCGTGCTCGATCGCGGGCGGTTGGTCGAGCACGGTCCCCGCGCGGCGCTGGCCGAGGACCCGGGTTCGCGCTTTCGCGCCCTGCTCGACGCGTCCCGAGTGGCCGAGGTGGTCGGGCAATGACCACCACGTCGATCCCCACGGACACCGCGGGCGCGGCCACGAGCACGGCGACGGGCACGGCGAGCAGCACCCGGTTCGCCTGGCGGATGCTCAAGGCCGACCCGCTCGCCTGGCTGTTCTCGCTGTCCATGTGGGTCGTATTCTTCACGATGCCGATCGGGTCCGGTTTGCTCATCCGCAGCGTCGTCGACCGGCTCCCGCACGCGCCCGGCGCCTCGATCTGGTGGTTCCTCGTGGCCTTGGGCGCCTGCGAGCTCGCCCGGTGGGCGATCCTGCTCCCGGCCATCATCCAGTGGCACGGCGCCTTCGTCCTGTGGCACACGATCCCGCGCCTCAACGCGCTGACCTCGCTGGTCGCCGACCCTGGACCCGTCACCGGCCGGCTCCCCGGCTCGCCCGGCGAGGCGGTGAGCCGCTTCCGCGACGACGCGCGAGACCTGGCCCTCGTGCTCGACGTGTGGCTCGACCTCGTTGCCGCCTTCGCGGCGACGGGCGTGGGCCTGGTGGTGCTGGCCGTCGTGTCACCGGTGGGCGCGATCGCCGTGGCCTTCCCCATCGTGATCGTGCTCGGGATCGGCCAGTCGCTCGGTTCCCGACTCCGGCGCTGGCGGCTTGCCGAGCGGCAGGCCACGGCCCGCGTCACCGGGTTCATCGGTGACGTCTTCGGCGGCATCGCCGCGGTCAAGGTCGGCGCAGCCGAAGCTGCGGTGCTCGACCGCTTCGAGCGGCTGGGCCACGACCGGGCCGCGGCCGCCCGCAAGGACCAGGTGGGCACGCAGCTCTCCCAGGTGCTCGGCGGCATCACCGCGAACGCGGGCCTCGGCCTGGCGCTGCTGCTGGTCGCTCCGGCCGTCCGTCGAGGCGACCTCGATGCCGGCGACATCGCCCTCTTCACCACCTATGCGACCACGGTCGGCGGGCTGCCGCGCATCACCGCCCGCTGGGCCGCGTTCCAACGCCAGGGCGACGTGTCGGCGGCACGGTTCGCGCGCCTCATGGCCGACGGCGACGCCGACAGCGCGTCGCAGCGCGTGACCACCTGGCTCCGCACCGGTCCGCCCGTTGCGGAACCGATCGCGCTCCCCGCTCCTCCCGACCGCACCGGCTCGGACCGCTTCCACCAGCTCACCGTTCGTGATCTGCACGTGCGCCTGGACGATGGCGAGCAGTTGACCGGCATCGACCTCACACTCGTCCGCGGGGAGCTGGTGGTGGTCACCGGACCGGTCGGCGCCGGCAAGTCGATCCTGGTCCGGGCCCTGCTGGGCTTGATCCCACGAGACGCCGGCACCGTCACGTGGAACGGCACCGTGGTCGACGATCTCTCCACCTGGTTCGTCCCGCCACGGGTGTCCTACCTGCCTCAGGTCCCGCGGCTCTTCTCCGAGCCGCTCGACGACACGATCCTGCTCGGTTCGGACCGCAGCGGACTCGAGCGTGCCTTGCGCCTCGCGTGCCTCGACGACGATCTCGACGAGATGCCCGACGGGCGCGCCACGCTCGTGGGCCCGAAGGGCGTGCGCCTATCGGGCGGCCAGGTGCAGCGAGCGGCCGCCGCCCGTGCCTTCGTGCGCCGTCCGGAGCTGCTCGTCGTCGACGACCTGTCCAGCGCCCTCGACGTCGCAACCGAGACGCGGCTCTGGGACGGGCTGTTCGACGCGGCCGGCGGCGACCTCACCGTGCTGGCGATCAGCCACCGGCCTCGGGTGCTCGCCCGCGCCGACCAGGTGGTCGAGCTGCGCGACGGGCGGATCTCGCCACCCTGATCCGACCGCTCAGGCCCGCAGCCCGCGCCAGTCGTTGCCGGTCCGGTGCTCCCACGGCAACAGCGGGCGGGGCTGTCCCATGTCGGCGCGGGCCCATGGCAGGTACCGCTTGGTGCCCGACACCGTGTCGCGCTTCTCCGACGGCATCATCGGCCGCTTCGAGACGAACCCGTCGATCCAGTTCCAGGCATACAGGGACTTGGCATCACTCATGGGGTCGACGGTACGGATGGCGTCCGTCGACCCGGTTTCGCGCCGGTGAGCGCACCGTTGACGCTTGCTGACGCGCGCCTGTCAGCTGGAGCGGGTCAAACCCCGTGGCATTGCTTGAACTTCTTGCCGGAGCCGCAGGGGCACGGCGCGTTGCGGGGGGTCTTGTCCCACTCGGACTTCACGACCGGAGCCTGGGCCACCTCGTCCTCGGCGATGGCGACCTCGCCTCCCTCGGCGGCGGCGTGGGCGCGAGCCGCCGCGGCCATGTTGTCGCCCGACGGGTCCTCGGGGCCCGACATGGAGAGGTTCGTGACCTCGTTGGCCGTGCCCTGGTCCTCGACGACGACCTGCACGTGCATCACGTACTTCACGAAGTCCTGGGCGATCGACTGCATCATGGCCCCGAACATCTCGAAGCCCTCCCGCTGCCACTCGACGAGCGGGTCGCGCTGGCCCATGGCTCGCAGGTTGATGCCCTCTTCGAGGTAGTCCATCTCCAGCAGGTGCTCACGCCAGTGCTGGTCGATGATGTTGAGCATCACCTGGCGCTCGATCTGGCGCATCGTCTCGGCGCCCAGCTCTTCCTCGCGCTGCTCGTAGTAGGCGGTGGCCTCGGTGAGCAGGGTCTGGCGCAGGTCGTCGGTGGTGTCGGCCGATGCCAGCTGCTCCTCGGTGAACTCGGTGGGCCAGAAGCTGGAGACCTCGGCGAAGAGGCCTTCGATGTCCCACTCGTCGTCGGCCTCGGCCACGCAGAACGTGTCCACCGAGGCATCGACGGCTTCCTCGAGGTACTCGAGGGTCTCCTCCCGGAGGTCGGCGTCCTCGAGGATCTGGTCGCGGCGCTTGTAGATGACCTTGCGCTGCTCGTTCATCACCTCGTCGTACTTGAGCACGTTCTTGCGGATCTCCGCGTTGCGCTGCTCCACGGTGTTCTGGGCCCGCTCGATGGCCTTGGTGACCATCTTCGCCTCGATCGGGATGTCGTCGGGCAGGGCCCGGCCCATCACCCAGTTCATGGCGCCGGTGGCGAACAGGAGCATGAGCTCGTCCTCCAACGACAGGTAGAAGCGGCTCTCGCCGGGATCGCCCTGGCGGCCGGCGCGGCCCCGGAGCTGGTTGTCGATGCGGCGGGACTCGTGGCGTTCGGTGCCCAGCACGTACAGGCCGCCGACCTCGCGGACCTTGTCGCCTTCGGCCTCGGTCTGCGCCTTGTAGTCGGCCAGCAGCTTCTCGTAGCGGGCCTGGCCCTCGTCGGTCTCGGTGTCGAGGCCCTCGGCGGCGAGGTCGCGGTGGGCGAGGCCCTCCGGGTTGCCACCGAGGAGGATGTCGACGCCTCGTCCGGCCATGTTCGTGGCGACCGTGATGGCGTGCAGGCGGCCGGCCTGGGTGACGATCTCGGCCTCACGCGTGTGCTGCTTCGCGTTGAGGACCTCGTGAGGGATGCCCCGCTTCTCGAGCATCCGCGAGAGCTTCTCGGACTTGGCCACCGAGATGGTGCCGACGAGCACCGGCTGACCGGTCTCGTAGCGCTCGGCGAGGTCGTCGACGACGGCTTCGAACTTGAAGTCCTCGGATTTGTAGATCAAGTCGGCCTGGTCGTTGCGGGCCAGCACCCGGTGGGTGGGGATCGGCACGACCTGGAGGTTGTAGGTGCTGGCGAACTCGGCGGCCTCGGTGACCGCGGTGCCCGTCATCCCGGCGAGCTTGTCGTACATGCGGAAGTAGTTCTGGAGGGTGATCGTGGCGAGCGTCTGGTTCTCCTCCTTGATCTTCACCCCCTCCTTGGCTTCCACCGCTTGGTGCAGGCCCTCCGACCAGCGCCGGCCCTCGAGGATGCGACCGGTGAACTCGTCGACGATCTTCACCTCGCCGTGCTGGAGGATGTAGTCCTTGTCGCGCTTGTAGAGCTCCTTGGCGCGGAGCGCGGCCTGGAACTGGTGCACGAGGTTCTGCTGCACGGCGTCGTAGAGGTTCTCGAGACCCAGGGCCGACTCGACCTTGGACACGCCTTCCTCGGTGGGGGCGACGATCCGCTTCTCCTCGTCGACGTCGTAGTCGACGTCGCGCTTGAGGCCCCGGACGATGCTGGCGAACTTGTAGTACAGCTTCGCGGCGTCGCTCACCCGGCCCGAGATGATGAGCGGGGTGCGGGCCTCGTCCACGAGGATCGAGTCGACCTCGTCCACGATGGCGTAGGAGTGGCCGCGCTGGACCTTCTCGGACTGGCGCGTCGCCATGTTGTCGCGGAGGTAGTCGAAGCCGAACTCGTTGTTCGTGCCGTAGGTGATGTCGCACGCGTACTGGGCGCGCTTGTACTCGGAGTCGTAGTCGTCGGGCACGATCAGACCGATCGTGAGCCCGAGCCAGCCGTGGATCTGCCCCATCCACTCGGCATCGCGGCGGGCCAGGTAGTCGTTCACCGTGATCAGGTGGACGCCCTTGCCGGCCAGGCCGTTCAGGTACACCGGCAGGGTGGAGACGAGGGTCTTGCCCTCGCCGGTCTTCATCTCGGCCACCCAGCCGAAGTGGAGGGCGGCGCCGCCCATCATCTGGACGTCGTAGTGGCGCTGGCCGATGGTGCGCCGCGAGGCCTCGCGCACGGTGGCGAACGCTTCCAGCAGGAGGTCCTCCACGTCCGCGCCGTTGTCCAGGCGCTGGCGGAAGTCGCCGGTCTTGGCCCGGAGCTCGTCGTCGGAGAGCTTCTCCAGCTCCGGCTCGAGCGCGTTGATATCGGGAACCAGGCCTTGGAGGGCTTTGACCTTGCGGCCCTCACCGACCCTGAGGAGCTTGTCGAGAACACCCATGAGGTCCGCGAGTGTAGAGGCTGGACCCTTCATCCCCTGCGGCAGCTGGCCGCTGGTCAGCTGGGGTCGGCCAGGCCCTCACGGACGGCGTACAGCGCAGCCTCGGTGCGGCTCTTCACGTCGAGCTTCTCCAGCACGCCGCGCACGTGGTTCTTGACGGTGTTCTCGGCGATGCCCAGCTCGGTGGCGATCTCGCGGTTGGACAGGCCCCGGGCGATCCCCCGCAAGGCTTCGAGCTCGCGGTCGGTGAGGTTCCCGCCCGGGCCGACGACCGATGCCGGGCGAGCTTCGGCTTGGCGGGCGAGGTCGGAGAACCCATCCAGCAGCTTGGTGGTCATGGTCGGTGACAGGAGGCTGTTGCCGGCAGCCACCGTGCGGACCGCGTCGGCGACCTCCTCGATGGACACCTCCTTGAGCAGGTAGCCGACGGCCCCCGCCTTGATGGCCTCGAACAGGTCGGCGTCGTCGTCGCTCACCGTCAACACGATCACGCGCGCTTCGGGGTGCAGGGCCCGGATCCGACGGGTGGCTTCGAGGCCGCCCCCGCCGGGCATCCGCAGGTCCATCAACACCACGTCCGGCAGGTGGTCGAGCGCGGCCTGGACGGCGGCCGCGGTGTCGGCGGCCTCCCCGACGACGGTGATGTCGTCCTCCGGCTCGAGCACGAGCGCCAGGCCGCGCCGGAAGACCACGTGGTCGTCACAGATGACGACGCGGGTCGGTGCGGCGTGGGCTGAGGAGGTCATGGCGTCCCGGTGGGTGCGGTTGGGGTGGCGGGGTGGATCGGTCGAGGGCGCCGGATCGGACGCAGGCTCAGTCCGCCTCGTCGATGAGGCCGACCTGGCCGTCGTCGCGCCGGTAGACCACGGCGGCGCGGCTGGTCTCGACGTGGGTGAAGAAGAAGAACCCGTGCCCGAGCAGGTCCATGCGCTCGACGGCCTCCTCGGCCGCCATCGGGTGCATGGCGAAGCGCTTGGACTTCACGATGCGCAGCTCCGGCTCGGCCTCTGCCTCGGCACCGGCACCGGCGCTCTCGACGAGCGGGTCGGCCTCGACGACCGCGCCGAGGGCGCCCAGCGCGTCGACGCCCTTGCGGCCCTTCGGGGCCCCCTGGTAGCGGCGGGTCAGCTTGGTCTTCAACTTGTGCAGCTGGTGCTCGAGCTTGTCGTAGGCCTTGTCGACCGCCTGGAACCCGTCGGGAGCCTGCACCTTGCAGCGCACGTGGTGGCCGTGGCCCTCGATGGTGACCTCGCACACCTCCTTGTCGGCGATGCGCGGGTTCTTGTGCTCCCAGAAGTGCACCTCCGCGTGGTCCAGGCCTTCCACGAATCGGGCCAATCGGCCGATCTTCTCCTCGGTGGTGAGCCTGAGACTGTCGGAGACCTCCGTGTGGCGACGACTGACCGTGACCTGCACCGGCTGGACCTCCTGATCGGGGATGGTGATCGGATGGTAGACGGGCCGCGGAGGTGCCGCGTCCCGCGGCGCGTAGCGGGCCCGTCACGGGGGGTGGGCGGCGGCCAGGCCCACGACGTAGGCCGCTCCAGCGCTGCGCAAGGCCCGTCCGGCAGCGCCGAAGGTGGCTCCCGTGGTGACCACATCGTCGATCACCACCACCCGCAATCCGTCGACGCGACCGCGGGGCATGAAGGCCGGACCTCGCCGGCGGGCCATGAGGGTCCGGCCGGTCTGCGGTGGACCCGGTGTCCGCACGAGCAGCGAGCGGCAGGGCAGCTCCCACAGCCGCGCCGCGCGACGGGCGAGCAGCTCGGCGTGGTCGAACCCCCGCTGACGCCGACGCAGGTCCGTGGTGGGCGCCCACGTGACCACATCGGCTTCGCCGGCCGGCAACAGCCCCGCGAGGCCCGCCGCGAGCCAGGTGGCCGTACCCCGCGCGTTGCGGTACTTGAGCTGGGCGACGACCTCGCGCGCCGGCCCCTCGTAGGCCAAGAGGGCCTGGCATCGATCGATGGATGTGGGAGGCGGCAGCGCCGGCGCCACGGACATGGCGGCGACACAGCCCGGACAGGGAGCGGGACCAACGGTTCCACACCCGGGGCAGGAGGTGGCGAGCAACATGGCCGCACGGTACGAAGGGGGTACGACAACCAAGGTGGGAACACCTCGGCTGCGAGGGTGGTTGGACACTCGGTCCCCGAACGAGAGAGCTGGTCTGCGATGCGAGTCGACGTGTGGTCCGACGTGGTGTGCCCGTGGTGCTTCATCGGGCTGGCGAACTTCGAGCAGGCGCAAGCGGACTTCGAACACGGCGACGAGGTGGAGCTGGTCCTGCACAGCTTCCAGCTCGATCCCGACGCGCCCGCCCGCGACGACACGCCGCTCGTCGAGCGGCTCGCCCGCAAGTACGGCACCACCCCCGAACAGATCGATGCCCAGCACGACCGCATCACCGCGCTCGGCGCGGAGCGCGGCATCGAGTTCCGGTTCGACCGGTCGATCCGGGGCAACACCTTCGACGCCCATCGCCTCCTCCACCTCGCCCGTGAGCGTGGTGTGCAGGTGGCGCTGAAGCACCGGCTGGGCCGGGCCTACTTCACCGACGGCGAAGCGATCGGTGAGGCCGACACGTTGCGCAAGGCGGCCGCGGACGTGGGCCTCGATCCCGCCGAGGTCGACGACGTCCTCGCCACCGACCGCTATGCGGCCGAGGTCCACCAAGACATCGACGCGGCCCGAGAGATCGGGGTGTCCGGGGTCCCCTTCTTCGTGATCGACGGCCGGCTCGGCCTGTCGGGCGCCCAGCCGCCCGAAGCGCTCCAGCAGGTGCTCGAACGGGCCTGGCCCGAGCGGGTCACCGGCCGGGCCTGAAACCCGGGCGGGTCAGTCCGTCGGGGCCATGGGCAAGCTGGCGACGATCGGATCTTCGCCGTCGACGATGCGTTGCGTGCGTTCCGCGGCGAACCGCGTCCAGTCGGGGTGGGTCAGGACGTAGAAGCGGCGGGTCTTGACGGCGTCCACGACCATGGCGGCGACGTCGGCCGGATCGATGCCGGCCGCGATGACCGAGGCGATCAGCTCGCGCATGCCTTCGTCGGCCATCTGGACCGGGTCGACGCCACCGGGGCGGTTGCGGCCGGCCTCGTGGATGCGGGTGTTGACCCATCCGGGACACAGCACCGACACGCCGACGCCCGTCGCGCCGGTGAGCTGCAGGTCCGCGTGCAGGGTCTCCGAGAGCGTGACGACGCCGTGCTTGGACACGTTGTAGATGCCCATGAAGGGCGCGGACAGGAGCCCCGCCATGGAGGCGGTGTTCACGATGTGGCCCTCGCCCTGTTCGATCATCAGCGGCGTGAAGGCACGCATCCCGTGGATCACGCCCCAGAGGTTGACGCGGAGCACCCACTCCCAGTCCTCGATGCTCTGCTCCCAGATCGGACCGCCCGCCGAGACCCCGGCGTTGTTGCAGACGACGTGGACCGCACCGAAGCGCTCCACCGCGGCGTCGCGCAGCGCCTCGACCTGGGCGCCGTCGCCCACGTCGCAGACGACGGGGAGGGATTCGGTGCCCTCGGGGAGGTCCGCCACCGCCTTGTCGAGGGCATCGGCCTCGATGTCGGCCATGACCACCTTCATGCCCTCGGCGGCGAACGCTCGGGTGAGCGCCAGGCCGATGCCCGATGCCGCGCCGGTGACGACCGCGACCTTGCCCGACAGTTCGTCCATGTCGAATCCCCTTGCACTGGCGGCCGGGACACCCGGCGAACCGCCGAACCCTAGGTCAGGCCCGGAGCGCCGACCCGGGGGCCCACGCGGCATGCGTGCCGCTGGAGATGCGCTCGGGAAGGCGGAGGCGGGCGATGGGCCCGTCGGAGATGCGGCGACCGTCGAGGACCAGGCATTCCGAGCGGTCGTTCGCCTCGTCGGTCGTGAACGTCACGACGTAGGCGTCGTCCTCCGCCGTGCCGTGGGCCTTCGGCGCCACGCCGACCTCGGACCCGAAGACGCCCTCGGGCAGTCGGAGGTGGTCGTCCTCGCCCGTCGCCGTGTCGTGGCGGACGAGGCCGTCGAACAGGAACCAGCCGGGCTTGCCGGTGGCGGCCCACACGTAGCGGTGCGCGCGCCCGATGTGGCGACCGTTGATGATCCCGAACTCGGTGAAGTCGTCGCGCATGCGCTCCTCGGTGCACGTGCCGGTGCGCCGGTTGAGCCGCCAGCGGTGCAGGCGCGTCTGCATCCAGTCGAGGGCGAGGTACCGGAACATCCACAGCGCGTCGTCGACGTTCGGGCGCGGCGACGGGGTGCCTTGGTGGAACCCCTCCAGCACGACGTCGTCGCCTTCCTCGTACGCGTTGGTCCAGTGGAGGACGTACGTGGGATCGGCCTCGAACCACTGCACGTCCTTCGCGCCGCCTCGCCGCGGGACGACCGCGAGGCGGGTGGGCTTGTCGTGCATCCGGACGGCGTGGATGCCGCGAGAGAGGAGGTCCTCGTCCCAGTGCATCGGGAGGTCGTTGAGCACCACGAAGTGCTCGGTGATCGCCATGTCGTGCGGGAGCCGCGGCCCGGGCAGGGGCACCGGGGCGTAGTGGACGAGCGTGCCCGTGCGATCGACGCACCCGAAGTGGAGGTAGGGCGCGACGGTGCCGTAGTTGAAGAAGAACAGCTCGCCGGTGGCCTCGTCGACCTTGGTGTGGGCCGAGACGCCCTCGGCCGGGAACCAGCCGTCCCAGCGGGTGGGGCCGTTGGTCTCGAGCGTGTCGGCGTCGAGCCGGTACAGCTCGCCGCACTGCCAGAAGGAGGTGAGCACCTCGCCGCCGTGCACCACCAGGTCCGTGCTCGACGCGTCCTTCATGGCGCCACGGGCCGTCCGGCCATCGGTGCGCGTGGCGACCTTCGGGCTCTCGGCCAATCCGGCCCACAGCGACTCGCCCGCCTCCTGCTCGGCCAGCAGACCCTCGGTCCGCACGAAGCGATTGCGGTAGCTCGCCCTCCCGCCACGGAACCGGATGGCGTGCACCATGCCGTCGCCGTCGAAGGGGTGGTAGCCCGAGATCGACTCGTGCAGCGGGTTCTCGGTGTTGCGTGCGTACAGGCCGTCGAGGTCCTCGGGGACGGCGCCCTCCACGACCTCGACATCGTCGACCGACCACTCCCGGCTCTGGGGCCGCCACGCGCCTGACCGATACGGATGCGGATCGTCGTCGGGCAGCGTCCGGCGCAGCTCCTCGACCCACGTCCCCTGCCGGTTCATCGGCGACAACGCTAGGACCGATCCGGCTGCCCCGTGAGGCGATCCCTACGCTGGCCGACATGCTCCGCCGGGTCGTCCTCCCACTCCTCGCGATGGCGTGGATCGCCGGCATCGCCATCGCGGGCCTGCGCGGCGGTCGTCCGGTCGACGACGCCCGCGTCCCGCTGCCGATCGAGCGGGCCTACCCGCACGGGTTCGGCGCCCGGATCCAGTTGCGGGTCGAGTGCGCCACCGATGTCGAGGTCGTCATCGGCAAGGATCACGGCGGCAGCGACCTACCCGAGATCACCGTGTGGGGCCGCCCCAAGGTCGGCCGCTGCCACCCCGAGGAGGCGGCCATCGGCTCCACGCCGACGGTCGGGCCCAAGTTCGTCGACGGCGCAACCAGCCAGGTCGTCGAGATCACCTGACCGCCGCCGGCCGACGGGCCGGCCGACGGGCCCGCCTTGCCGAATTTGTGTCGATCATCGCCCGCAGCGGACAACGATCGACACAAATCCAAGCGAAGCTCGAAGCGCCAGGCGCGGAGGCGGGCAGCAGTCCACCGCGGCGCGGTGAACTGCTGCAGCGAACCTCAGTAGCGGTAGTGCTCGGGCTTGTAGGGGCCGGTCACGGCGACGCCGAGGTAGTCGGCCTGTTCGGGGCTCAGGGTGGTGAGCTTCACGCCGAGGGCGTCGAGGTGCAGGCGGGCGACCTTCTCGTCGAGCAGCTTGGGCAGCGTGTAGACGCCCACCGGGTACTCGTCGGTCTTGGTGAACAGCTCGATCTGGGCGATCGTCTGGTTGGTGAAGGAGTTCGACATCACGAAGCTCGGGTGGCCGGTGGCGCAGCCGAGGTTCATGAGGCGGCCTTCGGCCAGCACGATGACCGAGTGGCCGTCGGGGAACTGGAACTCGTTCACCTGGGGCTTGATCTCGATGTTGCGGACGTCGCTCATCTTGCCGAGGCCGGCCATGTCGATCTCGTTGTCGAAGTGGCCGATGTTGGCCACGATCGCCTGGTGCTTCATCCGGCCCATGTGCTCGGCGGTGATGATGCCCTTGTTGCCGGTGGTGGTGATGTAGATGTCGGCGCGGTTGAGGACGTTCTCGATGGTCGTGACCTCGAAGCCCTCCATGGCGGCCTGCAGGGCGCAGATCGGGTCGACCTCGGCGATGATCACGCGGGCGCCCTGGCCCTTGAGCGACTGGGCGCAGCCCTTGCCGACGTCGCCATAGCCGGCGATGAACGCGACCTTGCCGCCGATCATGACGTCGGTGGCCCGGTTGAGACCGTCGATGAGGCTGTGGCGGCAGCCGTACAGGTTGTCGAACTTGGACTTGGTGACCGAGTCGTTGACGTTGATGGCCGGGAACTGGAGCTCACCGGCTTCGAACATCTGGTAGAGGCGGTGGACGCCCGTGGTGGTCTCCTCAGTGACGCCCTTGATGTCGGCGGACACCGCGGTCCAGCGGTTCGGCTCCTTCTCGACGCTCGTGGTGAGGAGGTCGATGATGACGCCCCACTCCTCGGGGTCCTCGTCGGTGGCGGGCGGCACGGAACCGGCCAGCTCGAACTCACGACCCTTGTGCACGAGCATCGTGGCGTCGCCGCCGTCGTCGAGGATCATGTTCGGGCCCGAGCCGTCAGGCCAACGCAGGGCCTGGTCGGTGCACCACCAGTACTCCTCCAGCGTCTCGCCCTTCCAGGCGAACACCGGGACGCCGGCGGGGGCGTCGGTGGTGCCGTTGGGCCCCACCGCGATGGCGGCAGCGGCGTGGTCCTGGGTGGAGAAGATGTTGCAGGACACCCAACGCACGTCGGCGCCGAGGGCGGTGAGGGTCTCGATGAGCACCGCGGTCTGGATGGTCATGTGCAGCGAGCCCATGATCTTGGCGCCGGCCAGCGGCTGGGCGTCGGCGAACTCGGCGCGGGTGGCCATGAGGCCGGGCATCTCGTGCTCGGCGAGCTGGATCTCCTTGCGGCCGAAGCTCGCGAGGCTGATGTCGGCGATCTTGAAGTCGTCGGGGTTCAGGGTGGGCATGTGGGTCTCCTCCACGCGTTGATGAGGGATCGCCGGTGGTTCGCACCGAGGGCGCGCCAGCAGCGATCTGGTTGTCGTGTGGTGGGGCTGGAGCCTGCTGGCTCACCCATGACAGCCCATCCGTGGCCCGAAGGCCGGACCACAACCTAGCCGAACGGCCCGGCCGGGACGAGGTCGTGCACCAGCCGCAGCTTCGCCTTCACGGCATCGTTGAGGACGAAGCGGCCCACCGGCCATGCGTACCCCATCGTCGTCGCACGAGACGTCTCCACTTTCTGACGCCCCCCGGTGGGCGCAAAACTGGAACGTGTTCTAGTGTGAGGCCATGCCGCTCGAGCGCTTCACCGACCGCGTCGCCATCGTCACCGGGGCTGCCTCGGGGATCGGCAAGGCCACCGCCGCCCGCCTCGCCACCGAGGGAGCCAGGGTCCTCGCCTCCGACATCACCAAGGACGCGCTCGACACCTCGGTGGAGGAGGCAAACGCCGCAGCGGAGGCGTCGGGTGCGGGCGGCGCGGTCGTCGGCCACGTGGCCGACATCAGCGACGAAGCCCAGGCCGCCGGGACCATCGAGGCCGCGATCAGCCAGTGGGGCCGCCTCGACGCGCTGTGCAACATCGCCGGGATGCTCCGCACGGTCCGCACCCACGAG
>JAOBWM010000044.1 GCA_025463365.1 Acidimicrobiales bacterium
CAGCAGCGGATGGGAACGGATGATCCGCAAGATGGCGGCGAAGCCCTCCACCATCTGGTCCTCGATGTCGTCGAAGCCGGCGACCACCGCGTCGACCTCGGCGAACACGCGGCGTCCTTCACGGAGCACGACCGCTCGCACCAGCTCGTCCTTGCCCGGGAATCGTCGATAGATCGTGATGCGGGCGACGCCGGCACGGCGGGCGATGTCTTCGACGTTGGTCCGGCGGACGCCGAAGGTGAGGATCTCGTCGCGCGCCGCGTCGAGGATGCGCACCGTGGTGGCGTCGCCTTCAGTGTCGCCCCCAGCGGCGTCATCCGTTCGGCCTGCAAGCAACGATGGTACAGACAATGGCACGTTGTTACATTGTCAGACCCGAGGCCGGTCGCGCAAGGACCTCTCCGGCTTGTACGGGTCGGGTCGGGCGAGCAGACTTGCCCGCTTACCCGGGCCGGGGGGCCTGGTGGGGGAAGGAAACCTGATGCGTCGCCTGCTCGTTGCGCTGGCCCTGTTGGCCGCGGCCGCTCCCGTGACCACGGCGGTGGCGCCGTCGGCCGTCGCCGCGCCGTCCACGGAGGTCGGCGCGTTCACGGCCCATGGCAGCGTCAACCAGGTGTACGCCTACGGGCTCGGCGCCGATGCCGGCGTCGAGCTCCTCGACGGCGACGACGCCGTCGTGCAGACCGGCACCACCGACGCCCAGGGCGCCTACCTCTTCCGCAAGGTCCCGGCGGGAACCGACTACCAGGTCCGGCGCACCACCGACAGCGCCGTCGTGGGGGATCTCTCGGTCACGAACCCCGAGGACAACCCCGACGACGCCCACTACGCCGCCGAGGCCCTCGCCCACCCGATCTCGTCGGGGTTCGGCTACTTGACCACCCGTGACGGCACCCAGCTGTCGGTCAACGTGACCATGCCGAACGACGGCAGCACCGGCCCGTGGCCGGTGGTCGTCGAGTACTCGGGGTACGACCCCTCCCAGCCTGGCGGCCCCCCGCAGGAGGCGGCCGTCTACCCGTACCAGGGCTACGTCGTCGTCGGCGTGAACATGCGCGGCACCACCTGCTCGGGCGGCGCCTTCGACTTCGTGGAGCCGGTGCAGGGCACCGACGGCTACGACGCCATCGAGACCATCGCCCACCAGACCTGGTCGAACGGCCACACCGGCATGGTCGGGATCTCCTACTCGGGCTACAGCCAGCTCTACGTCGGGGCCACCAACCCGCCCCACCTCGACGCCATCACGCCGCTGTCGCCGTTCTCGGACACCTTCAGCGGCATCCTCGACCCCGGCGGGATCCTGAACGACGGGTTCGCGCTCGGGTGGGCCACCGAGCGCCAGGACGACGCCAAGCCCGCCGCCCACGGCTGGGTCAAGCAGCGCATCGCCAACGGCGACACGACGTGCGCCGCCAACCAGGTCATGCGCCTGCAGAGCTCGCCGCTGCTCGACCGCATCCACAACACGCCCTTCATCCCCGCCGACCACTCGCTCGACTACCTGAACACCGAGACGCTCGTCGACAAGATCAAGATGCCGACGTTCCTGTCGAGCCAATGGCAGGACGAGCAGACCGGCGGCAGCGCGGCCAACCTCATCCCGCTGTTCGATCCGGCGAACAAGAAGGTCTTCGCCAACTTCACCAACGGCACCCACGTCGAGCCCATGGGTCCGACCGAGCTGTTCGAGGTGATGGTGTTCATCGACCTCTACGTCGGCCACCGCATCCCGCACACCGCGACCCTGCTCGGCTTCGGCGCCAACAAGGTGCTGGCCGACCTGTTCCACTCCGACAACGTCCCCGCGTTCAACTTCCCGTTCAACACCTGGGCCCAGCAGGGCACCTACGACAAGGCCCTCGCCTACTACGAGGCCAAGCCCCACATCCGGGTTCGCTGGGAGAACGGCGCCGTCACGGGGTGGGAGGGACTGCCCCAGGCCACCGCCCTCACGCGGTACACGGCCTGGCCGGTGCCCGGCACCTCCGCCGAGGCGCAGTACCTGCAGCCCGACGGCAGCCTCGGCGCCGCCGCGCCCACGGTGGCCGACGCCGCGGCCCGCGCCTCGTCGTCGTACACCTACGACCCCACGACCAAGCGTGACCACACGCTCGACGGATCCACCGACGCGGCGTGGGCCCCGCACCCCGACGTGCACTGGAACGTGCTCACCGAGGGCAACTCGCTCAGCTACCTCAGCGCGCCGTACGCCCAGAAGGTGGCCTACGCCGGCAACAGCAGCGTCGACCTCTGGTTGCGCTCGTCGGCCGCCGACACCGACCTGGAGGCCACCCTCACGGAGGTCCGGCCCGACGGCAAGGAGGTCTTCATCCAGAGCGGCTGGCTGCGGGCGAGCCACCGCAAGCTCGACGCCGCGAAGTCCACCGTGCTCCAACCGGTGCAGACCAACCTGGAGGCCGACGCCGCGCCGCTCCCGGCGGGCCAGTTCGTCCCCGTGCGCATCCGCATGTTCCCGTTCGCCCACGTCATCCGGCCCGGGTCCCGGCTCCGGGTGAACATCGAGGCCCCTGGCGGCAACCAGGACTTCTGGGCCTTCAACACCCTGCCGGGCACGGCGACCGACTCGATCGGCCACAGCGCCGGGATGCCGTCGCGGATCGTGCTCCCCCGCCTCCCGCAATCCGCGGTGCCCAACGTGCCCGCGACGCTGCCCGCCTGCACGCTCGAGGGCGTCACCACCCAGGCGGTCGCCCTGCGCAACCAACCGTGCCGGACCTACACGCCGGGCCGCATCGCGACGGCTGTCACGGCCGCCGCGGCCGATGACGACATCGACGTCACCTGGACCGCCCCCGCCGGCACCGCGCCCGACTCCTACGTGGTCACCGCATCGGTCGGCGCCGGCGCTCCCGCCGGCGCCACGGCTCCGGACCCCGTCACCGTTCCCGGGCCGGGCACGGCCGCCACCTTCTCCGGCGTGCCGACGCGCGTGCCGCTCGAGTTCACCGTGGCGGCCGTGTACGCCACCACCACGGCTCCGGCATCGGACGCCTCGCTGCCGGTGACGGTGCAGCCGTACGCCCTGCGCGCCTTCGGTTCGTGGAACGCATTCGTGACGCGCCAGCTCACCGACTTCACATCGAAGGCCGCTGCGGGCGACGTCGCCAGCGGCGTGGCGTCGCTCACCGGCGGCCTGGCCCCCGAGGACTACATCGTCTCAGTCCGCCATGGTGCCGACGCGGTGGCCAACGTCGACCCGGTCACTCGCCTCTACCTCGCCTACTTCGGCCGCCTCCCCGACGCCTCGGGCGTGCACTACTGGGTGGGCAAGCGCCGGGCCGGCCGGACGCTCAGCTGGATCTCCAGCAGCTTCGCCGCCTCCAACGAGTTCTCCCGCAAGTACGGCTCGCTGAGCAACGCCGCGTTCGTCGACCGCGTGTACCAGAACGTGCTGGGCCGCCCCGGCGACCCCGCGGGCCGGACCTACTGGATCAGCCAGCTCGACCGGCACAAGAAGTCGCGTGGCCACGTCATGCTGAACTTCTCGGACTCCACGGAGTACCGGGGCAAGGCGGCCGACAAGGTCGACGTGGCCAACGTGTGGATCGCGATGCTCGCCAAGGCGCCCACCGCCGGCCAGCTCACCGACGCCCTCGCCCGCCTGGCCGGGGACACCCCGCTCGCGACCCTCGTCGACGAGGTCTTGCGGTCGTCGGGCTACCACCTGCCCTGAACGGCCGTGGCAAGGTGAGGCCATGGCCACGCTGACGCCCCAGACGATCGAGTTCGCCGAGACCGCCCCCGCCCAGGCGGAGGGTTCTGCTGTGGTGGTGGGCACCCCCGCCGAGGTGTGGGCGGTGCTCGTCGACTACCCGCGCTGGACCGAGTGGTTCGGCGGTCCCCTGAGCCAAGTCCGCTCCACCTCGGATCCGGCAACAGGGGTCGGCTCCACCCGCGAGGTGATGCTGGGCAGGGGCAAGGGCCTGCGCTTCGCCGAGCGGTTCATCGCGTGGGAGCCCGACGCGCTCTGGGCCTTCACCGCCTACGAGGCGCCGGGCGGGCTCGAGGGACTGGTCGAGCGGTGCACGATCGAACCGATCAGCGACACGAGGACCCGCGTCACCTACCGCATGGCCTTCGCGCCGAAGCCGCTGGTCAAGCCACTCGTCCCGCTCCTGCGCAACCGCATCTCGAAGGCCCTCACGAAGGGCATGGAGGGCCTCGCTCGCGAGGTCGTCGCCCGACGCGGCTGAGGAAGTTTCTCGGCGATCGCCGTCATGGTTCGGCATCGACCGGGTCATGGGGGGTGCCTCGGCGCGGCCGAGGCGACGATGTTTGCCGGGCCTTCCCCGCCCAGGTCCGGCTTGCTCGTGTCGTCGCACTCCCTCCCGTGGCGACGCGAAACCCGAGGCTCTGCCGGACTCCGGTCCGGCAGAGCCTCACGTCGTCGGCCCTCAGGCCGGGGCGATGAGCTCGACCTCGAAGCCGTCGCGGTCCTCGAGGTAGGCCGCGGACGTCTCCGACGGGAGCGGGTGACGGGTGTCCCCGTCGAGGCGGGTCCAGCCGTGTGCTCCGGCCTCGGCCAACAGCGCGCCGATGGCAACCGGGCTGTCGACGTGGAACGCCACGTGGTTCAGGCCGGGCCGGAGGCGCGAGTGCAACATGCCCGGCACCATGTCGGGCGACTGCTCGATGACGATGCCGGTGCCGCCCTGGCGCCAGACGCAGCCGAACTCCCACCGCCGGGCCAGCTCGAACCCGAGTCGCTCCAGGAGCCATCCCCACGACTCCTCGGCTCGCTCCAGGTCCGGCACCCAGAGCTGCAGGTGGTGGATCGGCATCAGGAGACTCTACGGGGCCTCCGCCCGACACGGCCGCTGACCGGCCGACGATTCCGCCCGCACGGCCGCGAGGTTCAAGGCGGCGGCACCACGGCGGCGGTCCGTGCACGCGGCGGCGTCGCGGAGGGCCTGTGCCTCCTGCGGACCGGGCGACCCGTGCTCGGCCGCAAGGATCGCCGGGACCGCGTCGTCCGATAGGTGGCGCAGGTAGCCGGCATCGAGCACCACACCGGATCGGGCGCGAGCGACGTCGTGGCGGACGACGAACGCTTCGGGATCGGCCACGTCGGCCAGCAGCACCAGCGCGACCATCGCCAGGCCGGCACCGGCGAACACCCAGCGCCGATCACCGCCGACCCCCAGGTTGCGCAGCGCCACGAGGACGAGGACGATGCCGAACCAGGCCGCCGCACCCACGACCCACAGCCGGAGCATCGTGAGCCCGAAGGCCTGGTCGTACAGCGCCATCCGGCGGAGGCTGACCGCAACCAGCCCGAGCGCGAGCAGCGGCACTGCGGCGCCGAGCACGCGGATGGCGCGGTTCTCCCGCACGCCCGCGGTGGACAGCCGCTCGATGAGTGCGAGGAGCCCGAGGAGCAGGGCGGTCGCCCAGCAGAGCTGGAAGAAGCCTCGCCGGGCGTAGTCGGCAGGGGTGAACCCCGACGCCTCCACCAGCCGTTTGCCGGCGCCGGTCAGGGCCACGAGCTGGGCCACGACGAACAGGGCCAGGACCCCCGCGGTCAAGGCGAGCATGGTCGCGATCTCGACGGCACCGAACGTGCCGGTGCGGCGGGGCCCATCCGTGTCGGCGGTGGCCGCGGCCACGATGGCGAGCAGCACGGCCAGGGCGGCGATCGCCCCCGCCACGTGGCCGGCGACCGGGCCGAGGTGCAGGTCAGGGTGGAGGAAGCTGGCGAAGACCGGGTCAGCGGAGGCGAGCAGCACCACGATGACACCGAGCACCGGTGCCGCCACGAGGGCGGCGCGACCGACCCGGGCAAGTCGCCGGGCCGACTCGGCGGAGGGTGTCGGGCGGAGCGGGGCGAGCAGGGACGGTGCGCGCAGCACGGTCGGCAGGGCCAGGCCGAGGCGCCGCGCCAGGTCCCCGGGGCCGGTGTCGGTCCGTGAGCCCTTGCGGTCGAACAGGACGGCCATGGCGAGGAGGCCGACGATGGTGCCGCCGTTGGAAGCCGCGAGCCATGGGCTGGCCCGCACGAACAGGAACGCCGCCGGGACGAGCGAGGCGAGGGCGAGTCGGCGCGAAGCGGTGCGGCGCAGTCGCCGGTCGAGCAGGAGGACAGCCACGAGGCACGCCACACCGGCGGCGACCACCGCGTTGGCGGCCCCACCGCGCAGGCCTGCCTCCAACGCGAGCCCGCCGGCGATGGCGAGCACCAGGAGCCGAACGGGCGACGGGTCGGCGGGCGTCGGTGGCCTGGAGGGCGCGGCGCGCCCAGGCGGCGCCCATGTTGGTGGCGGCCACGTCTCGGTCATCGCTGCTCCCCGTCTGTCTCGTGGCGCGGCTCCCGTCGGCCGACCAGCGGTTCGACCGTACGGAGCAACGTGTGCGGCCGTCCCGCGTGAAGTGTGGAGATCGGGTGCAGCTCGTGACCGGCGGCGTACCCTCGCCGGGCTGTCGGCCAGGAACGAGGTGGATGTGGACGCGATCGGGATCGACATCGGGTCGACGAACGTGAAGGCGGTGCTGGTCGGGGCCGGCGGCCGGACGCTCGCCACTGCGAGTCGACCGCTCGCGTGGGTTCGCGCGGGAGCGGTCGCGACCCAGGATGCCGAAGCGCTGTGGACGGCGGTGGTCGACGTGCTGGCCGAGCTGGCCGCCACCGCGCCCGCGGCGCTCCGCGGGGTCGGTGCCGTGGGTTGTTGCGGGCAGTACTCGTCGATCGTGCCCGTGGACGCTGCCGCCCGGCCCCTCGCGCCGATGCGCCTGTACCTCGACCAGCGCGGGACCGGTCGGTGCTTCGCGATCCTCGAACGCCACGCGGAGGCGTTCGGCGCGTGGGTCGAACGCCATCCGATCCCGCCCGTCGGCGGGGGCCTGGCGCTCGGCCACCTGCTGGCCTTCCAGCACGACGAGCCCGCGGTCCACGAGGCGACCGTCGCCTACCTGGAGCCCGTCGACTACGTGGTCGCCCGGCTCACTGGCGTGATCGCAGCAACACAGGGCTCGATGTTCGCCTCGCAGCTGATCGACAATCGCACGCTGGGAGCGACGTCCTACGACGCCGAGCTGCTGGCCATGGCCGGCATCGACGAGTCCCGGCTCCCCCCGCTCCTGGCGACCGGCTCGGTCGTCGGCTCGGTGGTGGGGCAGGCGCGACAGGCGGGCGGCCTCACCGACGGCGTGGCCGTGGTGACCGGCCTGCCCGACAGCAGCGCGGCCGCGCTCGCGACCGGTGCCGACGAGCCGGGGCGGGTCGGCATCGCCATCGGCACCACCGGCGTGGTCCTCACGACCGCCCCGGCGCTGGGCCTCGATGCCGACCACGAGATCGTGACGATGCCCGGGATCGCCACCGACCGGTACCTGGTGTCCGCCGAGAACGGGCTGGGCGGGCGGGCCGTCGAGCACGTGCTCGCCCGCTTCGTGCACGCCGACGACGCGCTCGGGGACCACCGCGCCGCGGATCCGTTCACGGGGTTCGACGCGGCCCTGGCCGCCTCGCCGCCGGGCGCCCGTGGCGTGCGGTTCCTGCCGTGGCTCTCGGGCTCGCTCGCACCCCAGGCCGACCCGACCATGCGAGGCGGCTTCATCGGGGTGTCGCTGGAGTCCGAGCGGGTCGATCTCGTGCGCGCCGCCGCCGAAGGGGTCGCCCACAACCTTCGCTGGCTGCTCGGCCCGGTGGAGGCCTTCACCGGCGAACGCGCCGACGAGGTCGTCCTCACCGGCGGAGCGGCCCGGTCAGCGGGGTGGTCCCAGGTGTTGGCGGACGTGTTGCAGCGCCCGGTCCACACCGTGTCCGAGCCGGGCCACGCCGGAGCGCGGGCGGTCGCGTCGTGGGCGCGGGGGTTGGTCGACGGCAGCGGCGGGGCCCACGACGCCGAGCTGGCCGCCACCTTCGTGCCCGACGCCGCCACCGCGGCGGCCCACGATCGGGGCCAGGCCGAGTTCACCGCCGCGTTCGACGCGCTCCGCCCCCTCCGCCTCGGTGACCACCGGCGCGGGTAGTCGCCCGGGTCGTGCAGGTGGTGTCGTCGACGAAGGGCCGGGCCGGTGGCGCTCGGCGGCCAGATGGAGCGATCCCCACACTTCGGACACTTGTAGGGTCATACGGGCCATGGAGCCCCACCTCGATCCCACCTCGCCCGCTGTGCGCGAGG
Source organism: Acidimicrobiales bacterium (assembly GCA_025463365.1). Taxonomy (GTDB): domain Bacteria; phylum Actinomycetota; class Acidimicrobiia; order Acidimicrobiales; family Iamiaceae; genus Aquihabitans. The sequence continues at coordinate 8,145 of JAOBWM010000044.1, forward strand.
CGTTCACGGACCTGAGCCGGCGGCTCCCCGGGCTGACCGTGCACGAGGGCGCGCGCGGGCACGGCCATCGCCCCTACGCGTCGGGATCGGTGTCGCTCGGCGGCGACCCGCCGGTGCACGTCGAGGTGTTGCGCTCGGTGCGCTGGCACGAGCAGGGCGTCGCCCTCTGGCTCGCCGCCGGGCCGTTCGGACCGTGGGCCAAGCCGATCCTGCCCGACGTCGACCACCAGGAGGGTGGCCTCACCTTCCTGCCCGACGCGCGCGAGCCCCGGCCCGACGGCCTGCTGGTCGACGCCCCGCAGTCCCAAGCCACGCTGCACGACCTCTGGATCGGGGCCCGGTGGGAGGACGACCACCACCGGATCCACGACGGCCTGGCGATCCTCGTGCGGCCCGACGCCATCGTCGCCCACGTCCACGCCTCGGCCCTCTCGGCCGACACCCTCGAGGAGGTGCTCGTGTGCCTGCCCGACGTCGCCCTCGCCGCCAGCGCCCGCGACGCCGAGTGGAGCAAGCCGGTCCACCCCGAACGCGACCAGATCGTGTGGCCCGCGGCATGGATCACGATCGTCGCAACGGTCGTGATCGTCGGCTACCTGATCTACCTCATCGCCAAATAGCGCAGTAGCGCTCAGATGATCGAGGGGACGATCGCCTCGATGAACGACGGGCCGGACGTGGCGAGGGCTGCCTGGAGCTGCGCGACGAACTCCTCGCCGGTCGTGGCCCGGGTGGCGGGGACGCCGAGACCGGTCGCCAGCGACACGAAGTCCATGTCGGGCCGGGTCAGGTCGAGCATCTCCTTGGCCTTGGGTCCGCCGGGCGTCGCGCCCACGCGCGAGAGCTCCATGTTGAGCACCGCGTAGGACGAGTTGTTGAACAAGATCGTGACCACGTCGAGCCCTTCACGGGCCATCGTCCACAGCGACTGGATGGTGTAGAGCGCCGAGCCGTCGGACTCGAGCGCGATCACCTGGCGGTCCGGGCAGGCGACCGCGGCACCGACCGCGACCGGCAGGCCCTGGCCGATGGCGCCGCCCGTGAGGCAGAGCCAGTCGTGGGCCGGCGCCCCGGCGGTGTGGCCGGTGGCGAAGAGCCCAGAGGTGTTGCCCTCGTCGGACACGATGGCTCCCTCGGGCATGAGGGCGCCGAGCGCCTGGCACACGCCGTCCGCGGTGAGCGGGCCGGTGGGCAGGGCGGGCCGGGCCTCGGCCTGGATGGTGGCCGCGTCGGCCGGCGCGTCGACCGCGATGGCCAGCGCGGCCAAGGCCGCGGCCGGATCCCCGTCGGCGGCCGCGAGCACGTGCACGGTGCAGCCCTCGGGCACGAGGTCGCTGGCCTTGCCCGGGTAGGCGAAGAAGGACACCGGCGCCTTCGAGTCGACCAGCACGAGGTGCTGGAGCCCGTCGAGCTGCATCGCCGCGAACTCGGCGAGGTAGGCGAGGCGATCCACCGGCGCACGGCCGGCACCCCGCTCGAGGCGGGCGGGGAACGTCTCGGCGAGCAGCTTCGAGCCGGTCGCGTTGGCGATGCGGCTGGCGTCGGCGAGGGCATCGGCCCGACAGGCCCGGCCGCCCACGAACAATGCGGCGGGTTCGTCGCCCTGGAGCACGGCGGCGATGGCCGCGACCGCGTCGGCGTCGACCGCGGTGGGTTCGGCGGCGGCGATCGGCGGCGACGGCTCGGCCCCCTCGGTCCAGCTGACGTCGGCCGGCAGGATCAGCGTGGCGATCTGGGCGGGTGGGCCCGATGCCACCGCGACCGCCTCGGCGGCGTCGGCCGCCACCTTGTCGGTGGCCCCCGACGTGCGGATCCAGCTCGACACGTTGCGGGCCACGGTCTCGATGTCGGATTCGAGCTGGGCGTCGTACTGCTTGTGGTACGTGGCGTGGTCTCCCACGATGTTGACCACCGGCGTGTGGCCCTTGCGGGCGTTGTGGAGGTTGGCCAGGCCGTTGCCCAGCCCGGGACCGAGGTGCAGCAGCGTGGCGGCGGGGCGGTCGGCCATGCGCGCGTAACCGTCGGCCGCGCCCGTGGCCACGCCCTCGAACAGCGCGAGCACGCCGCGCATCTCGGGGACGTCGTCGAGCGCCGCCACGAAGTGCATCTCCGACGTGCCGGGGTTCATGAAGCACACGTCGACGCCAGCGTCGACGAGCGTCCGGATCAGCGCCTGAGCACCGTTCATCGTCTGTCTCCTCATCACTTCCTGATCGAATCGGCGTAGCTCACGGTCGCAGGGCGACCACCAGCTACGCCAGAACGGGGGTTTCGGGGGTTTGGGCGGTTGGGGGGGACGGTCAGTCGAAGATGACGCCGGGGTTGAGGATCCCGGAGGGGTCGAAGGCGGACTTGATGCGGCGCATCAGGTCGATCTTGGTGGGGTCCTCGATGGCGGCGAGGTAGGCCTTCTTCTCGGTGCCGATGCCGTGCTCGCCCGACACCGCGCCACCGAGGGCGGCGCCGCCGCGCAGGATGCGGCTCACGACGTCGGTGCGGATGGCGGGGTCGGACTGGAACACCGAGAGGTGCACGTTGCCGTCGCCGGCGTGGCCGCAGCCGACCACCAAGGAGCCGGTGGCCTGGGCGGCCTCCTGCACCGCGGCGAGGTACTCGGGGATGGACGCCCGCGGGACGACCATGTCGATGATGTCGTCGGCGCCCACGGCCTTGGCCGTCCAGAAGGCCTTCTCGCGAGCGTCGATCAGCGAGGCCCCGGCGCCGGGCGGCAGCACGTAGACGTCGAGGGCACCCAGCTCGGTGAGGAGCTCGGCCAGCTCGACCACGTCCTCCTCCACCCGGTCTGCGGTGCGGTTCTCGAGCACCACCACGAGGTAGGCGAGGGCGGCGTCCTTCACGTCCTGGGGCACACCCAGGTCGAGACCGGCGCTCGCGGTGATCGCGCCCATCGTGAGGAAGTCGATGTACTCGAGGATCGTGGGGTTCACGCCTGAGCCCACGATGCGGGGGATGGCCGCGGCCACCTCGTCGAGGGTCGTGAACGGGATCAGCACGGTGGCGCCGTGGGCGAGGCGGGGGTGGAGCCGCAGGATCGCCTCCGTCGCGACGGCCAGGGTCCCTTCCGATCCGATGATCAGCTGGGTGAGGTCGTACCCGGAGGTCGCCTTCACGTACTTGCCGCCCGTGCGGATCACCTCGCCCGTCCCGAGCACCGCGGTGAGGCCCAGGACCTGGTTGCGGGTGACGCCGTAGCGGACGGCTCGCATGCCGCCGGCGTTGGTGGCCACGTTGCCGCCGAGGCTCGCCGAGTTCTCACCGGGTTGGACCGGATAGATGAGGCCGTGGGCGGCCGTGGCCTCGTCGAGCTGGGCGAGCGTGACGCCTGGCTGGACCACGGCCACGTGGTTCTCGAGGTCGATCTCCACGATCTCGGCCATGCGGTCGAACGAGATGAGCAGGCCGTCAGTCTGGGGGATGCACGCGCCCGACAGGCCGGTGCCTGATCCACGCGCCGTGACCGGGACGCCCTGCGCGGCGGCGAGCGACACGATCGCCGCGACCTCGTCGGTGGAGGCCGGCCGCACGACGGCCAGGGGTGCGCGGGCCTCGGCGGTGAGGGCCTCGTCGTGGGTCAGGTCGTCGCTGATCGCGTCGCCGGTGGCCACGTTCGCCGCGCCGACGATGTCGGCCAACGCCGAGACGAGATCGGCCATCGGAGCCCCCAGGTGTGTCGTCCGCCCTGCGGTGCGCGAGGGCGTCGGTCAGCTTGCCACGCGAGCGGTACCGTGCCGATGTCCTGACGACCCGTCAGATCCATGCCGCGCCGATCCCGCCCCCGGAGGCCCGATGATCCTCGACCAGTTCCTGCTCACCGACCAGGTCGCCATCGTGACCGGCGCCGGTCGCGGCATCGGGGCGGCGTCCGCCGTCGCCCTGGCCGAGGCCGGTGCCGACGTGGTCATCTCGGCCCGGAGCGAGGACCAGCTCGCGGAGGTCGCCGGGCGGATCGAGGCGGCCGGCCGCCGCGCTCACGTGGTGGCGGCCGACCTGAGCGACCTCGACGCGGTGGCCGGCCTGGCGGCCGCGGCGCAGGAGGCGTTCGGACGGCTCGACATCGTGGTCGACAACCTCGGGGGCTCGATGCCCCGGCCCTTCGAGCACACGTCGCCGCGGTACCTGGCCGAGGCGTTCAACTTCAACGTGGTCACGGCCCACGCCCTCAACCGGGCGGCCCTGCCGTTCATGTTGGAGACCGGCGGGGGTTCGGTGGTGGGCATCTCGTCGGTCATGGGCCGCGTCGCGGGGCGCGGCTACCTCGCCTACGGGACCGCCAAGGCCGGGCTCGCGCACTACACCCGCCTCGCCGCCCGCGACCTCGCACCGCGCATCCGGGTCAACGCCATCGCCGTCGGCTCCGTGGCGACGTCTGCGCTCGACGTCGTGCTCGACGACGATGCCATGCGCGCCACGATGGAGCAGTCCACGCCGCTGCGCTCGATCGGGCATCCGGACCACATCGCGGCGACCGTCGTGTTCCTCGCTTCGCCGGCCGCGGGCTACATCACGGGCAAGGTGCTCGAGGTCGACGGCGGGCTGGAGCAGCCGAACCTCGACTTCGGGCTGCCCGACCTCTGATCCACGATCGCCATACAACGTAAGGCCTGCTGGTCACGCGAGACACCGAACGGGGGACAGAGAATCTCACATCGCGGGAAGGCAACGTCACCCTATGCCGCGATTTGTCCGAGATGAGCAGATTTCATGCCATAGAGTGACGCTGTGACCACACGAGCCAAGGTGCATCGGGCCAGTGCTCAGCGTCGTCGAGCTGCCCTCCTCGAAGCGGCCGCTGACCTGGCGGCCGAGGTCGGAGCGGGATCGGTGACCCACCGCGCGGTGGCCGCCCGTGCCGGCGTCCCGCTCTCCACGACGTCCTACTTCTTCGATTCGATCGACGAGTTGGTGACCGAGGCCCTGCGGCTTGGCGCCGCGGCCCGCGTGGCCGACGTCGATGCCGCCGAACGGGTGGCCGTCCTCGGGACCGGCCCGGCCGAACAGCGCGTCGACGGCGTGGCCGAGGCGGTCCTCGGGTCCTCGCGGACCACCCAGGCCGGCCTCGTCGAGTACTACCTCGCGTCGGGCCGCCAGCCCGAGCTGCGAAGCCAGGTGTCGGAATCGCTGCGCCGTCTTGCCGCCCGCGTGGCCACCCACCTCGAGCGGGCCGGCGCAATCCACGCGCGGACCGCGGCCGACGCCATCGTCACCCTCGGCGACGGTGCCACGCTGCACCGCCTGGCCAAGGTCGACACCGACGAGCGCGCCCACCTCGCCAACGGCCTCCGCCTCCTGCTGGCCGCCGCCATGCTCTCCGAGGACGAGGTCACCTCCCTCCTCGCTCGATACGACGGACCCACCGACATCGGTTCCTCGCAGGCCACTGGTTAGCGTCGCCCGCCGTGGCGATGCTCGAGGACCCGCCGTTCGACCTGCTCTGCCCCGGCCGCCGGCCGAGGGGCCTCGCACCCGTCCACGTCCCGTTCGACGAGGCCGGTGAGATCGACTGGGACGGCTTCGCCCACCTGCTCGGCCAGACCGTCGAGAGCGGGCTCGTGCCGGCGGTGAACCTGGGCCCGGGTGCCGGGGACCTGCTCGGCGCCAGTGCCCGCGCCGAGATCGTGGCCACCGCCGGTGCCGCCCTCGGCGGCCGCCGGTTCGTGGCAGGTGTGCGCACCGAGCCAGCGGACGACGGTGGGTTCGACCCGTCGCGCCTGGCCGGCGCAGTCGATTCCGTGGCCCGCCACGGCGGCACCCCGGCGCTGCTCCCGTCCCCGGCGCTCGCCGGCCTCGGCCCCGACGAGGTGCTCGGCCTGCTGGCCTGGATGGGCGAGTGGACGGATCAGCTGCTGGCCGTCGAGGTACCGGCCGACCGGTGGCCGGGTGGCCGCTCGTGGGGGCTCGACGAGTTCACCGCCCTGCTGGAGCAGCCGGCGTGCGTCGGCCTCGTCGACGGGTCCTGGAGCCGCCAGGCCGAATGGGACCGCCTCCGCCGGCGTGATGACGAGCGCCCCGACTTCCGCCTCTACTCGGCCAACGCCCTCGGGGTGGATCAGGTGATGTTCGGCGCAGACCACGCCCTCGACCTGGCGGCCCTCGTCCCCGACGGGCTCGCCGATCGCGACGAGGCCTGGGCGCTGGAAGACCCCGGCGTCGTCGAACGCCACGACGCGCTCCAGGCCCTGGCCACGCTCGTGTTCCGGCCGCCCGTCACCGCGGCCCGCCACAGCCTCGCGGTGGGGCTCCGGCTGCGCGGCTGGCTGGCCCACGACCGCGTCCACCCCGACCTGGCGCGCCGACCCGACCTCCGGGCCGAGGCCGAGCTGCTCAGCCCGGCCCTCGACCGGCTCGGCCTGCTGTAACCCGCTTCAGGGTTGCGGGGCGACCGGGGTGGCGAGCCGGGTCGGCTTGGAGCGACCGCGCAGCTCAGCGCTGCCCGACACGACCCAGCAGGCGGACTCGGGCAGACGGGCGGCGTCCACCGCGTCGGCGGACGCGAGGACCATCGGCGTGCGGGTCTTGGCCAGCTCGGTCAGGCGGGCCGCCTCGTTGACCGGATCGCCGATCACGGTGAACTCGAACCGGCGCTCGTCGCCGATGTTCCCGGCCACGACCTCGCCGTAGGCCACACCGATCCCGGCCGCCAGTTCGGGCACCTCGGCGGGGAGCCGGCGGGCGAGGTTGCGGCCCGCGGCGAGGGCGCGGTCGGCCGCGTCGTCGAGCGGAACCGGTGCGCCGAAGACCACCAGCGTGGCGTCGCCCTGGAACTTGTTCACCCAACCACCGTGGGCATGGACCTCGTCGACCACGACCCCGAAGAACCGGTTCAACAGCTCCACCACCTCCTCGGCCGGTCGGCTCGCGGCGATCTGGGTGGAGCCCACGACATCGACGAACAGGACCGCGACGTCGCACAGCCGACCGCCGAGCTGACTGCCCCGCTCCAGGACGTCTCGCGCCACGTCCTCACCCACCTGGCGGCCGTAGAGGTCGCGCAGCCGCTCGCGCTCCTCGAGGCCGGTGGCCATGTCGTTGAACCCTGCCTGGAGGAGGCCGAGCACGCTGCCGTCGTAGACCTCGACGCGGCTGTCGAGGCGCCCATCGGCGATGCCCCGGATGCCCGTGCGCAGGCTGCGGATCGGATCGGCGACCGCCTTGGCGCCCAGCACCGCGATCCACGAGCCGACCACCAGGCCCGTTCCGCCGAGCACGAGCATCGTGACGGCGAGCTGCTTGCGGGTGGTCTGGTCGTCGGCCAGCGCGAAGATCGCCGTGATCACGAGGCCGACGAACGGGACGCCGGTGCCGAGCCCCCAGCCGAACATCGTGCGGGCGGTGATCCCGGGGAGCTTGGGTCGCTCGACGGTCCGCACCGAGAGGGCGGCCGCCGCGATGGGCCGGGTCACCCGCTCGGCCACGAGGTACGCGAAGGCCGAGGTGGTGAAGCCCCCGAGGGTGACGGTGAACGCCACGCGCGCGAGGAGGTTGAACTCGATGAGCGCGTTGAGGACCGCGAACAGGGCGGCGGCGACGAGCCACAGGGTGACGTGCACGAGGAACAGGCGCATCGGGGCCCGCAACACCGCGGTGACCTCTCGGTCGGTCGGTGGCCGACCCTCCTGCAGCCAGCGTCGACCCGACCCCAGCCAGGTCTCGCCCCACCAGATGCCGGCCGGGAGGACCACCACGAGGAAGACCCCGCCGAGGATCGCGTTGAGGGCGATGAGCCGGGCGGTCTGCTCGACGTGGGCGCCCGGCAGCACCCAGCTGATGTAGCTGATGACGACGGCGACCCCGCCGAGGTTGGCCACCACGAGCGACCCGAGCAGCGCCCACCGCGCCCGCCGGACGAGCCGGTGCCCGGCCTTGCCGGTCAGCTCGGCCGGCAGCCCTGGCTCGGCGGCTGATGCTTGCTCCCCGCTGGCGATGGCCGCACGATACTCGTGGTGGTCGCGGCCGTTCCCGGATCGGACGTCGCGGTCGCATCCCTAGGCTCGACCCGTTGCCGTCCCCAGCCAGGAGAACCTCCATGACCGACATGCCGTACCGCCGCCTCGGACGATCGGGCCTGAAGGTCAGCGTGCTGTCCTTCGGTTCGTGGGTCACCTTCGGCGACCAGGTCGACACCAACCTGGCCAAGGACTGCCTGACGGCCGCCCGGGAGGCCGGCGTGAACTTCTTCGACAACGCCGAGGCCTACGCCGGCGGCCAGTCCGAGCAGATCATGGGTGACGCCATCCGCGAGCTCGGGTGGGAGCGGTGGTCCTACGTGATCTCCACGAAGATCTTCTGGGGCATCCACAAGGACACGGTCAACATGGCCAACACCTTGAACCGCAAGTACCTGATGCAGTCGATCGACGGCTCGCTCGAGCGCCTCGGGCTCGACTTCGTCGACCTCCTCTTCTGCCACCGGGCCGATCCCGAGACGCCCATCGAGGAGACCGTCTGGGCCATGAGCGACATCATCAGCGCCGGCAAGGCCCTGTACTGGGGGACGTCGGAGTGGACGGCTGACGAGATCCGCGCCGCCTACGAGATCGCCGAGCGCCACCACCTCCACAAGCCGGTGATGGAGCAGCCGCAGTACAACCTGTTCGAGACCAAGAAGGTCGAGCGCGAGTTCGCCCGCCTCTACGACGACATCGGGCTCGGGCTCACCACCTGGAGCCCCCTCGCGTCGGGTCTGCTCTCGGGCAAGTACGCCGACGGCATCCCTGAGGGCAGCCGGGCCTCGCTCCCGGGCTACGAGTGGCTGCGGGACATGCTCACCGACGAGAAGAAGAACAAGCAGGTGACCGAGCTCGGCGCGGTGGCCGAGCGCCTCGGTGTGTCGACGGCGCAGCTCGCCATCGCCTGGTGCGCGGCCAACCCCCGCGTCTCCACCGTGATCACCGGCGCCTCCAACGTCGCCCAGGTCCACGAGAACCTCGGCGCGCTGAAGGCGCTCGACCAGCTCACCCCCGACGTCATGCACGAGATCGCCACCATCATCCATCCCTGGCTCAAGGGCTGACCCTTCCCGCGGCCGGTGGTGGGGCGGGGCTGACGGGGTGCGATGTGACGGCTGCGATGTGACCGATCGCACTTACCAACAGGCTTGACTGTTTGTTTGTGGGCCGTCAAGCTGAACGTATGCCCCGGAACGGCCCCCGCCAGACGCAAGCCGAGCGGACCGCCGGCACGCGGGCCGCGCTGCTCGACGCCACCATCGACGCCGTCGCCGAGCTCGGGTTCGCCGGGGCCAGCACCACGGAGATCGCCCGCCGGGCCGGCGTCTCTCGTGGCGCCCAGCTCCACCACTTCCCGGCCAAGCTCGACCTCGTGAGCGCGGCGCTCGACCACGTCTTCGCCGAGCGCGAGGCCGAGTTCCGGCGCCGGTTCGAGGCCCGGCCGGCCGAGGGCCGCACCCAGTCGGGCGCGGTCGCGGTGCTCTGGGAGATCAGCCAGGGACGCGAGCAGCTGGCCGTGCTCGAGCTCCTCACCGCGGCCCGCACCGATCCCGAGCTCCGCCCGCTCGCCCGCCGGGTGCTCGAGCAGTTCGAGTCCGCGGTGGCGACGACCTTCGCCGAGGTCCTCCCCGGCGTGGCCGAGGACCCGTTCATCTCGTCGCGCGTCCTGCTCGCACTCACCGTCCTGCAGGGCGCGGTCCTCCACCAGCAACTGGGGCTCGACGCCCAGGCGGAGGAGCTCGTGTCGACGCTCGGCCTGCTCGCCGAAGCCTTCCCCTTCGTCGATCTCACCTCCCCCTCCACGGAAGCAGGTTCCCGATGACGGTCATCGATCACGTACCCAGCGCCTCCACGCTCGACGAGGAGGCCGATGCCGAGGTCTCGCCGACGGCCACCGCGGGCACCGAGGCCGAGCGCAACTACCAGGCCCTCGTCGGCCGCCTGAGCAAGCAATCGGTCGAGAAGCACTTCAACCCGTTCACCGACATCGACTGGGACCACCCCGACTTCGCCATCGACGTGGCCGACCCCCGTTGGGCCGCCTTCGCCGACGTCATGTTCGGCCGCACGGCGTGGTTCCACTCGCTGAGCGAGGCTGAGCAGTCCCGCCTCGGGCTGTACCGGATCGCGGCGGCGATGAAGCTCGGCCTGGAGTTCGAGAACATCCTCAAGCGCGGCTTGCTGGAGTACGCGTTCAAGCTCCCGAACGGCGCCCCGGAGTTCCGGTACCTGTACCACGAGACGATCGAGGAGGCCTACCACGGCCTCATGTTCCAGGAGTTCGTCAACCGCACGGGCTTGCCGATCCGCGGCTTGTCGCGGTGGGAGAAGATCGGCTCTCGCAACGTGGTGGGGTTGGCCCGCTGGTTCCCGTCGCTCTTCTTCTTGTTCGTGCTCGGCGGCGAGGACCCGATCGACCACACGCAGCGCAAGGTGCTGCGAGAGGGCGCGCCGCACCCGTTGGTGGAGCGCATCATGCGCATCCACGTCACCGAGGAAGCCCGCCACCTCTCCTTCGCCCGCCACCACCTGAAGCACGAGGTGCCGAAGCTGAAGCGCCGCCAGCGCGTCCGCCTGTCGATCGCGGCGCCGATCCTGCTCGGGCAGATGGCCCAGCAGATGCTCCTGCCCCCGCCCCAACTCGTGAAGGAGTTCCAGATCCCGAAGGAGACCCTCGCCGAGCTGAAGCGGTCGCCCGAGGCGAAGGAAGCGGTGTGCGATTCGCTCGGCAAGGTCCGCAAGCTCTGCGTCGAGCTCGGCCTCGTCAACCGCTTCACGGTCCGCCTCTGGAAGGCGAACCACATCTGGGCCGATCCGGCCTGACCCTGAGAGAACGGAACCCCATGGCCAAGCGCCCTCCCATCACCTTGCCCGCCGCCCTCGTGGTCATCACCGGGGCCGGCTCCGGCATCGGCCGAGCCACCGCCCATGCCTTCGCCCGGGCCGGGGCCAAGGTGGTCGTCGCCGACATCGACGAGATCGCCGCCAAGGAGACCGCATCCGCGCTGGCGGCGGAGGGCGGCGACTCCGCCGCCTATGCCCTCGACGTGTCCGACCACGACGCGTTCATGGCTTTTGCCGCCGCCGTAGTCGCGGAACACGGCGTGCCGCACGTCGTCGTCAACAACGCCGGGGTGGGCATGACCGGCCGCTTCCTCGACACCTCGCCCGAAGACTGGGAGTGGATCCTCGGCGTGAACCTGCATGGGGTGATCAACGGGTGCCAGGCCTTCGGTCCGCACCTCACCCAGGCCGGGCGCGGCCAGGTGGTCAACCTCTCGTCGGGCCTCGGGTTCGTCGCCCGTGGCACCGAGCCGGCCTACTGCACCACCAAAGCCGCGGTGCTCCACCTGTCGGCGTGCCTGCGGGCGGATTGGGCCAAGCAGGGCGTCGGCGTCACCGCGATCTGCCCGGGCGTGATCAACACGCCGATCATCGACAGCACCCGCTTCCTCGGTGACCGCGGCAGCGCGAAGTCGATGGCCCGAACCCGGAAGACGTTCCGGCGGGGTCACTCGCCCGACCAGGTCGCGAGCGCCATCGTGAAGGCCGTCGACCGCAACAGCCCGGTGGTGCCCGTCGGGGTCGAGTCGTGGATCGGGTGGCTGGGCCGCCGCCTGCTCCCGGCTCGGCTGGGAGACGCGATCGCCGGGGTCGACCTCGTCTGAGGCCGGGCCCTGGGTGGTAGGCAGGTCCTCCGACCGAGCCACCCAGGAGCGAGCACGTGTCCGACGACGACGACCTGATCTGGACCCTCGCCACCACCGGCGCTGCCGTCGGTGCGGCCGCGCTCGCGAAGAAGGCGCTCACCAAGGGATGGGTCAAGCGCACGGGCAAGGTCCCTGGCAACCCGGCGTCGTCGGAGACCACGTGGAACGAGGCCCTCACCTGGGCGGTCGTGTCGGGCGTCGTGGTGGGGGTCGTCCGGCTCGTGGCTCAGCGCGGGGTCGCCTTGGCCTTCGAGCGACGGCGTGGTGGCCTGCCCGCGAAGGCGAGCACCAGCCCCGCGGCCTGACGGCACTTCGTGTTCCTCCGGGCACGACCTGATCGCGATCTCTATGGTCGGACCGATGGACGTTGTGGTCATGCCGCAGCTCGGCGAGACGGTGGTGGAGGGCACCATCACCGCCTGGGTCGCGATCGTCGGCGACCGGGTCGCGATCGACGACACGCTGTTCGAGGTGTCCACCGAGAAGGTCGACACCGAGGTGC
>JAOBWM010000070.1 GCA_025463365.1 Acidimicrobiales bacterium
CGCCGAGGGCGAAGAACACGTCTTCGTGCCGCCACACCACGCCCTTGGGCATGCCCGTGGTCCCGCCCGTGTAGATCACGTAGTGGTCGTCGTCGGTGCGGGGGAGGTCGGGACGGGCCGGGTCGGCCGCGGCCACGGCGTCGGTCCACGCGACCGCGGCGATGCGGTCGGGGTCGCCGTCGCTGTCATCGTCGATCATGACGAAGTGGCGGAGACCGGGCACCTTCGTGCGGACGGCGTCGATGCGGTCGATGTACTCGCGGCTGTGCACGAGGGCCACGAGGTCGGCGTTGTCGTACAGGTAGGCCAACTCGTCCTCGACGTAGCGAAAGTTGATGTTGATCGGGACGGCGCGGATCTTGAAGATCGCCACCATCGCGATCATCCACTCAGCGGAGTTCTGGCCGTAGATGCCGATGTGATCGCCGACGCCGAACCCTTGGGCCAGCAGGTGGTTGGCGAGGCGGTTGGCCTCCTCGTCGAGCTGGGCATAGGTGAGCGACCGGTCGCCGCAGACGAGAGCGAGGCGCTCAGGGACGGCGTCGACGGCGCGTTCGAACAGGTCGGCGATGTTGAACCCCATGGCGAGGTTCTACCACCAAAACGAGAACACGTTCTATTTCTGCGGTGTCATCAGGGTGCCTTGGCCGCGGCCCGCTTGGCGGCGGGCTACCTCGCGGCGGGCTTCTTCGAGGTGGCCTTCTTCGAGGTGGCCTTCTTCGCGGTGGCCTTCTTCGCGGCGGCCGTCTTGGGGGCCGGGCCGTCCGTGAGGTCGGGGCGGGCGGCGGCCGCGGCGCGGGCGGCAGCGGGCGACGGCATCTCGGCGGGCGTCGCCACGTCGACGGGTTCCTCGGCCGCGGGCGACACGGCGATGCCGGCAGCCTCCTGGAGCTCGGTCAGGGCGGCCTTGACGCGGTCGGCCATGTCCCAGACGTCGGGCACGAGGTCGCGGTCGACCATGAAGCCGAAGTCCATGGAGCCGCGGTAGCTCATCACGGTGATGTTGAGGCCCACGCCCTCCATGACCGGACCCATCGGGTACGAGGCGATCATCTCGGCACCGGCGTAGTAGAGCGGGAACGGCGGACCAGGGACGTTGGAGATCACGACGTTGTGGATCGGACGGTGGCTGTCGGCCAGCCCCCACGAGGAGTACAGGCGTGACGCCAGGTTGAACGTGTTCGGCGCCGCGTACTCGGCCCAGTTCTGGAGCATGTCGGCGCCCACCGCCTTGTGCTCCTCCTTGGCGCCGACGGTGCATGCCTGGATGGCCCGGATGCGATCGGCGGCGTCGGCCAGGTTCGTGTCGAGGGTCGTGAACATGGCCGAGACCTTGTTGCCGCCCGCGCCCTTCTCCTCGTCGCTGCGGACCGACACCGGGCAGGTGGCCACCAGCGGCTCCTCGGGGAGGGCGTCGTGGCTGATCAGGTACTGGCGCAGCGTGCCGGCGCACAGGCCGAGGACCACGTCGTTGACGGTGCAGCCGAACGCGTCCTTCAGATCCTTCACGTCCTGGAGCGACACGCGGGCGAAGCCGACCGAACGCATCGGGTTGAGCGTCCCGTTCCACGGCGTGCGCGGCGCGGTGAGGGGCGCGGCACCCACGCGGCCGAGGGGATCGCGCCGGCCTTCCACCACGCGCGACACGGCGCTCACGGTCTGGGCGAGGAGCTTGGGCAGGGCGACCGTCTTGCGGAAGCGGGAGGCGGCGGCGTGGCCGAGCAGCTCGAGGTCGTTGGGGATGTGCTCCGACGGCGGCTCGGTGGCGGGCGGCGGGTCGGCGGCCTCGGGCGTGAGGTCGAACATGTGGACCATGAGCTCGGCGCCCGACGCTCCGTCGATGGCCGCGTGGTGGACCTTGGTGACGATGCCGACGCGGTCCTGCTTCAGCCCTTCGATGACCCAAAGCTCCCAGAGCGGACGGGTGCGATCGAGTGGCGTGCTGGCGATCTGGCCGGCGATCTCGCCCAGCTCGCGGCGGCCGCCGGGAGCCGGGCACCCCACGCGCCGGATGTGGAAGTCGAGGTCGAAGTCGGGGTCCTCGACCCACACCGGGTGGGCCAGGTTGAGCGGCACCTCCACCAGGCGGCGGCGGAACGGAGGCACGAGGTGGAGGCGCCCGCGGATGAACTCGCGGATCGCCTCGAAGGAGTAGCCCCCGGGCATGGTGGACGGATCGACCACCATCGTCATCGCGACGTGCATGTGGTTGGTGGGGTTCTCGAGGTACAAGAAGGCCGCGTCGAGCCCCGTCAGTCGTTCCATCTGAGCTCCATCGGGTCGGTGCGCCCGGAAGTCTGCCAGTTCCGGTCGAACGTCGGCATGGGGCGCCGTGAGTAGAACGTGTTCTAGTCTTGGTGGGTGGACTTCGACGACACGCCCGACGAGGCGTCCTTCCGCGAGGAAGCTCGTGCCTGGTTGGTGGCCAACGCCCCCGCCAAGGGATCGCCCGAGGACTTCTCCACGGGCTTCCTCGAGCGCACCATGGAGCCCGCCGAGTTCATCCGCCGCTCGAAGCAGTGGCAGTCGTTCCTGGTCGACGAAGGGTGGGCCGGGATCACCTGGCCGAAGGCCCACGGAGGTCGCGGTGGCACGTCGATGCAGTCGGTCATCTGGGGCCAGGAGGCCGGCCAGTTCGGCGTGACGGTGAACGCGTTCGCGGTGGGCATCGGCATGGCCGGGCCCACGATCCTGCGCCACGGGACCGATGCCCAGAAGGAGCGGTTCCTCCGCCCGATGCTGCGGGGCGACGAGGTCTGGTGCCAGCTGTTCAGCGAGCCCGACGCCGGCTCGGACCTGGCCAACATCTCGACCCGGGCCGTGCGCGACGGCGACGAGTTCGTGGTGTCGGGCCAGAAGGTTTGGACGTCCGGCGCGGCCGACAGCGATTGGGGCATCCTCCTCGCCCGCACCGACCCCGACCAGCCCAAGCACAAGGGCATCACCTACTTCCTCGTCGACATGAAGACCCCCGGGTTCGACATCCGCCCGCTCCGGCAGATGACCGGTGCCGACCACTTCAGCGAGGTCTTCCTCGACGAGGTCCGGATCCCCGCCGGGAACGTGCTGGGCGACGTCAACGCCGGCTGGGGCTGCGCCATCACCACGCTCTCGAACGAGCGCGGCCTCATCGCCGGCGCCAACCGATCGAGCGACGCCATGGCCCTCATCGAGCTGGCCCGGAAGCGAGGCCGCAGCGACGACCCCGTCCTCCGCCAGGCCCTGGTCGACTGCTGGATGCGCCAGCAGATCCAGCGCTACCACGGCTTCCGATTGCAGACCGCGCTGTCGAAGGGCGTGCCGCCGGGGCCCGAGACGTCGGTCATGAAGTTGTTCGCGGCGGAGTACCTGCGCCGACTCGGTGACGCCTCGCTCGCCATGCTCGGCCCCGAAGGCGCGCTCCTCGACGAGGACGCTCCCGGCGGCACCGACTGGCAGGCCCGCTTCCTCTACGCCCCGGCCATCCGCATCGCGGGGGGATCGAACGAGGTGCAGCGCAACATCATGGCGGAGCGGGTGCTGGGCCTCCCGCACGAACCGCGAGGCGATCGGGACGTGCCCTTCCGCCAGCTCGGACGCTCGGGCTCCTAACGTGAGCCTCCACATGGACGCCGACGCCGCCCCCCTGACCAAGAGCCAGGCCGCTCGGCGTGACCGGGTCATCCGGGCCGCCCTCGAACTCGGGGCCACCGGCGGCTACGACGCCGTGCAGATGCGCGACGTCGCCACGTCGGCCGGCGTCGCCCTCGGCACGATCTACCGCTACTTCACCTCCAAGGACCACCTCCTGGCGGCGGCGATGGTCGAGTGGGTGCACGACCTCGAGCGTCGGGTGGGCCAGCGGCCACCGAAGGGTGCCACCGTCGCCGACCGGGTCTCCGACGTGCTGCGCCGGGCCTCACGGGCCATGGAGAAGGAGCCCAAGCTCTCCGAGGCTGTCGTCACCGCCCTGCTCTCGCCCGACCGGGGCGCAGCCGCGTGCCAGGAGGACGTGTCCGGGGCCATGACCCGGATCCTCGCCACCGCCCTCGGCGGGGACTTCGACCCTGCCTTCCAGGCCGAGATCACCCGCACCCTCGGGCACGTCTGGTTCTCGTCGCTCATCGGCTGGGTCAACGGCTGGTCCGGCTTCGAGAAGGTCGGTGACGAGGTCGAGCGGGCCACCCACCTCGTCCTCGACCAGTTCGACCACCGCTGACCGGACGTGACGGTGCCCCCGCCCGCACGGCGGGACGCGGGCACCCTCGAGCATGGTGATGCGGGCTGTGCGTCAGCCCATCTCGAGGGCCTCGGACACCTCGACCGAGCCGCCGGCCGCCAGGACGGGGCAGCCCTTGGCCAGCTCGATCGCGGCGCCGAGGTCGGCGGCGTCGAGGAGGGAGTAGCCCGTGGCGGGGTTCGCGCCGCCGCCGTCGGAGACCGAGCCGTCGGAGGCGACGGTGGCCGAGGCCCCGACGGGGTTGCCGCCGTCGACGACCGCGGCACCGAGGGATCCGAACCAGCCGCCCCAGGCAGCCATCGCGGCGTCCTGCGCTTCGGGGGTGTCGGCCATCGAGCCGCCGTGGTAGGTGAGGAGGAACTTCGACATGGTGGTGACTTCGCTTTCGCTGTGGTTGGTGGTTGGTGGTGGGTTGGCCGGTTGGCGGTGGGACCGGCGGCGGGGCGGAGGTGGTCAGGCCCGGCGGCCCGAGAAGGCGAGCATCCGGGTGAGGGCGTCGGCGTCGGCCGGCGCCTCGACCTGCGGGCCGAAGCGATCGGGCGTGCGGGCGCCGGCCGCGGCGAGGGCCTGCAGGCGGCCGAGTCCGAACTCGGCCAGCTCGGGGGCGACCGTGATCGTTCGCCCGGTCGCCGTAGCCGCGTCCCAGGCGTGGATGAGGAGCTCGATGGTGAGGATGGCGGCCACGAGCTCGGCTGGCATCTCGGCCGGTCCCATCGACACGCTGCCGTCGGTGCCGCGATCCCTCCAGGCTTCGATCGCGACCTGACCGAGGTCCGCGACGCGCCGCTCGGCCTCGGACGATCGGGCGCCGAGGGATTCGGGCGACCCCGGGGCGGGGAGCTTGGAGGGGTCTGCGCCGGCCACCATCGCCATCGACGTCAGCGAACCGAGCAGGTGCTCGATGAGGGCGTTGACGTCGAACTCCGCACACGGCGTGGGCTTGGCGCCGGCGGCATCGTCGAGGTCGCGCAGTGCCCGCTGGCAGATCGCGAGCGAGGCCTCGGCGGCGTTCAAGGCGTCGAGTGGATCGGGGGCGGCGGCCCACGCATCGGGGCCGGCATCGCCATCGGCGGCGGCCGCCACGAGGCGGTCGAGGTAGTGGTCCCAGCCCTCGGTGTGTCCGACGACCTGATCCTCGGTGAGCCCCTCGTGGACGAGGCGCACGAACGTGCCGCCGTCGCCGGGCGTGAGCGAGATGGTGACCGTCGACGCGCCGGGCGGCAGCGAGTCGTCGCCCTCCCAGCCCCAGGACAAGACGACGCGGCGGCCGGGGTCGACCTCGGTCACCTGCCCGCCGGCGGTGTGCCCGGGCACGACCGTCCATCGGTAGTCGCCACCGGCCCGCAGATCGACCCGGGCCGCGACCACCTGCCAGCGCCGAAGGCGCTCCGGTTCGGTGACCAGCGCGAACGCCTCGTCGGGCGGGACGGGAACGAAGACGGACTTGTCATAGGGCATGTGAGCGGTTCCTTGTTCGGTTCGTGTGGTGCGTGACGCGGTGCGCGTCGCGGTGCGCGCGAGGTGGTCGAGCTCGGAGGTCCAGAACCCGTCGATCTGGGCCCGCAGGGCGGCCACTCCGCCGGGCACGAGCCGGTAGAAGCGGAAGCGACCCTCCTGGCGCGCCTCCACCAGGCCGGCGTCGACGAGGATCGTGAGGTGCTGGGAGATGGCAGACCGGGTGACGGCGAACTCGGCGGCCAGGTCGGTGACCGATCGCTCGCCCTCGGCCAGCAGGGCCAGCAGCTTGCGCCGGTTGGGCTCGGCGAGCACGCCGAGCAGGTCGAAGGGCATCGGTCAACACGTTAGCAGACACTAACGCGTGTTGGACGTTCGCGCACCGGTCCCGGCGTTCCAAACGGGCAGGAGCTCGCCGGCAGGCCACAGTGGTTGGACTGGACTAGACTTAGTCCATGATCGCGAACATGCATGAGGCGAAGACCCACTTCTCCCGCCTGGTGGAGCGGGCGGTGGCCGGGGAGGACGTGGTCATCGCCAAGGCTGGCAAGCCCGTCGCCCGGCTCGTCCCCTACGTCGAGCAACGCAAGGCGCGGGTTCCGGGACGATGGAAGGGCAAGGTCGAGATGGCGCCCGACTTCGACGAGCTGCCCCGAGATGTCCTCGCTTCGTTCTACGAGAGTGAGATCTTCCCCACGTGAGCCTGCTCCTCGACACCAAGGCCCTGATCTGGTGGCTCGAAGGCGTGCTCAGCGGCCAGGCCGCCGCCGCCATCAACCATCCCGACGAGATCGTGGTCGTCAGCGCGGTCTCGGTGTGGGAGGTCTCGATCAAGACCGCCCTCGGCAAGCTCCGATCACCTGGTGACCTGCCGTTGGCGATCGTCGAGGAGGGCTTCGAGCCGCTGTCGATCTCCATCGACCACGCCCACGCCGCGGGTGCGCTCCCTCGGCACCATGCGGATCCCTTCGACCGGCTGTTGATCGCACAGGCGCAACTCGAAGGCCTGACGATCGTGACCCGGGACCGGGTCTTCGATGCCTACGAGGTCGACGTCCTCGCCTGCTGACCCGACGCGCCAGGGCCAAAACGCCCAGGCCCAGACGGCTCAGATCTGGCGGTCGACGCCTTCCCAGTACGGGTCGCGCAGCTTGCGCTTGATCAGCTTGCCGTTGGGCTCGCGGGGAAGCGTTTCGGTGAAGTCGACCGTCTTCGGGAGCTTGAACTTGGCCATGCGGGTGGCCGCCCACTCGAGGATCTCGGCGGCCACGGCATCGTCGCCCACGACGCCATCGGGGGTCTCGACGACGGCCTTGATCTCCTCGCCCCAGTCGGCGTGGGGGATGCCGAACACGGCGACGTCTTGCACCTTGGGGTGGTTGATCAGCTCACCCTCGATCTCGGCCGGATAGATGTTCACGCCGCCCGAGATGATCATGTCGCTCTTGCGGTCCCGCAGGTAGAGGTAGCCGTCCTCGTCGAGCTCGCCGAGGTCACCGACGGTGAAGAAGCCGTCGATGCGGTTGGCCTTGGTCTTCGTGGAGTCGCCCTTGTACTCGAAGTCGCTGAGGGCGAGCGACATGTAGACGGTGCCGACCGTGCCGTTGGGAAGCTGGTTCCCGGCGTCGTCGTAGATCCGGATCTCCGAGTTGGGCCACGGCACGCCGACCGACCCGACCTTGTCGAGCCACTCCTTGGCCGAGATGATCGTGCCGCCGCCCTCGGTGGCCGCGTAGTACTCGTCGATCGCGTCGCCCCACCACTCGATCATCTGGCGCTTGACCTCGATCGGGCACGGCGCCGCCGCGTGCACCATGTGGCGCAGCGACGACACGTCGTAGCGGGCCCGTTCGTCGGCCGGGAGCTCGAGCAGGCGCACGAACTGGGTGGGCACCATGTGGCTCGTCGTGACCCGGTGCTCCTGGATCAACCGCAACATCTCCGGGCCGCTCCACTTGTCCATCACCACGATCTTGTGGCCGAGGTGCAGCGAGCAGCTCGTCCACATCAGCACCGCGGTGTGGTAGAGCGGCGAGCCGGTGATGTGGACGTTGTCGTCGTGCGGGGTGATGCCGAACATCTGCAGGAGACCCGACACCAGCTCGCCCATGTCGCTCGGATCGATCTCGACCAGGCCGCGCTTCACGCCCTTGGGCCGACCCGTGGTGCCCGACGTGTAGTGCATCGCCGCGCCGGTCGTGCGGCCCTCCGGGGCGTCGGTCGACTGGTCGGCGCCCAGCTCGTCGAAGCTGCGGAAGCCCGGGACCGGGCCCACCGCGAACCGGGCGTCGCCGGGCACGTCGGCCTCGTCGGCCGCCGCGGTCGCGGCATCGGCGAACCGCTCGTGGCTCACGAACACCCGGGCGTCGCTGTCGGCCACGATGTAGGCCACCTCGGGCCCCACCAGGTGGGTGTTGATGGGCGTGAAGTAGAGGCCGACCTGCAGTGCGGCCAGGTACAGCTCGATGAACTGGGCGCCGTTGGGCAGCAGCGCGGCGACGGTGTCGCCCGGCTCGAGTCCCATGGCCCGCAGGCCGCGAGCCACCTGGTTGGCCCGCCCCACCAGTGCGCCGGCGGTGTGCTCCGCCCCCTGGGGATCCACCAGCGCCACGCGCTCCGGATCCGCCTCTGCAAGTCGCCAGAAACCGAGATCAGCCATGGCAAGGCACTGTAAGCAAAACTGGAACGTGTTGCATTCTCACGGCGACCGACCGCTGCTCACTCGCTCCGCAGGAGTCGCGAGATCGACGCTCGGCTGATGCGGACCGCGGGCCCGAGGGCCACGGCGACCGCCGCGATGACGGCCGCCCCGGCCGCCACCAGGAGGCTTGGCCACGGGACGATCGGCGCGGCCAGC
>JAOBWM010000072.1 GCA_025463365.1 Acidimicrobiales bacterium
GGTGGTGGGCCCCGCCGTCGATGCGCCACCCGGTGGCGTACCCGTCGATGACCGTGGGCGGGCCGGCGTCGCGCCCGTCGACCGAGAGCGTCCACCGGTCGTCGTAGGCCTCGCCGAGGCGGAGCAGCCGGGCCCCGGCGGTCGAGCGGCCGATCTGCATGTCGATGCGGGTGGCGCTCCGATCGACCACCCGGAGCGAGCGATCGGTCGGCGTCGAAGCCGTCGAGGCCGTCGAGCCCGTCGAGGCCGCCGGAGCCGATGCGGTGGGAACCGTGCGGTCCGCGTTCTCGGACGCGCCGGAGGCCTGCCCGGGCGACGAGAGGTGCACGCGGTCGAACTGCCAACCGAAGATGGTCCGGAAGCGGTGGGTCCCGGTGTCGAGCACGAGCGGGTCGCATCCCGTCATGAGGATCCGGCCCTGGGCCAGCTGGGTCGGCGTCGAGGAGATCCGAGCCTTGATCGGACCGTCGTCGAGGACGGCGACATCGGTGCAGGGGAACTGGCCGCGACGGGCCGCGGTCACAACGAGCGGGTTGGCGTTGGCCAGTGCGAGCTCGCCCTCGAACGTGAATCCCCGGGGCGCCGGGAGATCCCAGTTCCGGTCGAGCTGGGCCTCCTCGTCGTCGACGATGGTGTCCGGGGCGCCTTGGGCCCGGACGAACACGAGGTCGAGGGGCATGGCGGCGACGGCTCGGCGCGTGGCGACGTCGGCGTGGCTCACCAGGTCCTGGAACGTCTCGGGCAGGCGGGCCACCTCGCGCACCGCGGCCCCGTCGATGCCGATCGAATACAGGCCGACGGGGTTCTCTCCCTTGGTCTGGCCTCGGATCGTGAGCTGCACCCGATCGGTGCGGGTGGGCTCGATCGGGATCTCCACGGGCGATCCGTTGGGCGGGAGGGCCTGGCGGATGAGCGACTTGCCGATGAGGACGTCGACGGTGGAGATCGTCGACGGCTCGGTGTCCACCGGCTGGATCGTGATGTTGCGCACCACGCGGGACCGTCCGAAGTCGATCGAGATGCGGGTGCCGGCGGCGGTGTGGAAGCCACCGGTGAGCCATCGCGTGGTCGGGTCGCCATCGAACGCGTTGCTCGGGCGGCCGAACGGGAAGATGCCGAAGCCGGGACGATCGGCCGTCACCTTGGCCGCGCCCTCGAACTCCGACACGGTCTGGCGCCGCTCGTCGTCGGGCCACCGGGTCGTGGTGGTGCCGTTCCCGCTGTCGATGTCAGCCGTCGCCGAGAGGGTGGGAGAGGTGACGTTGCCCACCCGGTTGATGTCCCAGGCGCGTCGTCGGTTGGTGTCGGTGAGCACGATCCGGCCACCGTCGCGGGCGGCGCGGGCGAACGATGCCCGGTCGAGATCGCCGAGCTCGCGCAGCGGTTGGGTGCCGTCGATGAGCCCGGCCTGGTGCATCGTGCCCACCGCCGATCCGTCGCCGTCGACGAGCACCTGGCCCGATGCCGGCGCGGCGCGGACCACCGGCTCGGTGCCCGCCACGCGGTACGTGGTGATCGGGAAGAGGCGGGCATCGGCGGGGTCGCCCGACCGATCCGATGCGGTGGCTGGTCCCGAGCTGTTGGGCACCGTGTCGGTGCCGCGGGGCCCGAAGTGGCCGGACTGGTGGAGACCGGGATCGGTGTCGGCCTCGGCCATCACGTCGGAGGGCTTCGGCCCGCTGATCTCCTCGGTGAGGAGGTCGTTGCGGACCAAGACGTCGGAGGCTCCGAGGTATCGAGCCACCACCGCGAGGGTGCCGTCGGGCAACGACCGCTCCGCCAGCGCGGTGTCGAAGCTCGACATGAGGTTGCCGGCGGGGTCGCCCCGCCCGACGACCGTGTTGCGCACCGCGACCGGCCGCGTGAGCAACGACGGGAAGAGGTCGTCGGGGCTCCGCATCCCCCACCGGTAGTTGCCGCCGGTCCCGCCCGGCACGACCAGCACCCGCTGGCTCCGATCGTGGCGATCGAGCGAATCGGTGGCCTGGGTCCACCACCCCGGGATGCGGTAGCCGAGGGGATAGAGGCCACCGTTCCACAACGGTGCCGAGCCCCCGGCGAGCAGGACGGCCACCAGCCCGATGCCCGTCCACCGCAACGAGGAGCGGGCCCGGCGCGTGCGGGCCTGCCACGTCCGCACCCCGAGGACGAGGGCGATCGTCTCCGCCAGCACGACCACCGCGCCGACCTTGTTCGTGGTGCGGAAGGCGAGCGTGGCCGGGACCTTGTCGAAGACGGCGCCGAGGATCCGGCCACCGAGGTACGGGTGGTCGGGCGGGAACAGCCCGACCATCACCGGGAGGCCGGTGGCCAGCAGCACCACGCTCAACAGGCGCTCGCGCGCTCGAGCCAGCCAGAGCGACAGCCCGACGGCGACGGGCGTGGCGAAGGTGGCGACGAGGACGACGGCGTTGGTCAGGTAGATCGTGTAGTCGCCGAGGAAGAGGCGATCCCCCGAGCGGCCGTAGAGGGGCCAGTTCCCGAGGAGGCGGGAGGTCTCGGAGTACGACGAGGTCCGGGCGACGTCGCGGGGGTTCTCGGTGCTGCCGGCGATCCCCGCACCGGTGCTCGAAGCTAGGAACGACGGCAGCAGCCAGTACAGCGACACGAGCACCGACAGCACGCCGCAGCGCCACACGACACGCCGCAACTCGCGCCAGGACCGGCCCTCGACCCAGCGGGCGTGGACGAGGTGCGCGGGCAGGGCGAGCAGCTGGAAGAACGGCACCACCCCGGCGTTGAGGCCCGTCTGGGCGAAGAAGCCGAGGGCGAACGCGGCCGGCCAGCGCCACGACGTCGGGTGGCGCGTCGCCTGGACGAACGCCACGAGGGTCCAGGGGAGCAACGCGTACGGCAGGAGGATCGGGGTGGTGCTCCCGGCCACGATCACGTACGGGTTCACGACCCAGAAGACGGTGGCGAAGAGGCGAGCCGAGGCCGACAGGCGCCGCCCGAGCAGCACCGACAGGTAGCGCCGGATGCCCCAGGCACCCACGAGCAAGATGAGGAGCCGCCAGATGCGCACCGCGAGCCATGGCGACGCGCCGAGCGACCGGATGACCCACACGACGGCGGCGACCGGCGCTGCGCCCGCGTTGAAGTTGGCCTGCCCGAGCCCGCTCGACCCGCCTACCCATGCCTGCAGCGACGCGGCGAGGAAGGCACCGGGCCGCTGGTAGAGATCGGGCCGGGTGTCGGGCGTGAACACCCCGGCGCGGGTGGCGATGAGGGCCACGCCCAGGCCGACGGCTCCGACGAGCAGGGCGATCCGCTCGCCCCGGCCCACGGGTGGCGCCCCGCCCAAGTCGTGATCCGGGCCGGCCGGGACCGTGGGCCCAGCCGGGTCCGTCGGGTCAGTCGGGTCAGTCGGCCCGGGAGTCGCGGCGGGACCTGTCCCTGCCGCCGCGCCCGCGACCGAGACCTGGGTCACGACGACCCGCGGGGCCGCTCCAGGGCTCCCATCGCCGCCCCGATCCCGTACGCCGCGAACTCGCCGGCGCGCAAGAAGACGACGCCGGCCGCGACGGTGGGCTTCGCCGCCAGGCGACGCCAGTGCCGGCGGTACGCGCCGACCGCGGAGCCGGCCTGGTCGCTCAGGGCGCCGGGGTGGCGCGCCTTGTACTTCTTCAGGCCCCGCCCGTAGTAGTAACGCTTGCTCCAGATGAAGCCGAGGGACATGCGGCCCTCGTCGTGCACGATCAGGTCCGGGATCCACGCGAGCCGGCACCCGTCGGCGATCATGCGCGACCGCAGCTCGGCATCCTCGGTGCCCGACAGCGACTCGAGGAACCCTCCGGTGCGGCGCAGGTAGTCCCGCCGGACCAGACGGGGCGACTGCACGAGGATCTCCTCGACGCAGCAGGAGCGTTCGAGCGCCCGGCAGGCCGTCCAGTAGCCGTCGCCGACGGTGACCTCCGGGACGAACACGCCGTCGGCCGCTTCGTCGACCGCCGCGGCCATGGCCCGCTCGATGATCGTGGGCGGGAGCTCCATGTCGGCGTCGATCCAGAGGACCCACGGTCCCGTCGCCCGCTCGATGCCGAGGTTGCGCTGGGCGCTGCGCTCGGGACCGGCCTGCTCGGCGTGGTGCGCGAACTCCTGCACCACCTCCCACGTGCCGTCGGTGCTGAAGTTGTCGATCACCACCAGTTCGAGCGGTTCCCAGGTCTGGGCGCGGATCGACCGGAGGCAGGCCTCGACCGTCCGGATCGAGTCCTTGATCGGCACCACCACCGAGACGAGCGGGCGATCAGCGGGCATGGGGTCGGTCATCGGCGCTCCATCACGAGGGCGAGGTTCCAGGTGGCGACCTCACGGATGCCGGGGATCCGCACGAGGGCGCGGCACCAGCGGGGGTAGTAGCGGGGGAACGCATCGACGACGTCGACGTCAGGGTTGTGCTCGGCCCAGGCCAAGATCGAGCCGATCCCGACCGGGTACAGCGAGCGGCCGTACCGGTTCTTCGGGGGCTGGCCGGTTCGGGCCTCGTAGCGGCGTGCCGCTCGCTCGCCGCCGAGGTAGTGCCACGGTGAGGTCTCGTGACCACCCCACGGTGACAGCCAGTTGGTCACCCCGACGAACACGGTGCCGCCGGGCCGAGCGACCCGCACCAGTTCGGTGAGGAACGCCCAGGGATCCGGCACGTGTTCCAGCGCGTTCAGCGTGACGACCAGATCGAGCGATCCATCGGCCAATGGGAGCCGGAGGCCGTCGCCGACGACCGCCCCCATCGGGGTGCGGCCGTGCAGCGACAGCTCGTCGAAGTCCGCGTCGATCGTGAACGCGGATGCCCCGGCCTCGCGCAGCGCCTCGGCGGTGTACCCGGGGCCGCCACCCACGTCGACCGCCACCGACCCGGCGAGCGGGCGGTAGCGCGCGATGAGGGCCGCGGTGTCGGAGGCTTGGAAGCGGTACGTGCCCTGCGGATCGGTCTGCTCGCGCTGGAACGACCGGAACAGGTGCCAGGAACGCCCGAGCCCGAGGGACGGTGCGGCGTGGGCGTGGTGCATGAGGCGGGTCGAGGCGACCTTGTCAGGGATCGCCACGGTTGAACGTCGCGGGGTTGGCCGTTGCCTTGGCCGATCCGCCGACCTTGATCTCGCCGGCCGGGATCGGGGTTCCAGCTGAGCTGACGTCGAAGGAGAGCGAGGTGGCCTCGCACGGCACGTTCAGATCTGGACCATCGGCGCCGGGCCCGGCTGGGATCGTGAGGGTCAGGTCCTTGCCGGTGGTGGCCGACGCGGTGGCGTTGCCCTTGGACTTCACCGTGATCGCCGACGAGGCGGTCACCTTCACGACCACCGCTTCGGTCCGGTTCGCCCGGATGTGGATGGCGTTCGTGCTCCCGTGGCCGTCGTCCTTGGCCTTGACGATGCCGCTCCACACGTAGACGCCATCGCCCTTGGCGACGTTGCTGCCGTCACCACCGAAGGCCCCGGGCCACCCCGGGCACAGGTCGCCCTTCACCGCGGTGGTGGCACCCGCCGGCGTGGTGCCGCCATCGGTCGCCGCCGTGTTGTCGGACTTGGGCCGGGTCAGGATCACCACCAGGGCGATGATGGCCACGCCGGCGGCGATGGCGATGATCAAGGTGAGGTCGCGGCGACCGCCACGACCACCGCCGTCGTCGTCATCGTCCCAGTCGTCGTCGTCCCAGTCCTCGTCGCCGGCGCCGCCGCGGCCCCCGGCCGCGCCACGGCTGGCGACCGGCTCGTCGTCCCAGTCCTCGTCGTCGACGGGCGGGCGACCACCGGATCGACCCGCGTCGTCACGACCGCCCCGGCCCTTCGCCGGCCTGTCGCTGCTTGACCTCGGGCCCTCGATGGGCTCGTCGTCGTCGAAGTCGCTCACGTACGCTCCTCACCCCGTCCCGGTTCGCGGACGCGAGCGGGCGCTGATTCAGGGCGTGACCCTAGAACATCGGGTGGTACCGCCCGATTCGGCAGGACCGGGGGCGCCGGGACACCGCGGCGGCGAGCCCACCCGAGCAGCGGGCGCTCGAGGACGAACCAGCTGACCGCCGCCACCGCGACCGCGGCAACCGTGGACGCGGCGGCGAGGCCCCACCACGACGGGAAGCGCACCACCACACCCCCGGCGCGCCGACCACCCAGGTGGGTGACGAGGCGTTCCATGAGGGTCAGGTGCCACAGGTAGACGCCGTAGGAGACGACGCCCACCGCCCACAGCGGACGCCAGCGGAGCACCCGCCGGACCAAGCCACGGTCCTGGCGGCCGAACACCCCAGGCGCCACGACGAGGACCGCGACCAGCCCGAAGAGCAGCTGGCGACCGACCTCCTGCACCACGGTCGGCGGGTCGAAGCCGAGCGGGTAGCGGAGGGCGACGACGGCGCCGTAGCAGCACAGCGCGGCGATCCAGGCGGCGCCGGGCAGGTCGCCGATCGTGCGGGCCAGGCCGTCGGCGGGCCGGCCCCGGACCGACGCCGCGGCGTGGGCCACGGCCAGGGCCATGCCCAGCGCGAACAGGTCCGTGTTGGCCGGGAGCCAGGCGTATCCGACGGCGTGGTCACCCGCTCGCAGCCCGGCACGGAACACGAGGCCCGAGGCATAGAGCACGGCGCACCCGACGTACTGGGCGCGGATCCGGCGCTCGGCGGATCCACCGACGCGGGCGAGGGCCGCGGCCCACAGCGGCAGGAACAGGTAGAAGGACAGCTCGGTGCAGAGCGACCAGGCCTGGACCAGCCCGCCGAGCACCGTGTCGCCCCAGTAGATCTGCAGCAGGCCGTAGTACCGGATGTGCCCCCACCAATCGCCCAGGTGCAGGTGCAACAGCGGCGTCGAGATGGCCAGGGCGAGCCAGTAGGCGGGGAAGATCCGGACCAGGCGGCGCCGGAGGTACCGGCCGGTGGCCGGCGGCGACGCGCCCGCGAGGTGCGCGGCCACGAACGGGCGGAACAGGAGGAACCCCGACAGGACGAAGAAGATGCTGACGCCGACGTTGAGGTGCTGCAGCCACCGGCCGACGACGGTCGTGGTCCGCTCGCCGGTGATCAGGCCCGTCAGCGTGGCGGCATGGAAGGCGAGCACCGCCAGCGCGCACAGGGCCCGCAGGCCCTCGAAGGTCGGGAACCGGAGAGCCGGCTCGGCGGCGACGGAGCCGCGGGAGGCGTGGACGTCGGCCGTGGCGATGGCCGGCATCCTACGAGCTGGCCCGGCCGGGGCCGATGGCTGCACTAGACCCTCGCGATGGCCGCGCCCGACCTCAGCGACGAGCGCGCGGCTCCGGCGACGCCCGGCGAACGCCGGGCGCTGATCGGCTCGACGATCCTCGTCGTCGGCGCCTTGATCGCCCAGGCGCCCGGCCGCATCGTGCCCGAGACGAAGCTCGACGTCCTCGTCGACCCGGTGCGCTACCTCGGGCGCGCCCTGTCAGCCTGGGATCCAGCGGGCGGGTTCGGTCGGGTTCAGAACCAGGCCATCGGCTACCTGTTCCCGATGGGCGCGTGGACCTCGCTCGGCCGGCTCGTCCATGTGCCGCCATGGCTCACCCAGCGGCTGTGGATCGCGGGCGTCGTGCTGGCGGGGATGTGGGGCGCGCACCGCCTCGCTCGGGCGGTGGGCATCGCGTCGCCGTCGGGGCGCCTCGTGGCCGCCTGGGCCTACGCCCTCGCCCCGGCGACCGTCGCCACCGTGGCCTTCCAGTCCGCCGGCCAGCTCCCCTACTCCCTTGCGCCGTGGGTCCTCGTCCCGCTGGTCGAGATGCGCAACGGCGACAACCCGCGGCGGGTGGCGGCCCGGTCGGCGCTGTTCGTGCTGGCCATGGGGGGTGTCAACGGCGCCTCGGCCTTCGCCGTGCTGCCCCTCGTCGCCATCTGGTTCACGACACGCCAGCGCGGCCGCGAGCGCACCCGCCTGTTCCTGTGGTGGGCCGGGAGCGCCGTGCTGGCCACGTTGTGGTGGATCGTCCCGCTGCTCGTGTCGGTGCGGTACGGCGTGCGGTTCACGTCGTTCACCGAGCAGGCCTCGCTCACGACGACCACCGAGTCCGCCACCGAGATCCTGCGGGGCACCGGCAACTGGCTCTCCTACCTCCCGGTGCACGGAGGCCACTGGCTTCCGGGCGCCTACCAACTCGCGACGCAGCGCGTGGCGATCGTCGGGTCGATCGCGGTGGCCGCGGCCGGCATCGCCGGGATGGCCCGCCGCGACGCGCCGGGGCGGTCGTGGCTCGTGCCGTCGGCCGTGCTGGGGACGGTGGCCATGGGCATCGCCTACGGCGGCGACGGTGGCGGCAGCTTCGCCCCGTTCGCCCAACACCTGCTCGACGGGCCGCTCGCGCCGTTCCGCAACGTCCACAAGTTCGCGGCGGTCGTCCACCTCCCCCTCGCGCTCGGCCTCGGGCACCTCGTGGCCGTGCACCAACGGCCCAGTCCGGCGCGACCGACCGATGCCGATGCCGAGGCCGACGCCGACGCCGACGTCGGGGCCGACGCCGACACTCGCGCTCACGCAGAGCCGGCGATGCTGGTGCGGGCTGCCCGCAGGAGCGCGGCGATGCTCGCTGTGCTGGCCATCGTCGTGGCCATCGCGCCGGCATTGCCCGGCCGGCTGACGGCACCCGGATCGTTCGATGGCGTGCCGTCGGCATGGCGGGACGCGGCGCGCTGGATCGACCGCCACGAGGGCGGGCAGCGGACCCTGATCCTGCCGGGCTCCTCGTTCGGCGAGTACGACTGGGGACGCCCGCTCGACGAGCCGCTGGCATCGCTGCTCGAGGGCAACTGGGCCATCCGGGATCTCGTGCCGCTCGGCGGCACGGGGTCGACGCGCCTGCTCGACGGGATCGACACCGCGCTGCTCGGCGACCACCTGCCCGACGGGTTCGTGCCCACGTTGCAGCGCGCCGGGGTGCGGTACCTGCTCGTGCGCAACGACCTCGACCTCCCCCGGACCGAGGGCCCGAGCCCCACGAGCGTGCGCCGGGTCCTCGCCACGGCGTCGCCCCACCTCGACCGCGTCGCGTCGTTCGGCCCGGCCGACGATGCGAGGCGCAACGACGGCCGGGCCACACCCGAGCCGGGTGCCCCATCCCTCGAGCGCTACCGGACGATCGACGTCTACGCGGTGCCCGACGCCGTCGACCGGGTCACCAGCTATCCGGCCGCGTCGTCGCTGGTCGTCGGGGGCGGTCCCG
>JAOBWM010000111.1 GCA_025463365.1 Acidimicrobiales bacterium
TGAACGCCGTCGTCGGATCCGCATCATGCAACGTCTTCGTGATCGCCGCAGTCAGCGTGGTCTTGCCATGGTCGATGTGACCCATCGTGCCGATGTTCAGGTGCGGCTTGTTCCGCTCGAACTTTTCTTTACCCATGGCAGTTGCCCTGGAGCCTTTCTATCTACGTGTTGAAGTGAAACGAGTTGGGAGGAAGGGGCGGAAGGATCACTCGCCGCGGAGGCGAGCCACGATCTCTTCTTGGATGTTGCTCGGCATCTGCTGGTAGCTGTCGAACTGCATCGTGTAGTTCGCACGCCCCTGGGTGCGTGAACGGAGGTCGGTAGCGTAACCGAACATCTCCGAGAGGGGCACGTCCGCGCGGATGGCGGTGGCGTTGCCGCGCTGCTCGCTGCCGGCGAGGCGGCCACGACGAGACGACAAGTCGCCCATGACGTCGCCCATGTAGTCCTCGGGGGTCACGACCTCGACGGCCATGATCGGCTCGAGGAGCACGGGCTTGCCCATGCGGGCAGCTTCCTTGAACGCCATGGTGCCGGCGATCTTGAACGCCATCTCCGAGGAGTCCACGTCGTGGAACGAACCATCGAGGAGCGTGGCCCTGACGTCCACCATCGGGAAGCCGGCCAGCACGCCCGAGGCGAGCGAAGCCTGCATGCCCTGATCGACCGGGCTGATGTACTCCTTGGGGATGCGACCGCCGCTGATCTTGTCGGTGAAGGTGTAGCCCTCACCCGGCTCGCCGGGCTCCAACATGATCGTGACGTCGGCGAACTGGCCCGAACCGCCGGTCTGCTTCTTGTGCGTGTAGCGGTGCTTCTCGACGGTACGGGTGATCGTCTCGCGGTAGGCCACCTGCGGCTTTCCGACGGTGGCGTCCACGCTGAACTCGCGGAGCATGCGGTCGACCAGCACCTCGAGGTGCAGCTCGCCCATGCCCGAGATCAGCGTCTGGCCGGTCTCCTCGTCGGTCTTGACCTGGAAGGTGGGGTCCTCCTCCGCGAGGGAGTAGAGGGCCTTGCCCATCTTGTCCTGGTCGGCCTTCGTCTTGGGCTCGACCGCCACCTGGATCACCGGCTCGGGGAACGTGAGGTTCTCGAGGATGATCGGGTTCTTCTCATCGGAGATGGTGTCGCCGGTGCGGGTGTTCTTGAGCCCGATGCCCACGGCGATGTCGCCGGCGGACACGAAGTCGAGATCCTCACGGTTGTTGGCGTGCATCAGGAGGATGCGGCCGACCCGTTCCTTCTGGCCGGTGCGGCTGTTGAGCACGCTGTCGCCCTTGTTGAGGGTGCCGGAGTAGACCCGGAAGTAGGTGAGCTTGCCGTGGGGGTCAGCCACGATCTTGAAGGCCAGCGCCGAGAAGGGGGCCTTGGGATCGGCGTCGCGGGTGACCTCGGCGCCGCCCTTGAGGGCCTCGCCCTTGGTGGGCGGGAGGTCCAGCGGCGACGGGAGGTAGTCGACCACCGCGTCGAGCAGGGGTTGGACGCCCTTGTTCTTGAAGGCCGAGCCGGTGACGACGGGCACGATCTGGTTGGCGAGGGTGGCCGCCCGGATGGCCTTCTTGAGATCGGCCTCGGTGATCTCCTCGTCGCCCATGAACTTCTCGAGGATGGTGTCGTCGAACGACGAGACCACGTCGAGCAGCTGCTGGCGGAAGTCCTCGGCCTTGTCCTGGAGGTCGGCCGGGATGTCGGTGACCTCGAACTTGGCGCCGAGCTCCTCGCCGTTCCAGACGAGGGCCTTCATCTTCAGCAGGTCGACCACGCCCGAGAAGTCGCCCTCGTAGCCGATCGGGATCTGGAGCACGGCGATGTTGGCGCCGAGGCGGTCCTTGATCGAGTCGATCGCCTTGTAGAAGTCGGCGCCCATGCGGTCGAGCTTGTTGACGAAGCACATGCGCGGGACGCCGTACTTGTCGGCCTGCCGCCACACCGTCTCGGTCTGGGGCTCCACGCCGGCGACGCCGTCGAACACCGCCACCGCACCGTCGAGGACGCGGAGCGACCGCTCCACCTCCACGGTGAAGTCGACGTGGCCCGGGGTGTCGATGATGTTGATCCGGTGGTCCTGCCAGAACGTGGTGGTGGCAGCCGAGGTGATCGTGATGCCGCGCTCTTGCTCCTGGATCATGTGATCCATGACCGCGGCGCCCTCGTGGACCTCGCCGATCTTGTAGGTCTTGCCGGTGTAGTAGAGGATCCGCTCGGTCGTGGTGGTCTTGCCCGCGTCGATGTGGGCCATGATGCCGATGTTGCGGTAGCGCTCGAGTGGGATGGGATTCGCCATCTGCTTCGTCTCAGTTCACGTTCGTTTGCCAGTTCCATGCCACGACCGGGTCCTGCAGCGCAGGCCCGGTCGTGAACAGAGCTCTCAGAGCTCCGAGGATGCGGATGTGGGTGGGGGTGTGCGCACTACCAGCGGTAGTGAGCGAAGGCCTTGTTGGACTCGGCCATCTTGTGGAGGTCCTCGCGACGCTTGACCGAGGCACCGATGCCGTTGCTGGCATCGAGGATCTCGTTCGCCAGGCGCTCGGCCATGGTCTTCTCCCGGCGCTGCCGCGAGTAGCCGACCAGCCAGCGGATGGCGAGGGTGTTGGCCCGACGGGGCTTCACCTCGACGGGCACCTGGTAGGTCGCGCCACCGACGCGGCGGCTGCGGACCTCGAGCTGGGGGCGGACGTTGTCCACCGCACGCTTGAGGGCGCCGACCGGATCGTCGGTCCCGGTCTTGGTGGCGACGATCTCGAGCGCCCCGTAGACGATGCGCTCGGCCGTGGAGCGCTTGCCGCGCTGCAAGACCTTGTTGACGACCTGGGTGACCACGACCGATCGGTAGATCGGATCGGGCATGAGCTCACGGCGGGGTGCGGGACCCTTGCGGGGCATGTCAGCTTTCCTTCTTGGCGCCGTAGCGGCTACGGGCCTGCTTGCGATCCTTCACACCGGAGGTGTCGAGGGTGCCACGGATGATCTTGTAGCGAACGCCGGGAAGGTCCTTCACACGGCCACCACGGACCATGACGATGGAGTGCTCCTGGAGGTTGTGGCCCTCGCCGGGGATGTAGGCGGTGACCTCGACGCCGCTCGACAGGCGCACGCGGGCGACCTTGCGGAGGGCGGAGTTCGGCTTCTTCGGGGTGTTGGTGTACACCCGGGTGCAGACGCCGCGGCGCTGCGGGGCGCCCTTCAGCGCCGGGGTCTTGCCCTTGGTGGGCTTGTCCTGCCGACCCTTGCGGACCAGCTGCTGGATGGTGGGCACGAAGAAACCTCTCGACGACTGCGGCGGCCCCCAGAAGCGACGACATCCGTCGCTGGGCCGAGGGTCCATGCTAAAGGTGCGCACCGACCACTCGCAAACCCCTGACCCGGGCGATCGCGCCATCTCTGCCCAGATGTGCGACCGGGAGGCCCGCGGGCCCCTCCGTTCGGGGTGGATCAGGGGTCCAGGGGCGGTGCGAGCGGGCCACCCGCCTCGAGCGCGGCGACGTGCTGTTCGGCCCGCGCCACGCGCTCGGGACTGGCCCCCCAGCCCCGGAGCAGGTCGGACTGCAAGATGCGGGCGAGGCGCCGACCGTCGAAGGCCTTCGGGTTCAGTGGGGCCAGGTTCGAGGTGAGGAGCACGCCGGTCAGCGCGGCCGCCCAGCGGATCACCAGGTCCATCGGATCGTCGCCGTCGAGGTGGGTGATCGCTCGCAGCTCCCGGCCCTCGACGACCGCGCCGCTGGCCTCGTCGAGCAGGGTCAGTGCTGCGGGCAGCACCCGGTAGTGCTCCTCGGGCGGCACGGTCTGCCCGGACTCGCTGATCAGCGCGTGGAGGAACGCGGCCTCCTGCGGGAAGGTGTCGACCGACGCCACCCAGAACCGGCCGAACACGGCGAGGCGGGCCACGGAGGCGGCCGCAGGGTCGTCCCAGCCGGACAGCACGGCATCGCTACGGTCCCGGATGAGGTGGTACGACTCGGTGAGGCGCTCGATCGCCTCTCGCTGGAGCTCGGCCACGAGGGCGCCCTTGGCCGGGAAGTACGTGTACACGGTGCCCACCGCGGCATCGACCTCATCCGCGAGCCGCTGCATCGTCAGCGCCCGCAACCCGTCGCGGCCGGCGATGTCCATCGCCGCGGCCAGGTAGGCGCGCTCGCGCTCGAGGCGGTTGCGGGCCCGGCGACCGGCGGCCGCGGTCTCCACCACGACAGGGAGAGCGTTGACACCGGCATCGATCGGGGTGGTGGACATGGCCGACGCAGCGTACCGGTCCGTCCGAGGCGGGCCCGTGACGGGCCCGGACGCGCCATGCCCCCGGCGGGGGAGGCCAGGGGCATGGTGCATGGTCGGTGGATCGGGCGGGATCTCGGGCGGTTCTTGATCCATGGTGCCCACCCGCCCGTGAGCGAACCGTGAACGCCTCGCCGGGCCCTGGGGCTCCAGGCGTCCCCCATCCAGGTCAGTCCGCGACGGGCGCGAGGTTGGCGAAGGCGCGGGCACGGTCGATCGCCGCCAGCCGGGCGTCGGCATCGGCCGGGCCGACCAACCGGTAGAACGCGGCGTACTCGGCACGGAGCGCACCGTCGGCGTGCACGAGCCAGGGCATCGCCTGGCGCCGGGGCACGCGGACCACGTCGGGCACCTCGAGGGTGCCGAAGACCCGATCCCAGAGTGGCGTGGTCACGCCGTGGTTGGCCATCGGGTGCCCATGGTGGTGGTGGAAGTGGTGGCGCCGGACCCAGGCTGTGTACCGGCCACGCGGAGCCTTGGCGTGGGAGCGCTCGTGCACCTGCTCGTAGATCCCGTACCCGAGGAGCCAGCCGGCATAGACGGGCAGACCGGCGATGGCCCCGCCGAACTGCCATGCCCCGAGGGCCAGGCCGCTCGGGAGGAAGAGCACCGCGCCGACCACGACGATCCCGGCCCACGACAGGAGCGGCCGCCCGGGGTTGTTCTCGGGGTCGGCATGGTGGACCAGGTGCTCGCGCGACGGCATTCCCTTCCCGACCATCTCGTGCATGACGAAGCGATGGAGCACGTACTCCGCCAGCGTCCAGGCGAACAGGCCGGCCGCGAGGAGGCCGAGGCTGCGGAGGAGGATGAGGGCGAGCATGTCCGAAGGTCCCCTGGTCGATGAATGACGTTCATGGGTCGAACGTTGCTCAAACTATGAATGGTATTCAGCTTGCCGTCAACCGCCCCGCCTGCGGCATCGGTCACCTCGGGCGCGACGAAGGGCGCCCCGCAGGGCGCCCTTCGTTCCAGGATCTCCGTTCCGGCCCGCAGGCCGGGTGAGGATCAGTTCTCGGCTTCGGCTCCCACCGCGGTGGGGAGGTCGATGACCTCGGCGACCTCGGAGGCGTTGGCCTCCGCGGCCTGGTGGGCCAGCCACTCGGCGTCGTCGATCTCCTCGCCATCGGAGGAGTAGAAGGCCATGGGCTGGTACTCCGGAGCGTGGGTCTCGATGTCGCGGTACACGTGCATGCCGGTACCGGCCGGGATGAGCTTGCCGATGATGATGTTCTCCTTGAGCCCGACCAGGGAGTCGGACTTGGAGTCGATCGCCGCTTCGGTGAGGACCCGGGTGGTCTCCTGGAAGGAGGCGGCCGAGAGCCACGAATCGGTGGCGAGCGAGGCCTTGGTGATGCCCATCAGCTCCACGCGACCTTCGGCGGGGCGCTTGCCCTCCTCGACCAGGAGCTTGTTGGCATCGGCGAAGGCCTTCTGGTCGACCCGCTCCCCCGGAAGGAAGTCGGAGTCGTTGGTCTCCAGCACCGTCACCCGGCGGGTCATCTGGCGGACGATGAGCTCGATGTGCTTGTCGTGGATCGACACGCCCTGCTCGCGGTACACCTTCTGGACCTGCTCGACGAGGTAGCTCTGGGTCTCCCGAACGCCGCGGATCTCGAGGAGCTCCTTGGGGTCGCGGGCACCCTCGACGAGGGCGTCGCCGGCTTCCACCTCGGCGCCGTCCTCGATCTCGAGGCGGGCCACGCCGGGGACGATGTAGGCGTCCTCGGTGCCGTCGTCGCCGACGATGGTGATGACACGGCCCTTGCCCTCGTCCTCGCCGATCCGGACCACACCCGAGGTGCGAGCCAGGGTGGCCTTGCCCTTCGGCGACCGAGCTTCGAAGAGCTCGACCACGCGGGGGAGGCCGCCGGCGATGTCGGAGCCGGCGATGCCGCCGGTGTGGAAGGTCCGCATGGTGAGCTGCGTGCCGGGCTCGCCGATCGACTGGGCGGCGATGACGCCCACCGCTTCACCGACCTCGATGGCCTTGTTGGTGGCCAGCGACATGCCGTAGCTGGCACCGGAGATGCCGGCGACGGAGTCGTCGGTGAGCGGCGACAGCACGCGGACCCGCGTGACGGACTCGTCGTCGCGCAGCTTCTCCATGATGTCCTGGTCGACGACGGTGCCCTTGGGGAACACCGTGCCGTCGGCGCAGGTCACGTCGTTGGCGAGGGTGCGGCTGTAGAGGCGGGTCTCCATGTAGGTGCGCTTGGCACCGGTGTCGGGCCCGATGTCCTCGAGCCAGATCCCACGGATCGGGGAGCCGGTGGCTTCGGCCCGCACGAAGGGATCCTCGTCGTTGATGATCAGCTCCTGGGCCACGTCGACGAGGCGCCGGGTCAGGTAGCCGGAGTCGGCGGTCCGCAGGGCGGTGTCGACCAGGCCCTTGCGGGCGCCGGGGGTGGCGATGAAGTACTCCAGCATCTCCAACCCCTCACGGAAGTTGGACTTGATGGGGCGGGGGATCATGTCGCCACGAGGGTTGGCCACCAGGCCACGCATGCCGGCGATCTGACGCACCTGCATCATGTTTCCGCGAGCACCCGAGCCCACCATCATGTCGATGGGGTTGAACTGCACCTTCTTGAGGTTCTTCTCCATCGCGGTACGCACCATGTCGGTGGCATCGGTCCAGATCTCCACCTCCTTCTGGCGTCGCTCACCGTCGGTGATGATGCCCCGACGGAACTGGTCCTCGACCTTCTGGGCCTGGAGCTCGTGGTCCTCCATGATCCCGGCCTTCTCCGGCGGCGTCTTGACGTCGTCGATGGAGATGGTGATGCCGGACTGCGACGCATAGCGGAAGCAGAGGTTCTTGATGGCGTCGAGGCTGCCGGCCACGGTGCCCTTGGCCTCGTGGTTGGCGAGGCGGTTGGCGATGTCGCCCATCACCTTCTTGTCGACACGGCGGTTGATGTACTCGAAGGACTCGGGAAGCGCCTGGTTGAAGTAGAGCCGGCCAGCGGTGGTGCGCTCTTCGCACACGCGATCGCCGCGCTCGTCCAGCCCGCGGTACTCGATGAGGGTGTGGAGCGCGATGTCTCCGGCCTCATAGGCCCGTTCCACCTCGTGGATGCGGCGGAACGGACGGCCTTCGCCGTGGCTCCCTGCCACCTCCTCGGTGAGGTAGTAGGCGCCGATGATCATGTCCTGGGTGGGCGTGACCAGCGGGCGACCGTGGGCGGGCGACAGCACGTTGTTGGCCGACAGCATCAGCACTCGAGCCTCCGCCTGGGCCTCGGCCGACAGCGGTAGGTGGACAGCCATCTGATCGCCGTCGAAGTCGGCGTTGAAGGCGGTGCACACCAGCGGGTGGATCTGGATGGCCTTGCCCTCGACGAGCACGGGCTCGAAGGCCTGGATGCCGAGGCGGTGCAGGGTGGGCGCCCGGTTCAACATGACCGGGTGCTCCTTGATCGCCTCCTCGAGCACGTCCCAGACCTGGGGCCGGCGACGCTCCACCATGCGCTTGGCCGACTTGATGTTCTGGGCCAGCTCGGCGTCGACCAGCTTCTTCATCACGAAGGGCTTGAAGAGCTCGAGGGCCATCAGCTTGGGCAGGCCGCACTGGTGCAGCTTGAGCGTGGGGCCGACCACGATGACCGAACGGCCCGAGTAGTCGACGCGCTTGCCGAGCAGGTTCTGGCGGAACCGGCCCTGCTTGCCCTTCAACATGTCCGAGAGGGACTTGAGGGGGCGGTTGCCCGGGCCGGTGACCGGACGGCCACGACGGCCGTTGTCGAACAGGGCGTCGACCGCTTCCTGCAGCATCCGCTTCTCGTTGTTCACGATGATCTCGGGAGCCCCGAGGTCGAGCAGGCGCTTCAGGCGGTTGTTGCGGTTGATGACGCGGCGGTACAGGTCGTTGAGGTCCGAGGTGGCGAAGCGGCCACCGTCGAGCTGGACCATCGGGCGCAGCTCGGGCGGGATGACCGGCACGACGTCGAGGATCATGGCCCGGGGGTCGTTGATCCGCTTGCCGTGCTCGTCGCGCTGGTTGAACGAGGCGACGATCTTCAGGCGCTTGATGGCCTTCTGCTTGCGCTGGGCCGACAGGGGGCGCTGGCCCTCCTGGGGGTCGATCGCGGCGCGGAGCTTGACCTCTTCGACGTCGAGATCGAGCTCGTTGATGAGCGACTTGATGGCATCGGCACCCATGCCGCCCTCGAAGTACTCGCCGTAGCGGTCCTCGAGCTCGCGCCACAGCATCTCGTCTTCGATGATCTGGCGGGAGAACAGGCTCTTGAACTCGTCGAAGGCCCGGGTGAGCACGTCGAGCTCCAGCTCGTAGCGCTCGCGGATCATCGCGAGGTCCTTGTCGGCCTGCTTCTGGCGGGCCTTCAGGTCCGCGTCCTTGGCGCCTTCCTTCTCGAGTCCGGCGATCTCGCCCTCGAGGTCCTCCATGCGGCGGGCCAGCTCGAGCTCGCGGTCCTTCTCGATGGCTTCGCGCTCGGCGAGCACCTCGGCCTCGAGCGACGGCAGGTCCTGGTCGCGCTTCTCCTCGTCGACGGAGACGACGAGGTTGGCGGCGAAGTAGATGACCTTCTCCAGCTGCTTGGCCTTCAGCTCCTCACGGGGCTCGGTGCCCATGAGCAGGTAGGCCAGCCACGAGCGGGTGCCGCGGAGGTACCAGATGTGGACGGTGGGGGCGGCGAGCTCGATGTGGCCCATGCGCTCGCGCCGGACCTTGGAGCGGGTGACCTCCACGCCACAGCGCTCGCAGATGATGCCCTTGAAGCGCACCCGCTTGTACTTGCCGCAGTAGCACTCCCAGTCCTTGGTCGGACCGAAGATCTTCTCGCAGAAGAGTCCGTCCTTCTCCGGCTTGAGCGTGCGGTAGTTGATGGTCTCCGGCTTCTTGACCTCGCCGTTGGACCACATGCGGATGGA
>JAOBWM010000127.1 GCA_025463365.1 Acidimicrobiales bacterium
GATCCGGCCCGCGGCCGGCTTCCCGTCGACCGCGCCGGCGAGCGCGGCGGCATCGGCTGCGGCCCTGGCCGACGCCCGAGCGGCGACCGCGACCCCCACGCGCACCAGGCCCAAGCCCAGCGTGGCAGCAAGCATGAGGGCCACGAGGACGAGCGGCAGGGCCTGCCCGTCCTGGCCAGCCCGCCCACGGTGACGGTGACGTGCCGCGACTCGGTCGGCGGGACGTGCATGGCTCGGTGGGCCCATGGGGCCTCCTCCCGACACGCCTGGTGCGGCCGGTGATCATGGGATCCAGATGGAGGCCGAGCTGGTCGGCGAGCAGAACCGTCGAGCGAGCGATCCGGCGGGCGGGTCAGTCCTCGTCGGCGGTGAGCACCGGAGCGACGGCGGCGACGGTGCGATCGCCCCCGACGTTCATGACGCGGACCCCGGTGGCATCGCGACCCTGCGAGGAGATGTCACGCACTCCCATCCGGATGACCACGCCGTCCGAGGCGATCACGAAGATCTCCGAGTCGAGCGCCACCATGAACGCGGCGACGACGAAGCCCTTCTTGGCGGTGAGCTTGATGCCCCGCACGCCCTGGCCGCCGCGGCCTTGGATGTTGAACTTGTCGAGCTGGGTGCGCTTGCCGTACCCGCCGTCGGTGACGATCAGGATCGCCGTGTCGTCGCGGGCGACGTCGCACGACACCACCGCATCGCCGGGCTTCATCTTCATGCCGCGCACGCCCGCGGTCGATCGACCCATGGGCCGGACATCGTCTTGGGCGTAGCGGATCGTCATGCCGCTGCGACTGACCATGAAGATCTCGTCGGCGTCGTTGACCGGGATCACCTTGACCAGTTCGTCGCCGTCGCGGAGGTTGATGGCGATCAACCCGGCGCGCAGCGAAGAGTCGTACTCGCTGAACCGGGTCTTCTTCACCTGGCCGTTGCGGGTGGCGAAGAAGAGGTACTGGTTGGTCTCGTAGTCCCGCGTATCGATGATCGCCCGGATCTGCTCCCCCGGCTGCAGCGGCAGCAGGTTCACGATGGCCGTGCCTCGAGCCGTGCGATCCTTCATCGGGATCTCGTGGGCCTTCAGCCGGTACACCCGCCCGAGGTTCGAGAAGAAGAGCAGGTAGGCGTGCGCCGTCGTGGTGATGATGTGAGCGATGTAGTCCTCGTCGCGCAGCTTGCCGCCCGAGACGCCGCGCCCACCGCGGCCCTGGGCCTTGAAGGCGTCGAACGCCACGGTCTTCACGTAGCCCTTGGCCGACATGGTGACCACGAGGTCTTCGTCGTCGATCAGGTCTTCGAGATCGATCTCGCCGGGGTCGTAGGTGATCTGCGACTTGCGATCCGTCCCGAACTTGGCCCGGATCTCGCCGAGCTCGTCCTTGATCACGGTGAAGAGCACGGCCCGATCGCCGAGGATCCCTTCGAGCTCGGTGATCTTGGCCCGCAGGTCCGCCATCTCCTCCTCCAGCTGGGCACGGCCCAGGCGGGTGAGGCGGTGCAGTTGCATGTCGAGGATGTATTCGGCCTGGACCTCGGAGAACTCGAACGGCGCCGCCTCCAGCGCCTCACGGGCGGAGGCCTTGTCAGCCGATGCCCGGATCGTCGTGATGATCCGATCGATGAGGTCGAGGGCCTTGAGGAGGCCTTCGACGATGTGGGCCCGCTCCTGCGCCTTGCGGAGGCGGTACTCCGAGCGCCGGGTGATCACGTCGACCTGGTGCTCGATGTAGTGGAACAGGCACTCCTGCAGCGACAGGGTGCGCGGCACGCCGTCGACCAGCGCGACCGTGTTCATGCCGAACGACGTCTGCAGCGGCGTGCGCTTGTAGAGGTTGTTCAAGATGATGAGGCCGGGCGCATCGCGCTTGAGGGTGATCACGATGCGGGTCTTGCCGCCGGAGGATTCGTCGTTGGCGTCGGCGATTCCCTCGATCTCCTTGTCGCTCACCAGCTCCTTGATCTTGGCCAGCACGTTCCGAGGCCCCACCTGGTACGGCAGCTGGGTCACCACGATGCGATCCCCGCCGCGGCGGGACTCCTCGATCTCGGCGACGGCACGCATTCGGATCGAGCCGCGGCCCGTGCGGTAGGCGTCCATGATCCCGGCGCGACCCATGATCAGTGCGCCGGTGGGGAAGTCGGGGCCCTTCACGAACTGCATGAGGTCGTCGGTGGTGGCCTCAGGGTTGTCCATCAGGTGGACCGTGGCGTCGATGATCTCGCCGAGGTTGTGGGGCGGGATGTTGGTGGCCATGCCCACGGCGATGCCCTGGCCGCCGTTCACCAGCAGGTTGGGGAACCGGCTCGGGAGCACCTTGGGCTCGCTGAACTCGCCGGAGTAGTTGTCGCCGAAGTCGACGGTCTCCTCGCCGATGTCTTGGAGCATCGACATGGCCAGCGGATCGAGACGGCACTCCGTGTAGCGGGCGGCCGCCGGGCCGTCGTCGGGAGAGCCGAAGTTGCCGTGGCCCTGCACGAGCGGGTGGCGCAACGAGTGGGGCTGGGCCATGCGCACGAGGGCGTCGTAGATGGCGCTGTCTCCGTGCGGGTGGTACTTGCCCATGACCTCGCCGGTGACCCGGGCACACTTCATGAACGGGCGGTCGGGGCGGGCGCCGACGTCGTACATGCCCCAGAGGATCCGGCGGTGCACCGGCTTGAGCCCGTCGCGCACGTCGGGCAGGGCGCGCGAGACGATGACGGACATGGAGTAGTCCAGGAAGGACCGCTCCATCTCGTCTTCGATCTCGATCGGTTCGATCATCCCGTAGGCGGTGACGGTGGGATCGGCCCCGATGTCGTCGCCGTCATCGTCGCCGTCGAGTGGTGTGGGGGGAAGCTCGTCGTCAGCCATTGCTCTTCTCGCAGGGTCGCGGTCGGGTGGGGAAGGACGGGCCGCGCAGCGGCGCGGCCATCGACTAGATGTCGATGAAGCGCACGTCCTTGGCGTTGGTCTTGATGAACTGCTTGCGGGCTTCCACGTCGTCGCCCATGAGCGTGGAGATCGCGGTGTCAGCGGTGGCCGCCTGTTCCACCGACACCTGTA
This sequence comes from Acidimicrobiales bacterium, assembly GCA_025463365.1. Taxonomy (GTDB): domain Bacteria; phylum Actinomycetota; class Acidimicrobiia; order Acidimicrobiales; family Iamiaceae; genus Aquihabitans. The sequence goes on from JAOBWM010000127.1 coordinate 3,050, forward strand.
GGAGGGTGCGCGAGGCCGTGTCCATCGTGGTGGCCTTGAGCTCCTCCCAGTCCATCTCGCCCAGGCCCTTCAGCCGGGCGAACTCCTTCTTGTGGTTGGGGTTCTCGGCCAGGAACACCGCCTTGGCGGCATCGTCCTTCAAGTACACCTTCTCCTTGCCCACGACCGTGGAGTACAGCGGGGGCTGGGCGATGTAGATGTGCTTGTCCTCCACGAACGCCTTCATGTGGCGGAAGAAGAAGGTGAGCAGGAGCGTGCGGATGTGGCTGCCGTCGACGTCGGCGTCGCACAGCAGGATCACCCGGTCGTAGCGGGCCTTGGAGAGATCGAACTCCTCGGCGCCGAAGCCCGCACCGATGGCGGCGATGAGCGCCTGGACCTCGGTGTTCTTGAGCATCTTGTCGAGGCGGGCCCGTTCGACGTTGAGGATCTTCCCGCGGATCGGCAAGATCGCCTGGACCCGGGGATCGCGGGCGCTGGTGGCCGAGCCGCCGGCTGAGTCGCCCTCGACGATGAACAGCTCGCACTCCTTGCGGTCACGGCTCGAGCAGTCGCGGAGCTTGTCGGGCATGCCGGCGCCGTCGAGCGCGGACTTGCGGCGGGTTGCGTCTCGGGCGTTGCGGGCCGCGGCTCGCGCCCGCTGGGCGTCGATCCCCTTCTTGACGATCTTGTTCGCCTCGGTGGGATGCTCCTCGAGCCAGTCCCCCAGCTTCTCGTTGGTGGCGCGCTGGACGAGGGTCTTGATCTCGGGGTTGCCGAGCTTGCCCTTGGTCTGCCCTTCGAACTGCGGTTCGCGCAGGCGGACGGAGATGATCCCCGTGAGGCCCTCACGCACGTCCTCGCCGGCGAGGTTCGCGTCCTTCTCCTTGAGGAGGTTGCGAGCCCGGGCGTACTTGTTGAGCACCGTCGTGAGCGCGGCGCGGAAGCCCTCCTCGTGGGTGCCGCCCTCGATCGTGGCAATGCCGTTGGCGAAGCTGTGGAGCCCGTCGGTCTGGTAGCCCTCGTTCCACTGGAACGCGAGCTCGACCTCGTGGTCGTCCTCGATCTGCTCGATGTAGCCGACCCGGCTGAACAGCGGGGTCTTGGTGGCGTTGACGTGCTTCACGAAGTCGACGATGCCGTTCGCGTACTTGTAGACGACCGGCTCGCCCTCGTGGCCCGGCCGCTCGTCGGAGAACCGGATCTCGAGGGCCTTGTTCAAGAAGGCCATCATCTGGAACCGCTCGAGCATCGTGCGGCCCACGAACTCGGTGGACTCGAAGATCGTGCGATCGGGCCAGAACGTGACCGACGTGCCGGTGCGCCCCCGGGGCGAGTCCCCGATCACCTCGAGCGTCGTGCGCTTCGAGCCACCGTCGGCAAATTCGATGTGGTGGCGCTTGCCGTTGCGGTCGACCTCGACGATGACCTTCTCCGACAGGGCGTTCACCACGGAGACGCCCACGCCGTGGAGGCCGCCGGAGACCTTGTAGCCGTCTCCGCCGAACTTGCCGCCACCACCGAGCTTGGTGAGGGCGATCTCGACGCCGGTCATCTTGAACTCGGGGTGGAGGTCCGTGGGGATGCCGCGACCGTTGTCGTTCACGCGGCACGCGCCGTCGGGCAACAAGGTGATGTCGATGCGGTCGCAGTAGCCCGCCATGGCCTCGTCGACCGAGTTGTCGACCACTTCCCACACCAGGTGGTGGAGACCGGAGATCCCCGTGCCACCGATGTACATCCCGGGGCGTTTGCGGACATGCGCGAGCCCTTCGAGGATCGTCATGTCTTTGGCGGAATAGGACTTCGCGGCAGCCACGGCGCGACCTTTCAGGACCTGGGGGAGAACCGGCGTGCGCCAGCGCTGCGGAGCCTCGCCGGGACGTTGGCCGGCAGCTCGCAGGGACGCATCACGATGGTCATCATGTTACCACGCAGGGGTGACGTTTCGGGCCATCCGAGGGGCCCGATTCGCGCCAAAACCTGAGGAGGAATAAGGGTTCAGGCCCTGTTCGGAGAACTTTTCCGAGAACGTCGCGCGCCCTCGCGAACCGGCACCCGGCGGCTCGCCGGCCAGCGGCCATCGGGCACTCAGCGGCGGGCGATCCGCGTCACCACGGAGGTGACCACGCCGGCACCGAGCAGGCGGTCCAGGCGACCCAAGATCTCCGCCTCGGACCACCGGACGTGGCTCGCCCACGCGGGCCCGTCGACGGTCACGCGCAGGCGCCCATCCTCGATGGCGAGGGGCCGGGCGTGCTCGACCAGCTCCTCCCCGACGATCTCGGCCCACCGGTCGTGGACGACCACGATCGAGGCGACCGACGGCGCCCCGAGCCCCGCCAGCACCTGATCCAACACGGCGGGCATCGCCACGGGTTCGCTGTGGTCGCTCGACCCCGATCCGCGGAGGGGACGGACGTGGCGGGCCATCGCGCCAGTGTCGCGCGCCCCGCCTGGGCCCGGGTCGGCCGACGATCAGTCGGGCGTGACGACGCCGTCGGTCACACGCAGGATCGAGCCGGGGATCGCGCCGTGCGGCAGTGCCCCGGCAGTGCTCAAGACCGTCTGGCCGGCCGGGAGGCTCTCCACCAGCGCGTCGCTGCGATCCGGGTCCAGTTCGGAGAAGACGTCGTCCAGGAGCAGGACCGGCGGCGTCTCGGTGCGGCGCGTCACGACCTCGTGGGCGGCCAGCCGCAGGGCCAGCGCCAGCGACCGCTGCTCGCCCTGTGACGCGTGCGTGCGGCTCGGCAGGCCACCGATGACCAGATCGATGTCGTCGCGGTGGGGCCCGACCGTGGAGACACCCCGCCGGAGGTCGTCGCGCCGTGCCGCGACCAACGCGGCCGCCAGCCCATCGGCCATCCACGGTGGTTCGTAGGTGGCGTGCACCTCGGCGGACCGGCGTGCCACGCGGTCGTAGGCATCCCCCAGCAACGGCTCCAGCTCCGCGACCAGCTCCTGGCGCGCCGCGGCCAGGGCCTCGCCGGCGGTGACGAGCTTGGCGTCGAACACGTCGAGGGTGAGCTCGATCTCGGCGTTCAGGCGGCCACCGGCCTGCTTCAGCAGCGCGCCGCGCTGGCGCAAGATGCGGTCGAGATCGGTCCGTGCCTGGTCGTAGCGGGGATGCAGCGCGACCAGCGTGTCGTCGAGGTAGCCGCGGCGCTCCCCGGGGCCCCCCTTGACCAAGGCCAGGTCGTCCGGCGAGAACACCGTGACCCGCAGCGCCCCCAGCAGGTCGCGGGCCCGGCGCAGGGGCTGGCGGTTGAGCTGGGCCCGGTTGCGCCCTCCCGCCACGAGCTCCGCTTCGAGGAGCAGCGTGCGTCCCTCACGCTCACCCTCGGCCCGCACGACGGCGCGCTCGGCGCCGACTCGGATCAACGCATCGGTCGGCGCACCCCGGAACGAACCAAGTGTGGCCAGGTAGGCGATCGCCTCGAGGAGGTTGGTCTTGCCATGACCGTTCGGCCCCACCACCGCGGTGAGGCCGGCATCGAAGGAGACATCCACTTCGCGGTAGCCGCGGAAGTCGGTGAGCCAGAGGCGGCGGAGGTGCACCCGGTCGGGTCTCGGCGATCAGATCAGCGGGTCAGGACACCCGGACCGGCATGAGCAGGTACAGGAACTCCTGCGCGCCGCCGGCGCGGATGACCGCGGGCTTCTGGGCGTCGACGGTGTCGAGGTGGATCTCGTCGCCCGGGGTGACCTCGACGCCGCTGAGCAGGTAGTCGGGGTTGAAGGCCACCGTGAGGTCGGTCCCCTCGTAGGTCGCGTCGAGCTGCTCGTGGGCTTGGCCCACGTCTTGGGTGATCGCCACCAGCTCCAGGCCGTCCGCGCTCATGGCCAGGCGGACCGGCGTGTTCAGCTCGCGAGCCATCAGCTTCACGCGCTTCACCGCGTCGACCAGGACCTCGCGCCCGACCGTCAGCCGGTTGGGGTGGCTCGCGGGGATGAGGCCGCGGTAGTTGGGGAACTCCCCTTCGATCAGGCGGGTGGTCAGGCGGGTGCCACCGATCTCGAAGGTCGCCTCGCGCTCGCCGAGCCGGAGGGTGACCTCGTCGGCACCGCCGAGCAGCCTCTCCAGCTCGCGAAGCGCACGCGACGGGACGAGCACGCTCTGGCCTTCTCGCAGGACGGTCGTGCCCGGCAGGTCGCGCACGGCGAGCCGGTAGGAGTCGGTCGCCACCAGGCGCAGGCCCCCCTCCTCGGCGGCGAGGAGCACACCGGTCAGGATCGGGCGAGCGTCATCGGCGCTGGCCGCGGGGACCACCTGGCGCAGGGCGCCGGCGAAGTCCTTGGCCGCGAGGGTCACCGCGTCGTCCGCGGGCATGGCGAGGCGCGGGAACTCGTCCGCCGGGAGGAGGCGCAGGGAGGACTCGAAGCGACCAGCGGTGATGTGGGCCTCGTCGCCTTCGACGCGGACCTCCACGCGCGGATCGCCCAGCGACCGCACGAGGTCCGAGGAGATCTTGGCGGGCAGCACGGCGATCCCGTCTTCTTCACCGGCCACGGTGATCTCGATCTCGATGGTGAGCTCGAGGTCGCTGCCCGTGAGCCGGAGCCGGTCGCCTACCAGTTCGGCGCGGACGCCCGACAGCACGGGCAGGGCTCCCCCACGATTGGCCACAGCTCGGCCGGCAGAGGCCAGGGCTTCGACGAGGGTGTCACGCTCGCAACGGAACTTCACGGGTGGCGCTCGCTTTCTCCGGAGAGGTTGCTGATCAAGATGAGGTGGTGGTGGTGGGACCTGTGGATTGGGGACAAGTCCACGATGCTGCAGGTCAGCGGGGCCGGGGGAAACGGGCGGCTTGTCCCCAGCGTTCCACAGCCGGCGGGGGTCGCCGGACCAGACGGCGTCGCGGTGGGGACAACTCGGGTGGTGATCCCCCGTCGGCCCCCCGGTGTTCCACAGGTGTTTCCCCGGTGAATTCGGAAGAAATGCCCAGGCATCTGTGGACGACGGTGGACAACTCGTGTGACGGAAGCCACGCTTGACATCGGTATCAGCCGCCCTTGCGGACGAGGGTCACCAGCTCGCTGACCTGGTCGTAGATCTGCCGACGCTCGCCCATGAGGGCCTTGATCTTCTCGACGGCATGGATGACCGTCGTGTGGTCCCGCCCGCCGAACTCACGGGCAATGGCGGGATAGGAGAGGTCGGTCAACTCCCGGAAGACGTACATGGCGATCTGGCGGGCGGTGACGAGCGGGCGCTGGCGGCTCTTGCCCTTGAGCTCCTCGATCGTGAAGTCGAACATCTCCGAGGTGGTCTCGAGGATGAGCTGCGGGGTGATCGGTCGCGGCTGGCGATCGCCGAGGATGTCGTGGAGGTGCTTCTCCGCTTCGGCCAGCGTGAGCGGCGCGTTCACCAGCTTGCCGAAGGCCGACACCCGGTTGAGGGCGCCCTCCAGCTCGCGGATGTTGTCGGTGATGTTCGTGGCGATGAACTCGAGCACGTCGTCGGGCACCTGGACGGGGTCGCCCTCGGTCTTCTTGCGCAAGATGGCGAGGCGCGTCTCGAGGTCCGGCGGCTGGATGTCGGTGGTGAGGCCCATCTTGAACCGGCTGCGCAGGCGGTTCTCCAGGGTGGAGATGGCGTCGGGCGGCCGATCCGAGGACAACACGAGCTGGCGGCGGCCCTCGTGCAGGGCGTTGAAGGTGTGGAAGAACTCCTCCTGGGTCTCCTTGCGGTTCTCCAGGAACTGGATGTCGTCGACGAGCAGGACGTTGACGTCGCGGTAGCGCCGTTTGAACTCCGCCGACGTGTTGAGGCGGATGGACTCGATGAACTCGTTCAGGAACGTCTCGCTGGTGACGTACCGCACGACGTAGTCGGGGTAGTTCTCCTCGACGTAGTGCTTGATCGCCTGCAGGAGGTGGGTCTTCCCGAGGCCGGCGTCGCCGTAGATGAACAGCGGGTTGTAGGAGCGTCCCGGTGTCTCGGCCACGGCGAAGGCGGCGGCGTAGGCGAAGCGGTTCGACGGGCCCCGGACGAAGTCGTCGAAGGTTCGGGCGCTCGTGACGTCGGGTGACCCGCCGGCCGGCGTGGGCGCGGCGGATCGCTCGTGGTCGGGCGCCGCGGCGCGCGGCGCCGGGCCGAGCAGCTCGTCGAGCGGGTCGGGGACCTCGGACGGTTCGGCGGCGAGGGGCCGGACCTCCAGCACGATGCGGCGGCTCTCCCCGCTCACGTCGCGCAGCACGTCTTCCACTAGGGCGAGGTAGCGGCCCTCGACGCGGTCCTTCACGACCGTGCTGGGCACCGCCAGGCGGAGGACCTCGTGGTCGCCTTCGAGCTCGCGGATGTCTTCGAAGGTTGAACGCCAGACCGCGTCGGATACCTGCGTCTGCAGCGATTCCCGACACGTCGTCCACAGGTGTTGTGCGTCTCCCACCTGCTTGAACCGTCCTTCTGCTCGGGGTTCCACAGCCGGGTCCACATCCTGTGGAAAAACGAAGACCCGCCCGGCTCGGCATCGGGCCGGGGTATGCGGATCGCCTCGTGGCCTCTGGGCGACCCGCCCGGGGTGCCCGTCGGCAGAGGGCGCAACGTAGCACCGCATCCGGCGGTGCGCGCAAGGGCTCCGGAGGCCCGTCGAAGTCCCTGGTCAGGTGACCCGGACCGGATCGGCCGCCGACATCAGGTCCGGCGCCCGCAGGCGCGATTGCTCCGCATCGTCGATCCCACGTAGCCTGGCACGTCGTGTGTCGCGGCCTTTGGGTCGTCGACGCCACGAGATTCGTACCTGTGCCTGGCCGCTGCCGGTCACGCACGAGCCGCTCATGGTTGACCGGCTCCCGAGGAGGACCAGTGAAGCGCACCTTTCAACCCAACGTCCGCAAGCGGGCCAAGAACCACGGCTTCCGCAAGCGGATGTCCACCAAGGCTGGTCGCGCCGTGCTGCGCAGCCGCCGCGCCAAGGGCCGGGCTCGGCTCTCGGCTTGATCCGACCCCTCGGTGAGCGGCGCACGTTTGCGGCGCTGCGCGCTGAGGGGATCCGGGTGCGCCGGGGTCCCCTATCGGTGGCCTACCTGGCCGACGATGACGGGGAGCCGGTCCGGGTGGCCTACGCCATCGGGAAGCGGGTCGGGGGTGCGGTCGTGCGCAACCGGTTGCGGCGCAGGCTCCGAGCGGTGCTCGCCGAGTTGGCTGACGATCCCGAGCTCCTCCCGTCGGGCGCCATGGTCATCTCCGCCGGCCCCGAGGTCACCGGGCGGACTCCGGACGAACTGAGGAACGACGTGAGATCCCTGTTGGAAGCGTTGCAACGGCGCCGATCGGCGGCCGACGCCCGATGAGCCCGCTGGCGCGCGCCCTGCGTTCGGGGATCGGGGCCTACCAGAAGCTCCGTGCCGGGCGTCCCTCGCCGTGCCGTTACCAACCTTCCTGCTCCTCCTACGCGACGGAGGCGATCGAGCTCCACGGCGCCGGCCGTGGCTCCTGGCTCGCGCTGCGGCGCATCGCGCGCTGCCACCCCTGGGGTGGCCACGGTTGGGACCCGGTGCCCCATGCCCACGATGATGCGGGTCTGCCCGCCGAACCTCTCGACGAACGGACGGTCGCCTGATGTACGACCTCATTGCCAAGCCGCTGCAGCTCTTCTACGAGTTCTGGCCCAACTACGCCGGCGCCATCTCGCTGTTGACCCTGCTGATCATGATGATCTTGCTGCCCCTCACCCTCAAGGGCACGCGGTCCATGTTGGCGATGCAGAAGCTGCAGCCGGAGCTCAAGAAGCTCCAGGCCAAGCACCGCGACGACCGCCAGAAGCTCAACGAAGAAATGATGAAGTTCTACAAGGAGAACAACATCAACCCGATGTCGGGCTGCCTGCCGCTGCTGCTGCAGACGCCGGTGTTCATCTTCTTGTACCGCACCCTCTACCAGCTGCTGAACCGGGCTCCCTACGGGCAGGACATGGGCGCAGCGGTCGCCCGCGCGGCAAGCGGCCGCAACGGTGGCGTCTACGAGCGGTTCGGGTACTTCCAGCCCAAGCACCTGAGCACGAGCTCCAAGCTCTACGAGAACCTGAGCCACAGCCGGGAGATGCGGTCCTTCGGCATCAACCTCGCCGAATCGGCCCAGAAGGCCGTCTCCCACGGGGTGGGCCAGGCCTGGCCCTTCATCGTGCTGGTGCTCGGGGTCACCGCGACCAGCTACTACCAGCAGCGTCAGATCGCCGGCCGCAACCCGCAGGCCGCTCAGGCGAACCCGCAGCAGGCCATGTTGATGAAGATCATGCCGCTGTTCTTCGCCTTCATCTCCCTCACGCTGCCCGCCGGCATCGTCGTCTACTTCCTCGTGTCGAACGTCTTCCGCATCGGCCAGCAGGGGCTGATCACCCGTACGATGTACCGCGACGGTGACGGACCCGTGGCCACCACCGGCCGGGAAAGTGACAAATCGTCAACAGACTCTGACCAGAAGCCCAAGGGATTCTGGGCCCAGGCGAAGGAAGCGGGGCTCCCCGACCCGGGTCGAGCCAAGCGCGAGGCCGCCGCGGCCGCCTCCAAGAAGTCGACCGGCAACACGGCCAAGGGCGGATCGACCAAGACGGCGTCCAAGCCCGCCACCAAGGCCGCCAAGGCCACGAAGGCCGTCCCGGCCGAGTCGGCCGCCAAGACCAAGGTCGCCAAGTCGCCCGCGCGCTCTGCGCCCGCGCCGAGCCGGACTGCGCCGCAACAGGCGAACCGGTCTCGTAACAAGAAGAAGAGGAAGTGATCGCAGTGGAGTGGGTGGAAACAACCGGCCGCACGGTCGAGGACGCCAAAGAAGCGGCTCTTGACCAACTCGGCATCGACGAGTCCGAAGCAGAGTTCGAGATCCTCGAGGAGGCCAAGACCGGCCTGTTCGGTCGGGTTCGAGCAGATGCCCGTATCCGGGCCCGCGTGCTCCCCAAGGCACCGCGCCCGAAGCAGGAACGACGGCCCCGCAAGCAGCGGCCCCGCAAGGAGGCCGGCTCGCGCCCTGAGCGCGCCGCTGGGAAGGCCGCGCCGGCAACCGATGACCAGGCCGCGGCCGTCGCTGTCGCCGACGACGACGCAGAAGGCAGCACACCTCGCCCCCGCCGCGGTGGCGGTCGGGCTCGCGCGGGATCGAACTCGGGCGGCGCCGCCCCCCGCGACCAGCAGGAAGGCAACCAGATGACCGACGACGTGGTGCCCGTGGGCACCCAGGCCGACATCGTGACCGAGTTCCTCGAGGGACTCCTCACGTCGCTCGGCGCCGAGGGGACGGTCAACCGGACCCAGGTCGACGAGGAGACCATCGAGCTCAGCGTGGTCGGTGACGATCTTGGGTTGCTCATCGGGCCGAAGGGCCAGACCCTCACCGCCGTCCACGAGCTGTCCCGGACGGTGCTCCAGCGCCGGGCCACCGGCCGTCACGAAGGCCGCGTGCGCATCGACATCGGTGGCTACCGCCAGCGTCGTCAAGAGGCACTGGCCCGCTTCGTCACCGCTCAGGCCGAGCTGGTGGTCGCCGAAGGCGCGTCCCGCGCCCTCGAGCCCATGAACGCCGCCGACCGCAAGGTCGTCCACGACACGGTGAACGACATCGATGGCGTGGCCACCATCTCCGAAGGGGTCGATCCCGACCGCCGCGTGGTCCTCATCCCCGAGGCTGCCGAGGCGTGACCGATCTGCTGACCGGCCTCCTCGTCGAGAGCCGGCAGCTCGGCTTCCTCGGTCCCGGACCGGTGGAACCGCACCTCCACCACGCGTCGGCCTTCGCCGCCGCCGTTGACCGGCCTCCCGCCCGTGCCCTCGACCTGGGTGCGGGCGGTGGTCTTCCTGGGCTGGTCCTCGCCGCGTCGACGTGGCCCGACACCCGCTGGACCTTCGTCGATGCCCACGCCCGTCGGTCGGAGTTCCTGGCCGACGCGGTCGACCGCCTGGGCCTTGGGGACCGCGTCGAGGTGATCACCGATCGGGCCGAAGAGGTCGGGCGGTCGGTGGCCCATCGCGGACGGTTCGACCTGGTCGTAGCCCGGAGCTTCGGTCCTCCGTGCGTGACGGCCGAATGCGGTGCGCCCCTGCTCGTGGTTGGCGGGGACTTGGTCGTGAGCGAACCGCCGGTGGACCGCGCCGGGGCCGAGGCGGGGCGATGGCCGCCGACGGGCTTGGCGCTGCTGGGCCTGGGTCCGGCCTCGGTGATCGTGGCCGGCTCTCCGGGGGCGCCCGTGCACCTGGCCCGAATGCGCTTGGTCGACGTCGTCGGTGAGCGATACCCCCGCCGGACGGGCATCCCCGCCAAGCGCCCACTCTTCTGACCAGGGCTTCGCTTCAGACCGCACGCTGTTCCACGTGAAACGGTGGTTCCGGTAGGGCGTCACGATTCCCTGGCTTCCCGCGCTCGAGGGACGGAACTTGGCCCCGGAGCACGCGGTGCCGACACCGACACCGACACCGGTGGGTCGGTGATGGGTGCCTCTGATGGGTGGTGGGGTGGCGGGTGGCCTGACGGCTGGGCGACGGTGCAGGGGAGTTGGGAGTGGAGCCGAGCCCCGCAGGTCGCCCGCTCCGCGCGCCGCCAAGCCCTCGCCCCCGGTTGCCCGGGGCGGCAGCGGGCGATCGCGGCGGTCACGCCGACGGGTCAAGCGGCCCGGCCTTCGCCGTTTCGAGATCGACCGTCAACGGGCGCTCCCGTCGGGTGTGGTGGCGCGTCGCGGCGCGCTCACCCGCTGGGGGTGGGGATGCTGACTCGAGCGCGGGCCGAACGAGTGGCAGCCAGTGACCGGGACACGGTCGCAGCCGCCGGCATGAGGTCCCCGTTGGGCGCGCAGTCGATGGCTCCCCGAGGGGTTGCGAGATGGGGGGCGGGCACGTGCTGGTGAGCGCGGCCCTGTGTGACCACCCCCGCTCCAATGCGCGTGACGAAGGGCCAGGTCACCGACGCGACGCGGCCGCGGCAACGTGACGCCCGGCCGTGGTTCCCGGTTCCAGCGTCATGGCGATGCCCGTCCCCATGACGAGCTCGTCAGTCGCGGGAGCGCCGGTTGGCCAAGCGTTGGAAGGCGGCTCTTCGAGTGGGCCCTCCCCCATCCAGGCCCCCGCCGCCGTGGCGCGTCCATCCATCTCATGAGCAACAAACTGGGGACCACGCCGATGGCCCGGCGATCGTGCCGCTCCCGGCGTCGTTTGCACGCTCGGCGCGAATGCGACCCACGTGGTGCGTGGATCCCCGGTCCCCCGGCGCCGACGCCCGGTTCTGTCCAACACAGAATCCTCGCCCAGTGCTCCGCCCGGTCGCCCCTGGTCGCCGTGCCTCGCGGGCCTCGCACCAGCCAAGCGAAGCCTGGTGGGGGCGTGAGCCGTTGACCGGTCCGCACCGGGCGACGACGACGGGGCAGGGGTGGTGTCGCGACGACCCGGCGTCGAGCACGGGGCCCTCGTGCTCGGCGGAGAATCATGGCCCGGCCGATGCCGTTCGCTGGGCGCCGGCCAAGGCTGGTGCCAGTCGGGACCCGAGCTGGGGCGCCCACCGAGCCACGCCGTCGCGCGCCGGCCGAGGTGTGCGCGCTACGACGCGCCCGCCACGTCGTAGCGCGCACACCCTGCGGTCAGCACTGGGGGTGTGTGCGCCACGACGCGCCCGCCACCCTGCAGCGCACACACCCGCGGTCAGCACCGGAGGTGTGTGCGCTGCGACGCGCCCCACCCTGCAGCGCACACACCGTGCGGTCACCACCGGAGGTGTGTGCGCTACGACGCGCCCACCACCCCGTAGCGCACACACCCCGGGATCACCACCGGAGGTGTGCGCGCCACGACGCGCCCACCACCCGCAGTGCACACACCCTGCGGTCACCACCGGAGGTGTGTGCGCTACGACGCGCCCACCACCCCGCAGCGCCGGCCCGTAGCGCGCACACCCTGCGGTCAGCACGGGAGGTGTGCGCGCTGCGACGCGCCGGCCACCCGTAGCGCACACACCCTGCGGTCTCCACGGGAGGTGTGTGCGCTACGACGCGCCCGCCACCCTGCAGCGCACACACCCGCGTCCGGCCTCTGGTGTGGTCGTCGATCGGGCCTCCAGCCGCCAGGATCGCCGAGTCCCGAGGGTCCGGCGGGCGAGCGGTGCTCGCCGACTGATCGGGGATCGGCCCTCGACGTGGCCGTCGGCAGCGCGCCCTGAGCGGTCGGCCGGCGGGTCCGAGGTCCACGGCCAGGCTCGTCTCGAGTGACCGCCACGCTGGAGCCGCACGAGTCGGTGCCGCGCCTCGGACTCGGAGCACGGCACCTCGGACTCGGAGAACCAGCCCCGGACATCGGGGTCGGGCGGCGCCGGGGCGCGTGCGTCCTGTCGGGGGGCGGCGGTCTCCGCCGTTGGTCGTGACATCGACGGGCCGCTGTCGCGGACTGCGCCTGGCCCAGCGAGTCGCCCCGCCTGGCCTGGCGGACCGCGCCTGCGAGGCGTCCTTCCCATCCCCCAGAGCGGGGCGGTGCAGGCTTGGCTCGCCGGGGACTCGTTGCTCGTGCGTCGCGCCGTGCGGCGGTGCCTTTGTGCAGTCGCCCGGGCCGGCGGGAAGCGGAGCGCTTCGAGCACTGACGACCTCGCGCGCGGCCCGATCGGTGACGCCGTGCACCCGCGCCGCCCCCCTCCGGTGGCTGTGGTCACCACCGGGCGGCCGGCGGGGACCGATCCAGGCCGATCCACTCGGGGCTGCTGGCCACTGGTGTTTCGACTTCGGGGTCCTCGCGGCCGCCTGCGGGCCCTCCACAGCACCGCCCCGACTGGCGGGCCATCGACTGCCCTGTTGGTTGGAGCCGGCGGGCTGCACCGAACGCCGCGCCGCACCCCGCGGACTTGGCCAGAACATCAGGACCCTTCGCCGGAGAAGCGCATGCAGCCCGGGGCACCGGGATCGCTCGGCACGGGCCACGGCCGCCTCGTCGTTGGATCCGAGACGGCGGGGCCACGCCACCGTTCCACGTGAAACGGGAAGGTTGCCGGCCAATGGTGGACTCGGCTCGGACCCAGACGCCATGCCGTTCACGTGGAACCGGCCTGGGGGCACGGCTGGGTTCGCAGAAGATCGACGACCGTCTCGCATCGCGGCCCCCGTCCGTCCGGCGTTGGGCATCGGGCCGTAGAGGCCGGGGGACCGCGGCCTCTACGGCTCGTCGATTCCCGGCCCCATCAGCTCCGGCGTCTCGCTCCTTGCGACGGATGGAGCGGGCCTTCATCGCGCATGCGTCGCTTGGTGAGCCGGGGGGCGACGGGATCGCTTGCCCAGCATGGCCGCGATCCCGGGGTTGGGCTTGGCGGCGTCCGTCGAATGCCACCGGCTCGCGAGGCGGGCGGGCAACGGCCGCTCCGGGAGCTCGAACGGGCCTGGGTTGCATGCACCGCGAGGTGCCCTACGTGATCTGCGATACCAACGGACGGCCTGCCGCCAGATCAACGTCGGCAGCGACGTCTGGGACCACACCCCCGACGATGCCACCACGATCTGCGTCCTGGTCGACGAGCCGGTCGTCTCGTCACCTGCTGACCCGCGCGTCGCAGCACCAGCACCGGCCGTCGCCGCCCACCCTCCCGAGGGCACCGGATCGCTAGAGCACGGGAACAGGAGGTCGGGTCACGCGTCGTGGGACCGCTCGTCCACTCGACCCAAGATTGGGTCCTCCGGGCACGGATTGCCAGTTCCGATGCAACTGGGCGCAGGACGGCAGGGCTGCCATATTTGGCCGGGCACGGTGGTGGCGAGCCGGAGGCCCAGGCATTCGGCCCGGTATCGCTGCAGCCTGAGTCGCGCGAAGCGGGGTGCCGCCGAGCCCACCGCGCTCAGGGGCCCGCCGTCCCCGTCCGTGCAGCTGCCGGAGCGGGAGGGCCGCCGGAGGGACAGGCATGGGCGGTGTGACTCCGGGCGGGACGGGCGGGCACCGCGGCCCCTCGTGCGGCCCGTGGACGGCGGGGCTGCGCACCAGGGCGGGGGTTCTCACGCAGTCCTGACAGGATCGTCGTCGTCATCGTCATCGTCATCGTCATCGTCATCGTCATCGTCATCGTCATCGTCATCGCCCTTGCCCTCGGCGCCTGGGCCCGGGCGGGGGAGGTCGGCAACGCGACCGTGTGCGGAGATCCACCGTTTGCCCCTTGGAGCACGGAGGCCGAAGGTCGTGCGCCATCGCGCCGATCGCGCTCGGGCCCCGCCCCACTGCGAGCTCTCGGGTACTTCCCTCGCTCCGGTCGTCGCACCCTCGGGTCTGGCGCGCCGAACGCCGATTGCCCGCGCGATGGAGCCGTGGGATCTCCCGTCGGTCTCGGCGGTCGGTTGCGGTGGGGCCGTCGGGTCGGTCGGGTTCGAGCGGAGGCGGTAGCGGCGGAGGCCGAGGCGGCGGGCTCGTCTCGGGCGCTGACGCCGTTCTGGCCGTTCCACGTGGAACCTCGGGGCGGCAGAGCTGGACATTTCTGCGCGAACCCTGCGTCGGTGCTTGACCCTTGACGGTGGGCACGGAAGGATGGACCGGTGACTGACGTGGCCCCTCTTCCCGACGGTCCGGGCGATCCGTCGGTGGGGGAGGGCGACGCGGTCTCCGCACTCCCCCCTCCGCCGCCGCCGCCCCCTCCGCCTCCGCCCCCGCCGCCCCCACCGGTCGGGACGACGGCCGACGGCGCGCTCCCGGCCGCGATACCTCGAGGCGAGGAGATCGCCGCCGCCGGCCCTCCGCCCCGCAAAGGCCGGTACATCCCGCCGCTGCCGCGCATCATCGCGGTGGCCAACCAGAAAGGTGGGGTCGGCAAGACCACGACGGCGGTCAACCTCGGCGCATGCCTGGCCGACATCGGCTACCGGACCCTGGTCGTCGATCTCGATCCCCAAGGCAATGCCAGCACCGGTCTGGGGATCAACATCCGTGGCCTGCAGGCATCGATGTACGACGTGATCTTGAGCGATGTGCCCATCGAGGACTGCGTCGAGGCATCATCGGTCAAGAACCTCTTCGTGGCCCCGGCCAGCCTGGACCTCGCCGGCGCGGAGATCGAGCTCGTCCCCGCCTTCAGCCGTGAGATGCGCCTGAAGCAGGCCCTGCAGGAGGTCCGTGACGATTACGACTACGTCCTCATCGATTGTCCGCCTTCGCTCGGCCTGCTCACGATCAACGGGATGGCCGCTGCCACCGAGGTCCTGGTGCCGATCCAGTGCGAGTACTACGCCCTGGAAGGCCTCGGCCAACTCCTGCGCAACGTCGGACTGGTCACCAAGAACTTGAATCCCTCGCTTGAGGTATCCACCATCGTCCTGGTGATGTACGACGCCCGGACGAAGCTCTCCGATCAAGTCGCCCAGGAAGTGCGCGAGCACTTCTCCGAGAAGGTGTGCCGCATCATGATCCCCAGGACGGTCCGACTCTCGGAGGCGCCGTCGTTCGGCCAGCCGATCATCGCCTTCGATCCCACGTCCCGGGGCGCCATCGCCTACCGCGAACTGGCCAAGGAGGTCAGCGGTGGCCCGGCGTAGCGGTCTCGGAAAGGGCCTCGGCGCGCTGATCCCCAGCGACATCGCGGCGCCGGCTGATGATTCCGCGCTCCGTGAGCTGTCGGTCAGCCAGATCGAGCCCAACTCGCACCAGCCGCGCGCCCACTTCGATGAGGAAGCGCTCGTCTCCCTGACGGATTCCATCCGCGAGCTGGGCGTTCTCCAGCCTGTTCTGGTCCGGCCGGCGGGCCCGGACCGCTATGAGCTCATCGCCGGCGAGCGGCGCTGGCGCGCTGCCAAGCGGGCCGGCCTCCAGACGGTTCCCGCGATCGTCCGACGAATCGATGACACGGCGTCGCTCGAGCAGGCCCTCGTCGAGAACCTGCACCGCGAGGACCTCCACGCGTTGGAGGAGGCGGCGGCCTATCAACAGCTCATCGAGGATTTCAACCTCTCTCATGATGACGTTGCCCGCCGGGTGGGGAAGAGCCGGTCCGCGGTCTCGAACACCCTCCGCCTGATGCAGTTGCCCCCGGGAATCCAGAAGCTGGTCGCCGACGGTCAGCTCACGGCCGGGCACGCCCGGGCGCTGCTCGGGACCCCGGATCGTGCCTACCAGGAGCTTCTCGCCCATCGCACGGTGGCTGAGCAGCTGTCGGTGCGAGATGTCGAGGAAGAGGTTCGCGGTCGCCTGGCCGAGGCCGTGGCCCAGGCGAGTGCGGATGCCGCCGCCGACTCGACCGTTGCGAGCCGCGGCCCGAAGGTGAGCCCCGCCGGTGCCGGTCGACGCCTGCGACCGCCCGGGTTGCTCGAGCTCGAAGGGTTGCTGTCGGATCGCCTCGACACCCGCGTGAAGGTGAGCATGGGGGCCAAGCGGGGCAAGGTCACCATCGACTTCGCGACCCTCGAGGACCTGGAACGCATCTACCGAGCGATGACCACGCCGCCGGCCGATCGTCCGGCCTGAGGGACTGCTCGACCCTGAACGTCGTTCGGTGAGTTATCCACAGAGTGTGGGAAAGGCTGTGGTCAACGCGCGACCTCCGGTACGGGCTGAGGGCGAGTCCGGCGATCCTCAGCGCTCGATCGGGCCTGGATTTCAACTGACGGACCGTCAATAGGCCCCTCGTGCCGGCCCACCGGCTGAGGACGGTGCAGAACGCGATCGGGCCGCTCCCGAACCGGCCCGGGACGCGCAACGGCCCCGGATCGTTCGATCCGGGGCCGTCAGGTTCGGGCTTGTCTCGCCCTACAGGTAGTCGCTCAAGTTCTGCAGGAGCCCGGCCTTGCCGGATGCGCCTTGGAAGCGGTGCACGGGCTGGCCGTCCTTGAACACGATGAGCGTGGGGATGCTCATGATGTCGAACTGGCGGGCCAGGTCCGGGTTCTCGTCGACGTTGACCTTGGCGACGGTGATCTTGTCGGTGTTCTCACCGGCGACTTCGTCGAGGATCGGCGCCAGCGCCTTGCAGGGGCCGCACCATTCAGCCCAGAAGTCGACCAGGACCGGCTTCTCGGAGGTGGCGATCTCCTCGGAAAAGCTCGACTGGGTGAGGGTGGTCGTAGACATGCCCATTGCGGATCTCCTTGTGGTTCGGTCGGGTACAACCGTTCGGGGGCGGCGGGGATTCCCGGGCCCGGACGGTCAGGCGTGGGGGGAGAGGTTGGCCTCGAGCCAGCGCTCGGCGTCGATGGCCGCCATGCAGCCGGAGCCGGCGGCGGTGATGGCCTGGCGGTAGGTGTGGTCCTGCACGTCGCCACAGGCGAACACACCGTCGACGTTGGTGGCGGTGCCGGGCCCGGTGATGATGTAGCCGTTCTCGTCGAGGTCGAGGATGCCCTTGAACAGGTCGGTGTTGGGGCGGTGGCCGATGGCCACGAAGAGGCCGCTCACCGCGAGGTCCGACAGCTCGTCGGTCTTGGTGTTGCGCACGCTGATGCCCTCGAGCTTCGTGTCGCCCCTGATCTCGGCGACCTCGCTATCCCAGAGCATCGTGATCTTCTCGTTGGCGAAGGCCCGATCCTGCATGATCTTGGAGGCGCGCAGCTCGCCGCGCCGGTGGATCAGCGTGACCGAGTCGGCGAACTTGGTGAGGAACGTCGCTTCCTCGACGGCTGAGTCTCCGCCGCCGACCACGGCGATGGTGTGGCCGCGGAAGAAGAAGCCGTCGCACGTGGCGCAGGTGGACACGCCGTGCCCGATGAGGTCGTGCTCCTTTGGCAGGTTGAGCATCAGCGAGCGGGCACCGGTGGACACGATCACCGAATGCGCGAGGTAGGTCGGCTCGGGGGCCTCGGGATCGCCGACCCAGATCCGGAACGGGCGTTGGGAGGTGTCGAGCTTGGTGACCTTGTCCTGCTTGACCTCGGTGCCGAACCGCACGGCCTGGGCCTTGAAGTTCAACATGAGGTCCGGGCCCATGACGCCTTCAGGGAAGCCCGGGTAGTTCTCGACCTCGGTGGTCAACATGAGCTGGCCGCCGGGCTGATCCGAGGTCGACGACGGCTCGCCCTCGATCAACAGCGGCTCGAGGTTGGCTCGGGCCGTGTAGATGGCGGCGGTCAGCCCGGCCGGGCCGGACCCGATGATGACCACGTTGTGGATGTCGGTCACGGATGCTCCGTTTGCGTTCGAGGGCGTGCAGGCACAACGCCGATCAGGGGTTGAAGCTTCCCACCCGTGGGCGTGTCACCGCGTGTTCCGTGCCGAGACCCTGGCGGCGCTCAGGCGTCGGCGGGAGCGGTCTGGCGGTTGGCCTTGCGGAGCATCCGCCAGCCGCCGCCGGAGAAGATGATGGCCAGACCGGCGTAGAGCGGCCACACGGTGTTCGGTACGTAGTTCGCATAGAGGCGGACGACGAGGATCAAGAAGATCACGGTCACGACCAGGCCGACGATGGCGATGATCGGGGCGTACACGACGGCCCGGGCGGCCTTGATGGCCGGCTTGGTGGTCTTGTCGCGGACCTTGTCGACGGCATCGACGATGGCGTCGGCGGCCTGGGCGGGCCACTCGGCGGGGATCATCCCTGCGGGGTCAGACGACGGTCGCGGGGCCGGGGTCGGGGCAGCCATGGCTGCGAACCCTACCCGGCGACGCGAACCG
>JAOBWM010000135.1 GCA_025463365.1 Acidimicrobiales bacterium
GGGCCCAGCCGAGCGACGCCGTGACGACGACGGGCGAGAGCCCCGCCAGCCAGAACGCCGGGCGGCTCCACCGCGGATCGTGCTCGGCGGCGAGGAGCCACGCCATGGCCGCCGCCACCGCCACGCCGACCAGCCCGAGCACCGCGTAGGCGTGGCCGACGCCCGTGATCGCCGAGACGAGGTGCGCGGCGAGCGGCCAGGCCGGGTGCTTGTCGAGCGGCACGAAGCCGTGCGGGGTGGGCGTCGAGAACGCGATCGGATAGTGCGTGCCGGTCGGGTCGAGCTGCTCGGTGCCCGAGGTCCGGACCCACGAGCCGTGGTCGAGCGCCCGCAGCTGGGCCTCGTAGGAGCCCTCGTCCGTGGCGAACGCGCCCGCCCCGCCCACCAGGACGCCGATGCCGACCAGCAGGGCGCCCAGCACCAGTAGGTGGACCACGAGGCCCGAGCGCCAGGCCCGGCGGAGCATCGTCGCGGGGCCACCGCCCTCGGGCACCGGCGCGGCCTGGACGGCCGGGTGGACCGGTCCATCGTGGGGCGGGCCACCTTCGACCGGCGTCGGCGCGCGTTCGAGATCGGTGGTCACGGGTTCCCATCGGACGGCCGGAAGACGATTCAAGCGAACGCTCGGGGCCTGGTCAGGATGCTCAAGTCGGTCCCGGGACGGCCGACGGGAACGGCGTGATGTCGACGGTCGAGCCCAAGCCGCAGGGAGAGGCGCCCACCGGCCCGTCCCCCGTCCGGCCCACCCCGCGCCGCACCGGCCGCGGCGATCGACAGCTCCTCCGGTTCGCACTCCTCGGCACCTTCGCCGTGCTGCTGTTCGTCACGTTCCAGGTGCAGCGCAACGGCGCCGGCAACCCCGTGAGCCTGGTGCAGCCGGCAACGCAGGGCCCGTCGAGCCAGGTGTTCCACCAGGACTTCCCGCACCTCGAGATGCCCGACGGCCTCGGCCTCGACGGGCAGATGTACTACGCGATGGCTCGGGACCCGTTCCACCTCGACCACACCGCGCGCCAGCTGGACCGGCCCCGCTACCGGTTCCAGCGGCCGCTGATGTCGTGGCTCGCCTGGGGCCTGCACCCGTCCGGAGGCGGACAGGGGCTCGTGCTGGCCCTCGCCGCCGTCGGGGCCGCCGGGGTCTTCCTGCTCGCCTACGCCAGCGGCTCGGTCAGCCGTGCCCTCGGTGGACCGGCCTGGGTGGCCGCGCTCGTCCCGCTCGCGCCAGGGGCCTACTGGTCGATGCGGGTCAGCGTGTCCGACGCGCTGGCGCTCGGCCTCGTGCTCGCCGCGATCGCGCTCTCGGCTCGCAACCGGACGGTGGCCGCCGTGATCGTCGGCGCTCTCGCCGTGCTGGCCAAGGAGCCAGCCATCTTGTTGTTGCTCGGCTGGGGCCTCTGGAGGCGTGATCGCGCCGGCGCGGCCCTGGTGGCGATCCCCGGCGCGGTCATCGTGGCTTGGATGGGCTGGCTGCACGTGGCCCTTCCCACCGACCCCCAGGGCGCGTCCGACCTCGGGCTCCCGTTCGCGGGCGTGGTCCACGCCTGGACCGACATCTGGTCCTCCGGCCACGAGCTGGTGGGCATGGCCTGCACGCTCGGTGGACTGGTCCTCGGCGGCGCCGCGTTGGCCATCCGCCGACTCCGCCACCCGCTCGGCTGGGCCCTCGCGATCCAGCTCGCGTTCCTCGCGTGCCTCGGCTCCAACCCGGCCGGCATCAACTTCGGCGCCACCCGGATGGCCATGCCGGCCATGGCCTTGGCGGTGATCGCGCTGGCGACGCCGGAAGCGGCCGCGCGCCTGGCCGAGCGGCGCGGCCCTCAGGCGGCCACCCAGTCCGTTCCCGACGTCGCGACCACGGCCACCGCCGGCACCTGCGCCGGGCGCAACGGGCCCGATCACCGCAACCGGCTCACGCCCGCCCCCGAGCACGCCCTCACCGGCCGGTCGGGCCCCGGTGTCGGATCCGGCGCCCGGTCGAAGCGGTAGACGAGCACGCTGCCCCCGGCGATCGTGTCGACCGGGCAGTACTTGCGGAGCCACGCCAGGTCGTCGCGTCGCGTCTGCAGCAACGGGGTCACGCCCACCGCCACCCAGCCGCGGATCTTCTCCGGCGGCACGTGGGTCATCGAGCGCGAGCCCCCGCCG
Source organism: Acidimicrobiales bacterium (assembly GCA_025463365.1). GTDB lineage: Bacteria > Actinomycetota > Acidimicrobiia > Acidimicrobiales > Iamiaceae > Aquihabitans. Next base: position 2,146 of record JAOBWM010000135.1, read on the forward strand.
ACGTCGAGCCCGCGCGTGCTGTCGAGGGCGACGTAGGGGTGCTGGTGGGTCCTCGCCCACGAGCGGACCTCGTACAGGCCCTGGCCGGCATCGAGGTTGGCGTCGCTCACCCACCGGTACGACGGGTGCCACGGCCACGGTGTCCATGCCAACGAGTGCGATGTCGCCGTCGCCGACGACACCAGCTGGACGAGCAGCACCGCTCCGAGGCCGATCGCGGCCGCCCAGCGCGCGACCGGCGACACGAGTGAGGGGCCCGACGGCATGGGGGCGGGTTCGGTGCCCTCCGGGTCGCCGGGATCGGTCGGGTCGACGGCCTCGGTCTGCGGGGCCTCGATCGACCCCGATGCGGCCGACGGGAAGGCGAGCGCCGGCAGGGCGCCGAGGCCGACGAAGGCGAGCGCCACCACGGGCATCGCCAATCGGAGCCCCAGGTTCAACGGCTGCAACACGAGGAACAGCCAGAGGGCCAGGCCGGGCAACGCCACCACCAGGGCGAGCTCCAGCCGGTCGATCGCGGCGCCGACTCGGCCCCGCGCCGCCACGACCCACCCGGCGAGCACTGCGCTCAGGAGCGTGACGGGCAGCTTCAGCGCCGCACTGGCCGGGAAGTACCACCAGCGGCCACCGTCCCAGTTGTGTCCGAGGAGCGACGAGGGCCGCGGGTCCGAGGTGAGCGACAGGTAGGAGAACCCGGCCCGCCACTCCCACGGCAGGGGCAAGAGGTGGACGAGCCTGGCCACGGCGCCCGTAGCCGGGACCCCGGCGGCGGCGACCGACGACGGGGTCGACGGGGCGAGGCCGCGGTACACGAGCCACACCACGACGACGGAGGTGACCCCGCTGATCGCGATGGCCCGCACCGCCTCCCTGGGCGCGTCGCGCCGGCGCAGCGCGATGACCGCGATCGCGACGGCGACGAGGACCAGGCCCGTGTGGCGGCTGGCCAACCCGACCCCGAGCGCCAGCCCGAGCTCGACCGTCCGCCGCAGCCCGGGGTCGTCACGCCACCGGGCGAGCACGAGGCACACGAGCAACGTCGTCAGCACGAACGGGACGTCGATCATGGCGAGGTGGCCGAGCCCGACGACGTAGGGCGTGGTGAGCCAGGCCGCGGCGGCGAGCAGGCCACCGTCGGGACCGAAGAACCGCTTGGTCAGCAGGTACAGCAGCGCCGCGCAACCGATCCCCTCGAAGAGCACCACCGTGCGGCTCCACAACAAGATGGTGTGGAGGCGGCCGGCCTCCTCGTTGGCCGAGATCAGGTCGTCGGAGTAGTCGAACCAGTCGCCCTTGCGATACGCCGCCGTGTCGGGAACCACCGGGTGGGCGAAGAGCGCGGCGGGCAGGGCCGCGACGGCCTTGGGCAGCGCCGGGTGTTCCGGGACCATCCGCAGGTCGTGCTTCACGACGGAGACGAGCCCCGAGCTGACGTCGACCCCCTCGTCCACCGTCGGCGCGTCACGCCCGGCCTGGTGCAGGCCGACGGCCAGGAACACGGCCGCGAGCACGAGCAGGACGACGCGGCGCAGCGCAGCGGGCACGCGCCCGACGAGCACTGCCGGCGAGCCTTCGGGCGCGGCGGACGCGTCGGGGCGAGGGTTGCCGGGGGTGTCGGCCACCTCCGCATCCTGGTCGGCCGACGCACCGCGGGAGCGGACCCCGAAACCGACCCTCGGCTACTTGACCTGGGACAGCTCCCGGCGGAGGTCCTTGATCTCGTCTCGGAGACGGGCGGCGTACTCGAACCGGAGCTCGTGGGACGCGTCGGCCATCTCCTCCTCGAGGGTGCGGATCAAGCGCTCCAGCTCGTCGCCGGGGAGCTCGGCCAGCTCGAGGCGGCGCTTGCGGTCCGCCTCGGACTCGCGGCGACGCTCCTTCGCCGGCAACGGCGCACCCGTGGACGGCCGGAGGTAGGCGAGGATGTCGGTGACCGCCTTGCGGATGGTCTGCGGATCGATCCCGTGCTCGATGTTGTAGGCCTGCTGCAGGCCCCGACGCCGGTTGGTCTCGCTGATGGCCTTCTGCATCGAGGGGGTGACCTGGTCGGCGTACATGATCACCTGGCCCTCGACGTTGCGGGCGGCGCGGCCGATGGTCTGGATGAGCGAGGTCTCGCTGCGGAGGAAGCCCTCCTTGTCGGCGTCGAGGATCGCAACGAGCGAGACCTCGGGCAGGTCGAGGCCCTCCCGCAGGAGGTTGATGCCGACCAACACGTCGAACTCACCCAGGCGCAGGTCGCGCAGGATCTCGATGCGCTGGATCGTGTCGACCTCGGAGTGCAGGTACCGAACCTTCACGCCCAGCTCGAGGAGGTAGTCCGTCAGGTCCTCGCTCATCTTCTTGGTGAGGGTGGTGACGAGGACGCGGTCGCCTCGGGTGACGCGGTCGTTGATCTGCTCGATCAGGTCGTCGATCTGGCCCTTGGTGGGCTTCACGATGATCTCGGGGTCGATCAGGCCGGTGGGCCGCACCACCTGCTCGACGAGGTTGGTGGACACCTGGAGCTCGTAGGGCCCAGGGGTGGCAGACACGAAGATCACCTGACCGACGGTGTCCATGACCTCCTCGAACCGCAACGGCCGGTTGTCTGCCGCCGACGGCAGCCGGAAGCCGTGCTGGATGAGCTGCTCCTTGCGGGAGCGGTCACCCTCGTACTGGCCGTGGAGCTGGGGGACGGACTGGTGGCTCTCGTCCATCACCACCACGAAGTCGTTCGGGAAGAAGTTGAGCAACGTGCCGGGCGGCTCGCCGGGACCGCGCCCGTCGATGGGGCCCGAGTAGTTCTCGATGCCGTTGCAGTACCCCAGCTCTTGCATCATCTCGAGGTCGTACTGGGTTCGCATCCGGAGGCGCTGGGCTTCGAGCAGCTTCCCCTCGGACTCGAACTGGGCCAGGCGCTCCTGGAGCTCCTTCTCGATGCGGACGATGGCCTTGGTCATCCGCTCCTCGCTAGCGACGTAGTGGGTGGCCGGGAGGAACGCGAAGTCCCGCTCCTGGCGGGTCATCTCACCGGTGAGCGGATCGAAGACGGCGATGCGCTCGATCTCGTCCCCGAACAACTCGATGCGCACGGCCGTCTCGTCGTACGCGGGGTGGATCTCGATCGTGTCGCCCCGCACCCGGAACTTGCCGCGGGTGAGGTTCATGTCGTTGCGGTCGTACTGCATGTCGACCAACTTGCCGAGCAGCGCCCGTTGGTCGATCTCGTCGCCCTCGCGGACGATCAGCATCTTGTCCTTGTACTCCTCGCGCGAACCGAGGCCGTAGATGCACGAGACCGATGCCACGACGATGACGTCCCGCCGGGTGAGCAGCGACGCGGTGGCCGAGTGGCGCAGCCGGTCGATCTCGTCGTTCACCGACGAGTCCTTCTCGATGTAGGTGTCCGAGGAGGCCATGTAGGCCTCGGGTTGGTAGTAGTCGTAGTAGCTCACGAAGTACTCGACCCGGTTCTTCGGGAAGAACTCGCGGAACTCGCTGGCAAGCTGCGCGGCGAGCGACTTGTTGGGCGCCAGCACGAGGGTGGGGCGCTGGTACTGCTCGATCGCCCAGGCGATGGTCGCGCTCTTGCCCGAGCCGGTGATGCCACGCAGCGTCTGGTATCGCTCGCCGCCCTGGATGCCTTCGGCGAGCGCGGCGATCGCCTTCGGTTGGTCCCCCGCGGGGCCGAAGGGCGACACGACTTCGAAGCGCTGCTCGGTGTTGGCCATGGGCCACAAGCTTACGGAGGGGGTCCGACAACGAAGCCCGGTCCCCCCGACGATGCCGAGTGGAGGGCGGGAGCGGGTCAGGGTCCAGTCGCGTAGACGTCGAAGCGGTGACCGGCGGCCTGGGACGACCGCAGGCGGTGGGCACCGGCCACGAGTGGCGCGTCCGCGGCCGGATCGTCCGTGACCAGCACGAACCGGCGGATCCCCGCGGCCCGAAGCCGCGCCACCAGGTCGCGGTCGGGGTGCTCGCGGTCGGCGAGCAGCCATCGGTCCTGCTCGAAGGTGCGCCCGGCGAGCCGCGGGAGCAACACATCGGTGGTCACGATGACGGGCCCGTGCCCGAGGCCGGCGGTGGCCGTGGGCAGGTGGGCGTAGAAGTCGTCGGCGGCTGAGCCCGTGTCGTGGAGCTCCCGCACACCGAGCACCGCGAGCCCGACGGCCATCGCCACCAGGCCAGCGCCGGCGATCCGGCGCACGGCGCCATCCATCCGTGCCCCGACCGATCGGATCCCGGCCGCCGCGGCCGGCGCCACCAGCGGGATCGCGAGGGCGAAGTACCGGCCGCCCCACTCGACACCCCCACCGACGGCGTACTGCGTCGCGGCCACCGCGATCACGAACAGTCCCACCGTGACGGCCACCAACCGTCGTCGCTCATCCGCCACGCTCGAGCGGCCGGCCGCGACGAGTCCCGCCCAGCCGAGCGGGAAGGCGACGAGCAGGCCCGGCACGCCGTCAGGCTCGACCGCCACGGCTCGGACGAGGACCACCACGCCGGCGGCCGCGACCAGGACCCCCGAGGCTCGAAGATCGGGCCGGCGGCGCAGGGCAGCGACCAGCGAGAGCAGGAGCAGCCCGAGGGCCAGCACGAGCAGGATCGACCCCGCGCCGGTCCCGTACGCGGGCCGCAGCATGGTGAGCACGAAGGCATGGACCCGCCCGTTCAGGAACCCTCCTGCTCCCAACGGGACCCCCCGGGACGGGTCGGCGACGGGGTTGCCGACGATCGATCGGAACCACGCCCGTTCGACCACCACCGCCACCGCGACGCCTGCCGCCGCCGCCGAGCCCGCCAGCAGCAGGTCGAACGCCCGGACGTGGCGTGCTCCGTCATCGGCCGAGGCACGACGGGTCGGCCACCGACCCGAGAGCACACAGGCGATGGCGAGCGCCACACCGAACACGACACCTTCGGTGCGCAGCAGGACCGTCGCCGCCACCGCCACGCCGACGGTCGCGAGCCACGCCCACCGCCGCGCGCCCGACGAGCGCCGGGCGAGATCCACCGCGAGCACGGCTCCCACCGCGCCCGCGGCAGCGAGGGTGTGGGCCATGAGGAGCTGCGCGTCCACGAACATCGGGCTGGCCACGCCGACGAGCCACAGGGCCAGGATCTCGCCACCGGCGAACAGCCTGCGGGCCAACACGGCGGCGCCGACCGACGCGAGGACGGTGCCGAAGACCGAGACCGCCACCATCCCCCAACCAGACGCCGAGCCTCCGGCCACGCTGAGGATGACCGCGTACGCGGGGTGCTTGGCGTAGGCGGAGACGCCTTCTCGGCCCCATGCCGAGGACACGAGGGGATAGAGATGCCCGCCGCGGTCCGCTGCCGGCAGCGGCGCCGGCGTGAGCCAGCCGTGGCCGGCGGCCAGCCGCCGGGCCGTGATGGTCACCGCGCCCTCGTCGGCCGAGTACCGCCCGTGCGTCCCCACCAGCAGCGACGTGCCGACGAGAACCAGCGCGAGCAGGGCTGCGTGCCGGGCGAGGCGCCGGGCCGGCACGACGTTCAAGTCGACGGGGGGAGCTGCCGGATCCATGCCCAGACCCGGTCGATCTGTTCGTCCAGGTCCGCGACGGTCCCGCTGTTGTCGATGACCACATCGGCCTTCGAGACCCGTTCCTCCCGCGACACCTGCCGGGCCATGCGTGCCCGCGCGTCGTCCTCCCGGAACCCGCGGTGCGCCACCAACCGGGCCACCGCGATCTCGGGGTCGACGTCGACCACGATCATCCCGGCGAGGTCGGATCGTCCCGACTCGACGAGCAACGGCACGTCCAAGACGACCACGTGATCGGTCTCGGCCTCGGCGGCCAGTCGGTTCACGATCTCGCCGGACACCGCAGGGTGCACGAGCGCGTTGAGGTCGGCCAGGGCATCGGCGTCGGTGAAGACGACGTCGGCGACGGCCTGGCGGTCCAGCGTGCCGTCGGCGGCGACGATCGCCGGGCCGAACCGATCGACCATGGCCTCGAAGACCGGTTGCCCCGGCGCCTGGACCTCGCGCACGATCGCGTCGGCGTCGATCACGACCGCGCCGTGCGCCGCGAGGCGCGCCGAGACGGTCGACTTCCCCGACCCGATCCCCCCCGTCAACCCGACCAGCAGCACCGGGCCACCGTAGAGGCCGGTCCCGACCGCGAACCGGACCCGGCCGGTGCGGTCCCCGGTCCGGGTGCGAGCACCGGAGGCGTCGTAGCCTGATGGGCGATGGCCATCGTCGACACCGAAGACGCTTCCGGCCCGGAGCTCGGCTACACCAACCCCGGCGGCGCTGATTCGTCCGACCGGCGCGATCCCACCCTCCGCCCTGATCAGGTGGCCCCGTTCCGCCCGGCCATCCTCGGCATCCGAGGCGGCACGACCGCCATCGCCGTCGCCCTGTCCAGCCCGGCGTTCGCCACCGCCGACCGCTGGGTCGTCGCGTGGTGCGGCGTGATCGTCGCCTACAACGTCTTCCGCATCATGCGGCCGGTCCGCTACACCGACGACACCGCGAGCCTCGCCCGGGTGATGGTGGAGGTGACGCTCCACGTCCTCGCCGTGGCGGCCACCGGCTACTGGGCGTCGCCCTTCGTCTTCGCCCTGATCACCGCGGTGATGGTCGCCGGCTTCGCCCGGGGCTTCGCGTTCGCGGTGCGCGTCAGCGTCACCGCCGCCCTCGCCATCGCCCTTCCGTTCATGCTCAGCAACGGCAGGTCGGTCGAAGACCTCCGAACGAGCAGCCAGTGGACGGTCGAGCTCCTGCTCGTCGCGCTCATCGCCGGCTACGCCCGCCGGGTCACCGGCGAGGCCGATCGGGCCCACTCCCTCGCCCTCGATCGCCTCGGTCGACTGGCCGACGCCAACACGCTCCTGTACTCGCTGCACCGCGTCGCCCAGTCGCTTCCCGCGTCGCTCGACCTCGAGGAGGTGCTCGACACCACCATCGGCCGCCTGCGCGACCTCTTCGTGTTCGACGGCGCCACGGTGCTCCTGTTCGACGAGACCGACGGGACCTGGGTGGTCGCGCGGTGGGATGGACCCCGGCCCGCCTTCGTGTACCGCACCGACGACCTGCCCGCCCCGCTCCGCGAAGCGCTCGAGGTCCGCCATCCGGTCACCGTCGGCGAGCTCCTGCGGGAGGGCTCGGGCATCTCGGCGGAGATGAGCTCAGGTCTCTACGCCGCCCTCCCGGCCCGTGAGGCAACCGTGGGCCTGGTCGCCCTCGAGCACCGCGACGCCCGCCACTTCGACCTGCGTGACCTCGAACTGCTCAACGGCTTCGTCGAACCGGCGGCGCTGGCCATCGACAACGCCCGCTGGTTCGCCCGATTGCGCACGGTCGGCGCCGACGAGGAGCGGACCCGCATCGCTCGCGACCTCCACGATCGCATCGGTCAGTCCCTCGCCTACCTCGCGTTCGAGCTGGACCGCATCGTGAAGGTCAACGGCAAGGGGCAGCCGGTGACCGAGCACCTCGATCGGCTCCGGTCGGACGTGCGGGGGGTCATCGGCGAGGTCCGCGACACGCTCTACGACCTCCGCACCGACGTCACCGACAGCCAGGACATCGGTAAGACCCTCGAAGGCTTCCTCGACCGGGTCCGCACGCGCAGCGCCATCGAGACGCGCCTCGACCTGCGCGTCACGGGTCGGCTCCCGCTGCTCCAGGAGCGCGAACTGTGGCGCATCGCCCAGGAGGCCGTGACCAACGTGGAGCGCCACGCCAAGGCCGACAAGGTCGTCGTCACGTGGCACAGCGACGGCAGTCGCGCCCTCTTGTTGGTGGCCGACGACGGCATCGGCTTCGCCAACGATCGCGCCGGCCGCCTCGACAGCTACGGCATCGTCGGCATGCGCGAGCGCGCCGCCAGCATCGGCGCCACCCTCGACGTGCATGGCACGCCCGACGTCGGCACCACCGTCCGCTGCGAGGTCCACCCCATCGCTCCCTGACGGGCGAGGTTGGGCGGCCGGCGCCGGCCGCCCGGCGCACGTCCCGACACGGTTCGGCCGCCCCCACGGCCGGGCCGGGCGGGGAGGGCGGGGATGGACGGGCGTTCGGGAGGGCTGTGCCAGGATGAGCGGGCTCTTCGACCAGCACGTCTCATCGCTTGGGGGAACGACCGATGGCCATCCGCCTGATGCTCGCCGACGACCATCGGATGCTGCGCGAGGGATTGCGCCGCTCGCTCGAGGATGAGGGCTTCGACGTGGTCGGGGAGGCATCCGGCGGCGAGGAGGCGGTGCACCTCGCCGCGTCCCTCTCGCCCGATGTGATCTTGATGGACGTCACCATGCCCGACGTCGACGGTGTCGAGGCCACGCGGCGCATCCATGCTGTGCAGCCCGGCATCCGCGTGGTCATGTTGACGATGCACGCGGACCAGGGCGTGATCGCCGAGGCGCTGCGCGCCGGCGCGTCGGGCTACCTCGTGAAGGACTGCTCGACCGACGAGATCGCCGATGCCGTCCGCCAGGCCGCGAGCGACGACTCGACCCTGTCGGCCGAGTTGGCCAGCGCCATGCTCGACGAGGTCCGCCGCATCGACCCCAATCCGGTCGACGACGATTCCGATCGCGTGGTGACCAAGCGTGAGGTCGAGGTGCTCCAGCTCATCGCCGACGGCTGCTCCACCCCCGAGGTGGCCGAAACCCTCTTCATCAGCCAGAAGACGGTGAAGAACCACTTGGCGTCGATCTATCACAAGCTCGACGCGAGGGACCGCACCCAAGCCGTCCTCCAAGCCGTCCGACTAGGAATCGTAAAACTCACCTAACCCCGAAGCGACGCACCGCAGCGAGCACGAGGCGGGGGTCCCGCGCGAAGCGAGCTCGGGGGGTGTCGGGGGGCAGAGCTTGCGGAGCCCCCTGACGACCGAGGAGGTTCGGCGAAGCCGTGCCGACGAGCGAGAACGGCGCGGCGTCAGCCGCTCAAGAAACCGTTCGAGGAGTGGAGTGAGCGCAGCGAACGAACGACGAGAGGTCCCACCGAAGCGAGCTCGGGGGGTGTCGGGGGGCAGAGCTTGCGGAGCCCCCGGACGACCGAGGAGGTGCGGCGAAGCCGTGCCGACGAGCGACAACGGCGCGGCGTCAGCCGCACGACCTGTGTGAGTTCGAGGAAGGGAGCGAGCGCAGCGAGCTCCCTGACGAGACGCGGACGCGAGGGTGGAGCGAGGCCGTAGCCCCGCCCCACCATCGTCTCCCCTCCATCCCCGCAACGCGGGGCCGGGTTGGTCCGACATCGCCTCCGGACGCGGTCTCGTCGGGTCAGTGCTGGCAGCTCGCGGGGAGCGCGGTGGAGTCGTAGGCCGCCGAGATGCATTCCTTGGACTTGCCGAAGCCGCCCTGGGACTGGCTGCCGAAGAAGCTGACGGCGCTGAAGCAGACCACAGCGATCAGGGCCAGGAGCAGCGCGTACTCCACGAGGCTCGCGCCGTCTTCGCGGCGGTCCGTGCGTTCCCTGCTCTGCGCATTCCGATGGGGGTGCATCGGTGGCCTCCTGGTCCGTCCTACATGAAGACATCGGCATCGAGGGCGGAAACTGCATAGGTCGTGCGGATCAATTGATCCGGGGCCCCGAACCGTGCGGTTCAGGGCTGGGGAACGGCCACCAGCCAGCGTGCGTCTCGGTGGACGATCTTCCAGCCAGGAGCGGTGACCAACCACCGTCCGAGCGGGCTCCGGCGTTCCCACAGCACCCCGGTGGCCCGGGCGTGGTCGAGGACCGCCTGGTAGTCGGTGCGTTGGTCGAGGAGCGAACTGAAGCGGTGGATGACCGCCAGGGGATACATGTCGACGCGGTCGTCCATGAAGACCCGCACCTTGTCGGGCCCGTACTTGAACTCGAGGTAGTTGCCGACCCAGTCCCGCGTGACGACCCGGTCGTTGACATCGAGCAGGCCCTCGCTCCGCATCCAGGCGGCGGATCGCTGCGGATAGGCCGAGAGGATCGTGTCCGGGTTGGCGAGGCCGCTGATCCCGACCAGCACGAGGAGGAGGGCGACCGCGACCGCGACCGGCCGAATGAGGCGGGGACGGCGGCGACCGTCGATCTGGCCGAGGCCCGACGCTGCGACGGCGATGATCGGGGTGAGCACGATGCTCGCCGGGAGGATGTTGCGCGTGCTGAGCAGGGCCATCGTCCCGAACACGACCAGTGGGAGGATCGCCCGCCACCGCCGGTGCCGGAAGATGATCAGCAGCACGGCCGCCACGAGTTGGGCGGCAAAGAAGAGCTCCACGCCACGGTGGAAGTGCGGGGGTTCCCACTCCGCGACTCGCTTGAACGCTTCGCGGTTCGAGAGCAGCTCGATCGGGAACAGCAACATCCGCCAACCGACCGGGTTCAGCGCTCCCGCCACGGTGCCGACGACGGCCCATCCGAGGGCACGGAGCTCGACGAGCGGCCGAGACCGTTCGTCGAGCCATCGGCCGGCCACGAGCAGCGCGAGGAGCCCGACGCCGAACGGGAACGAGCCATGGGTGTTGACCCAGATCCACATGATCGGGACGAGCCAACGTGGGTCGAGGCCGTCCTCCGCCGCCAACAGGACGAGCGCGAGGGCGACGGCACCAATGAGGAGCGGCCGCTCGACCCACAGGCTGGTCCCCATGCACACGACCACGCCGGCGGGCACGGCCCGGGCGAGGAGGCCCTGGGCGGGCCGGGTGAGCCGCCAGAGGAGCAGGACGAGCGAGGTGGTGAGGAGGGTGTCGAAGATGCGGATCCCGATCAGGCCCACGACCTTCTCGAGCCCGGCGTAGATCACGCTCGCGCCCCAGCTCTGCACGGTCCACGCATGGCCGTAGGCGCTGAACGAGTACGGGTCGGCGTGGGGCACGCCGCCACGCGAGAAGATCAGCCGACCGGTGGCGAGGTGGGTCAGGAAGCTGTTGTCGTGCAGCGGCATCAGGCCCACCCGCACGCCCACGATGAGCAGCAGCAACACGACCACCGAGTTGACCGACGGCCGCCGCCAGGCGGGTCCCCCGCCTTCGGTCGGCGTCGACGAGGACTCGGCGCCGGGTCCCGACTGACTGCCGGCCTCAGCCTCGAGCACACCACCCTGGGCGCCGGAGGACGCGCTCGCCTGATCCATCACGTCCAGCATGACCGCTGGGTCAGAAGGAATTCTGGATGTTGATGATGGCCGGACCGATCACCACGACGAACAGCGCGGGGAACACGCAGAACACCATCGGGATCATCATCTTCACGGGGGCCTTCTGCGCCTTCTCCTGCGCCATCTGGCGGCGCTTGATGCGCATCTCGTCGGCCTGGGCCCGCAGCACCCGCCCGATCGACACACCGAACGTGTCGGCCTGGAGGATGGCGAGGACGAAGGATCGGAGCTCGGGGACGTCGGTGCGCTTCTCCATGGCGCGCATGGCGTCGGCGCGGCTCGAGCCGGCGCGCACCTCGCCGAGCATGCGACCGAACTCCTGGGTCAGGGCTCCCGGGACGGAGCCGACCGTGCGGTCGAGGGCCTGCTCGAACCCGAGCCCAGCCTCCACGCTGATGACGAGCAGGTCGAGGATGTCGGGAAGCATCTGCTTGATCTCGAACTGACGTTCCTGGACCCGGCGATTCAAGATCGCGTCGGGGCCGTAGATGCACACCGCACCGAGCAGCGCGGCGACGACGAACCCGCTCATGCCCTTCATGGCGATCACCCCGAACACGAGGATCACGAAGACCGGCGCCAGGGCGAACCCCACCACCTTGATGGCGATGAAGCGGTCCGGAGCATCCGGGTTGGAGATGCCCGCGGAGATCAGGCGGGCCTTGATCTTGTCGGTGTACCCGTCGGGGGTGAAGTGCTTCCCGAGGTCGATGAGGCGGTTCAGGACCGGCTGGACCGTGCGCTGGCGCATCGGCTTCAGCAGTTCCTGGTCGCGCACATTGTCGACCTCGTAGCCCTCGAGTTGGCGCAACGAGGAACGCACCGTCGCCTTCTCGTCGGCGCTTGAGAGCACCGTCCAGAGCGCGATGCCGATTGCTGCTGCGATGAGCGCGAGGGCTAGGGGAAACATGTCGTGGTCCTCAGATCAGATCTTGATGTTGATGATCTTCTTCATCCACGCGAACCCCAGGAGACCCGCCGCGGTGGCGACTCCCAGGAGGACGTGGCCCATGGTCGTGGCGCCCAGGGGATGCATGTATTCGGGGTTGCCGAGCCACATGAAGGCGCCGAGGCCGATCGGGAGCAGGCCCAAGATGATCGCCGAGATCTTTCCTTCGGCGGTCAGTGCGGCGACGTCCCGGCGGAGCCGCTCGCGGTGGACCATGGTGTCGGCCACCGTCAGCAGGAGCTCGGACAGGTTGCCACCGACCTCCCGTTGGATGCGGATGGCCATGACGGCCCAGGCGAAGTCGGCGCTGCCCATCCGATCGGCCACCGCCTCCATGGCATCTTCGATCTGGCGACCCAGTCGGGCCTCGGTCATGATCCGGCGGAGCTCTTGGCCCATCGGATCACCGACCTCCTTCGACACGGCCTCGACGCCTTGGAGCAGCGAGTAGCCGGCCCGCAGCGAGCCCGACAGGAGGTTCAA
>JAOBWM010000141.1 GCA_025463365.1 Acidimicrobiales bacterium
CACGATCAGCAAGACCTCGGCGATCCTGGCCGCGGACACCGGCTGCGACCCGGAACGGCCCAGGGCGACGCCGGCGGCCAGGCCCGAGCAGATCGCCGCCGCCAGCGCCCACGGCCGCCGCAGGACCTCGCGGCGGGCCAGCTCCGTGGCGACCGCGGCGGCGGTGATGGCGCCGTGGCGTTCGGGAACCTGGAGCGTCCCGGTCACGTGGGCCCCACCTCGCCGGCGATCCGCCCGTCGCGCAGGAGGATCGTGCGGTCGGCCCAGGACGCCTGTTGGCTGTCGTGGGTGACGAGCAGGACGGCTCGCCCTTCGCGTGCGAGGTCGCCGAGCAGGGCGGTGACCTCGTCGGCCGCGGTGCGATCCAGGGCGGCCGCGGGCTCGTCGGCGAGCAGGACCGGTCGATCGCCGGCGATGGCCCGGGCGATCGCCACGCGCTGCTGCTCACCGACGGACAGGCGGTCGGCCTCGGTCGACGCGACGTGGCCGGCGCCCACCCGGTCGAGGCAGGACCGGGCCTCACTGCGGGCCCGGCCGCGGCGATGGCCGAGCAGCTCGAGGGCGAGGGCGACGTTGTCCGTGGCCGTCAGCCCACCGAGCAGGTTCAGGCGTTGGTGGACGATGCCGACGGTGTCACGGCGCCGGGCGGCCCACCAGGCCGTGCGGGCCGACGTCGGGTGCCGGCCGAGCACCGAGACCCAGCCGTGGGTCGGCAGGACGAGCCCGGACGCCACGTCGACGAGCGTCGACTTGCCGGCGCCGCTCGGGCCCATGACGGCGACGAGGTGACCCCGTGCGACGTCGAGGGTCACGCCGTCGAGGACGGTGCGGGGTTCGCGGCCGTCGCGCACCACCACCGAGACCGCCTCGAGGTGCAGGGCGTCGTCGGTGCGAGGAACCGGGATGGCGATCGTCGGGCTGGTCATGGACGGTGCTCCGTGCGTCGGGCGAGGCGTTGCTCGCAGCGGTCGAGCCAGTGGAGGTCCGCCTCGAGGCGCGCCACGAGGGCGTCGCTCACGAGCTGCGGGGCCAGCTCGTCGGGAAGGTGGCGCTGCTCCTGGCGCAGCCGTTGCAGTCGTTCGAGGACGGCGAGCCGATGGCTCTCGATCACCGATGCCGCCCCGGCGGGGTCGTCGGCCACGAGCAGGACCTTCATCAGGAGCTCGTCGCGCTGTGGCTCGATCGACCAACCCGCGGCATCCAGCCAGGAGTGGAGCTCCGTGCGCCCGGCGGCGGTGACCCGGTAGAGGCGGCGGCGACCGGACGGGTCGTCGGGATCGTCGTCCGCGTCGACGAGCCCATCGCGCTCGAGTCGGTCGAGGGTCGTGTACACCTGGCCGCTGTTGAGCCGCCAGAGCTCGGCGGTGCGGGCCTCGAACTCGGCGCGCAGGTCGTAGCCGTGCCGGGGCTTGTCGGCGAGCAGCGCCAGGAGTCCTTCGCGTACGGCCATCGGCAATGAGTATCGAGTAGTGACTACTCAGTAGTCAAGTGGCTTCGGAAGCCGAGGGTGGAGGCGCGCGCACGGGGCCGAGCGGGGGTGGGCGATGGCCGGGTGGGAGCCGGGTAGGTTCCCGCCGATGCCCGAGACCCTGGCCGCCGTGGATGTCGGGACCAACTCCCTGCACCTGGTCGTGGCCCGGACCACCGATGGCGACCGCTTCGACGTGATCACCCGCGAGAAGGAGATGGTCCGTCTGGGCTCCGGGTCCACCGACATGAAGGAGCTGTCGGCCGCCGCGATCGACCGGGCGGTCGCGGCGCTCCGCCGGTTCCGCCAGATCGCCGACAGCCACGACGCGCCGTTGCGGGCGGTGGCGACCAGCGCCGTGCGCGAGGCGCTGAACCGAGGCGTGCTGCTGCGCCGGGCCCGGAGCGAGGCCGGGGTCGAGATCGAGGTGGTGTCGGGCATCGAGGAGGCCCGGCTCATCCACCTGGGCGTGTTGCAGGCACTCGAGGTGTACGACCGGCGGCTCCTGCTGTGCGACATCGGGGGCGGGTCGACGGAGTTGCTCATCGGTGAGCAGGGGGAGGTGCTGGCCTCGGCCAGCGTGAAGCTCGGAGCCGTGCGCCTGACCAACCGCTTCTTCGGTGGCGACCGGTTGCACCCGTCGGCGGTGGACTCGTGTCGCCGCCACATCCAGGAGGTGCTGGCCTCCTTCGACCGGGCCGCCGGCACGTTCGGGTTCGAACTGGCCATCGGCTCCTCGGGAACCGTGGAACAGGTGCTGCGGTTAGCCCGGGGCCTGGCGGGGGAGGAACCGCTCCGCACGCTCAACGGCGCGGTGTTGCGACGCAAGCAGGTCTCCACGGTGGTCGACGCGGTCATCGCCGCCCGCCACGACGGCACGACCGCCGAGCTGCCCGACCTCGACCCGAAGCGCAGCGACATCATCCTGGCCGGGTCCCTGGTGCTCGAGGGCGTCGTGAAGCGGTTCGGCGTCAAGGAGCTGGTGCTCAGCGAGTACGCGCTGCGCGAGGGGGTCTTCCTCGACACCTTGTCCCGCCGGCGCGGCGGCTCGCTCCCACACCTGCGCGACGTGGCCCGGCGCAGCGTGATCGACCTGATGCGTGCGTGCGACGAGGATCCGGGCCACTCGGAGCACGTCGCCCACATCGCCCTCGAGCTCTTCGACGCCACCGCCGATCGCCACGGCCTCGGGTCCGAGCAACGTGCCCTGCTCGAAGCGGGTGCGCTGCTCGCCAACGTCGGGCTGTTCATCTCGCACAGCCAGCACCACAAGCACGCGTACTACGTGATCCGGAACTCCGACCGCCTCGTCGGCTTCACCGATGGCGAGATCGAGTTGGTCGCCCTCATCGCCCGATACCACCGGCGGAGCGCGCCGAAGGCGAGCCACGTCGAGTGGTCCGCGCTCGAGGCCGACGACCAGGAGCTGGTCCGCGTGGCGGCCGGGGTGCTGCGGGTGGCGATCGGCCTCGATCGCTCGCACCGCCAGGCGGTCGCCTCGGTGCAGGCCTCCGCGGTCGACGGCACGCTGGTGCTGCGGGTCACACCCACCCACCCCGAGGACGACCTGTCGCTCGAGCTGTACGCGGCGCGCGAGCGCTCCGGCCTCCTCGCCGACGCCCTCGGCGTCCCCGTGCAGGTCGTGGTGGGCGGCCCCCCCGCCTGAGCTTCAGATCGGTGCGGCGTGGCCGATGGGACGCGATGCGCGGGACCGGTGTGGTGGCAGAGCTCGACCACGGTTACCGCCGCCGTCTCCGCCTGGTGCTCGCCCTGGCCGTCGTCTCGTTGTTCGCGGCGACCATCGCGGTCGGCGGATCCGCGGGTGGCCTGGGGCTGTTGTGCCTTCCGTTGCTGGCCGCCACGGTCGTCGCCCTGGTGTTCCTGCTGACCTCGCTCAGCCGCCGGAACCTCGAAGCGCTTCGGATCGATGGTCCTGACCTGGTGTTGCTGAGTGCTGATGGGAGCGAGCAGCGGATCCCGATCGCCGGGATCGGGGGCATCGGACATCGAGGCGGGGTGCTCGACGGCCGGCTCCGCGACGGTCCGAGCACAGCGGGCCTGGACCTGTCGGCTGCGCTGGTCGTCCTGGCGCCCGGAGGAGCGATCGTGGCGTCCCGCCGGGCTGGCTGGCTCCCCCTCGCCGAGCTGCAGGGCGTCGCGGTGCACCTGGGCGTGGCGTGGGTCGGCACGGTCCGCAGGGGCGTGCCGACCGTGCCCGTCGCTCCGCCCTGGCCGCCCGACGGGGAGGGCTCGCCGACGACCGACGAACGGACGCGGGCCACGCTGCGTCGAATGGGTCGTCGCCGGGCCTTGCGGCTCTTGGCCTACGTCGGCGTGATCGTGGTGGGCTACCTGCTGGCCATCGCTGAAGCCGCCGCCGGCGACGTCCGCGTGCTGGCTCCGATCCTTGGCTGGACCGCCGGGCTGACCATCATCACCGGGATCTTCCTCATGGGGATGGCGCCCCTGAACGAGGGCCGCCCGAGGCGCATCCGTCGGGCCCTCCGAGGCGGCCACTGGCGCTGGGCGGAGGTCGTGGTCGTCACGGGCCTCGGTGGCGACACCGCCCAGCGATCGGTCGGCATCTTCGACCCAGCGGCAACGGGGATGGACGCTCCGGGCATCGCTCCGGCCGCCTGGTGGACCGCGTCGTCGGGTGGCGGCCGCGGCTGGCTCCAGGGGGACCAGCGGTTGTGGTGCTGGGTCGGCATCGGTGGTCGGGCGACGCGCCTGGTCCTGGCCACGCCTGATCGCGAGCAATTCGCCATGCTGACGTGCAGGGGGCCGGGCGCGGAGGCGCGTCGCCGGGCCGCCGAGACCTTCGACTGGCTGGCCCGGTCCTGGTATGGCGCGGCGGCACCGGTCTGGCCCGCCGCGCCGTCGACCTCGATCCCGGCGACGGCGACGGCGCCATCGGCATGGGCGCAGGTGTCGCCGTGGACGCAGGTGTCGCCGTGGACCCAACCCGGTGCGACCCGGCCGGGCTGGGCCGCACCCCTCCCGACGACGCCGCCCGCCTTTCCACCGCCGCCACCACCACCACCCCCTCCCCCGCCACCTCCACCTCCCCCTCCACCTCCACCACCGCCGGGCCCGGCGGGGGCGGGGCGGGCCTGATCGGCATCGTCGAGGCCGCGGGATCGGCGGCTCCGGGGGCGTCGTCGTTCGTGCGAAGCTGCGCCGATGGCGACGCGTGCATGTCCTCGATGTGGCTCCCAGTACGTGGCATCGGTCCGCCGGTGCATCGACTGCGACGTGGTCTTGGTCGACGAAGTCGACCCGGTGGCCGCGGACCCCGGTGCGACCGGCAGCACCGGCGCCGTCGCGGCGTCGCCCCTCGGTGACGGGGATCAGATCGGCTACGAGCTCGACGGGTGGGGCAACCCGCTCAAGGTGACGCTCGCGGGGATGCTCGACCGGGCCGGCATCCGCCACGTGTGGGAGTCGAACGCGTTGGTCGTCGCGGCCTCCGACGAGGAGGAGGTCGACGAGCTGGTGGCCACCGTCGAGGGCGGCGAGGTCGTCGAGGGCCTCGATGAGGACCTCCCGAAGGTGGCGTTCGAGATCGAGGGCCTGGATCCCGACGAGCTGGCCGACCTCGACGCCCGCCTGATCGCCGCCCACATCGCCCACGCATGGGAGGAGGATGGCGCCCTCCTGGTCTCCGAGGACGACGACGACGTCGTCGCCGCCATCATCGACGAGGTGCTGGCCGGGCCCGACGAGGACGAGGGCGACGGCCTCGCCGCCCAGCAGGCGCTCAGCGAGCTGTACGTGTCCGTCGACAAGCTGATGAAGGACCCGACCGACAAGAAGCTGGCCCGTCGCTTCACCGCCGCCGCCGACGCGATCGTCGGGCTGGCGGTCCCCTACGGCCTCTCGGGGGCTGACTGGGAGTCACTGGGCGAGGACGTGGTGGCCCTCGCCGAATCGGTTCGCCCGCCGGCTGCGTCGAACGGTGACGAGCCGGGGCCCGAGTCGGAGCCCGAGTCCGATCCCGAGGGCGAGGCAATGGTCGAGGATGAGATCGAGGCAGCGGTCGAGGGGGAGCTGGACACCGTCCAGCAGGAGGTCGAACCGGCGGACGAGGCTCCGGTGCCCACGGCGGCCGAGGTCGCGCGCGAGCGGGCTCGGAGCCTCCGCGGCCGCCTGCAAGAGCTGGTCTGACCACCAGTAGCGTGTCCTGATGCTCCTGGCCGAGTTGGAGGTGTTCCACTCTCGGCCGGTCGCGCCCACCCGGCGGGTTGCCATCGGGGTCGCCGTGCTGCCCACCACCCCCGCACCGGGCTTCGGGGGGCTCCTCCTCGGTGGGATCGTGGCCGAGTTCGTCCCTGACGTCGACCCGGATCTCCTGGACGACCTCACCCGCCTCACGCACCACGTCGAGGCAGGCCAGCGCATCCCGCAGCCCCGATTGCGCCACCGGCTCCAAGACGATCGGGTCGGGCTCAACCGCTATCGCCACCAGCTGCTGGGGTCCGGCGAGGAGCTGGAGTTCGACCTCGACCGAAACGGTGCCCCGGAACCCAACGTGCTGGCGGCCGTCTATGCAGCCGGCCGGCTGCCGGCCGACGTGCGGACTCCCGTGTTCGCCTCGCTCCGTCGGGCCTTGCGCTGGCGAGGCACGCTCGGCGCGGACTTCGTCGAGTACCTGAGCGAGTCGAAGGGCACGGTCACCTGGTCCACGCTCGGTGGACGGGATCCGGTCGTGTGGGCCCTCGGCGTTCTCGGGCTGGACTCCGGCGATGCCGAGCGCAAAGCGGTGCAGCACCGGTTCCGCCAGCTCTTGCGCACCGCGCATCCCGACCACGGCGGCTCGGCCGACGGCGCTGCCCAGCGGATCAGCGAGCTCGCCGAGGCCCGCCGGATCCTCCTCGCCGGATAGCGAGCAACACCATGGCCGGCCGGAAGCGACCCGTGGGTGCCCTGCTGCTGACCCCTGGAGCGGGCAGCGATCGCAACCAGGCCACGCTGGTCGCCATCCAGCACGCGGTGTCGCCCCTGCCCACGTTGCGGGCCGATTTCCCCTACCGAAAGGAGGGGCGCCGGGCGCCGGATCGGGCGCCGAAGCTGATCGAGTCGGTCACGGCCGACGCTGCCGCCTTCGTGGCCGACGTCCACATCCGAGCTGATCGCCTCGCGCTGGGCGGGCGGTCGATGGGTGGCCGCATCTGTTCGATGGCCGTGGCCGACGGGCTGCCCGCCGCCGCGCTGGTGCTGGTGGCCTACCCGCTCCATCCGCCCGGGCGGCCCGACAAGCTCCGAGTCGAGCACCTGCCTCGGCTCACCGTCCCGTGCCTCTTCGTCAGCGGCACCCGTGATCCGTTCGGCACGCCGGCCGAGCTCGAGGCGGCCACCGCGACCATCGGCGGTCCCGTCGCCCACCACTGGATCGAGGGCGGTCGCCACGACCTGAAGGGCAAGGACCCGGAGGTCTCCTCGGTGGTGGCGGCCTGGCTGGCGGGGCTCTGACGCGACCGCTCAGAGCAGGGGCGTCGCAGCCACGGCGAGGGCGCCGGCGTCCTCGGGGTTGAGGTCCTCGAGCTCGACGTGCGCCGTCTCCGGGTAGAGCGTGATCACCAGCGCGGCCACCACGAGCGGGCCGGCCGCGAGCATCGCGAACCCGGGCCCGTAGCGGTGGAAGTGATCACGCAGCTGGCCGGCGAGCACGAGCCCGACCGCGCTGCCGCACACGCCGGCCAGGGTGATGATCCCGTTGGCGCGGCCCCGAAGCGAGGTGGGGAACAGCTCCGGCCCGTAGACCCCGAGGGCCGGCACGCACATGGCCGCGATGATCGTGCCGACGATCCACACGGCCCACAGCATCGGTCCGCCCACCTGGTAGCCGATGGCCAGGAAGATGGCGCCGCCGATGGTCCCGATGGCGCCGATCCGGCGGCGGCCGCGCACGTCGGCCAGCTTGCCGCCCACCACGATGCCGATCCCTCCGGGCGTGTTCGTGCAGATCGTGAACAGGGTGATGCCGATGGCGGAGAACGCATGCTCCTTGCGCAGGAAGTCGTTCTGGAACTGGGTGACGGGGGCGAGGAACACGAGCCCGAAGAACGCCGATGTCGACAGGAGGGCCAAGCGGCCGCGGTGGCCGGCCATCGTGGCGCGCCCGTGGGGTCGCACGAACCGCCGGCTCTCGGGGAGGCGGCGCAGGATCTTCAGGAAGAGGGGCAGGGCGAGCAGCGGGACCACGTAGACGATCCGCCACGCCCACGCACCCAGGTCGGCGACCGGCAGGAGGAGCACCGCGCCGCCCGCGCCGAGCGCAGCGGTCATGGCCAGGACGCTCGCCGCGTAGGCGCGGGCGCCCGCCGGCATCTCCTCGGCCGCGGTGACGGCGATCAACAGCGCCAGCGTGGTGGAGAAGGCGCGGGAGAGGGTCTGGGTGCTGCCCAGCACCCAGAGGTTGGGCGCGAGCGCCCCGGCGGCGGCGGCCACCGCGCCGCCGATGGCGCTCACCTTCAAGAGTCCGTGGCGGCCACGGCGATCCGACAAGGTGAGCAGCACCAGGGAGAGCAGGACGCCGAACCGGATGCCGGCCAGCGTCGTCCCCTGGCTGCCGGTGGAGGCACCGAACTCGCTCGAGGCGTACGTGATCGTCTGGGTGATGATCGTCCCGAGGTACCCGGCGAGCAGTGAGAGGCCGCAGAGCCGGCTCAGCACCGCGGCGGCGCGGGCATCGAGGCGGGCCGGCGGGGACCACCACGGTGCCGCCGCGGGAGGGGCGTCCGGGTCACGCAGCGGGGGAGCCTCGGAGCGGGACGCGAGGCGCCGCACGAGCGGGCGGAAGAGCCCGCCCCAGATCGGGATGGCGAGCTCCCACTCGACGGTCTCGGTGACGCGGTGAGGCGCGCTGCCGGTCACGATCACCGTCCGCCGGTAGTGGTCGAACGGCCCTTCGGCCAGCCCGAAGACGCCGTCGCCTTCGGCCCGTTCGAGCACCAGGTCGTCGCGCTCCTGCAGGACGGCTCGCAGGCCGTCGTCGTCCACCTCGAAGGTGCTGGTGTGGGAGGTCACCCCCATGTCGGGTCCACCGGTCAGCGGTGTTCCGCGTCGGTGTCGTCGTCCTGCCGGGCCGCCGCCCGGGAGTTCGCGAGGCGCAGGAGGAGCACGAGGAGCACGACCGGGGCCCCCACGAGCAACATCTCGTCCCAACCGCCCTGGTGGGCCAGCACCCAGGTCGCGATGGTCATGGCGGGGCAGCTTCACAGACCAGCGGGGCCGCGGCAACGTCGGGAACACCTCGCGAGCGGGCGGCGTTGCACCCACCGCGGTTCGTGCGCCCCTCCGGTGCCGTGCGAAGCTGCCGTGTCTCCCGAGGAGCAATGTGGAAGCCCAGGTACGCAAGACCATCGACGTGATCCGGCCGGCAATCCAGGCCGACGGTGGCGACATCTTCTTGAAGTCGCTGGACGAGGCCACGGGGGTCGTCACGGTGGAGCTGACCGGCGCGTGCGTCTCGTGCCCGGCATCCACGGTCACCCTCAAGGCCGGCGTCGAGCGCATCTTGAAGGACCGGGTGCCCGGGGTGACCGCCGTCGAGCAGTTCGGTGCCGAACCGCTCGAGACCGAGTCCGCCGTCTCGCTGTAGAGGTCGCGGCTCGGGCGCCCGCCGTGCCACGCTTCTCCCGTGGTTGTCGCCTCCGATCCCGTCGTCGCCCTCGAGGCCGCACGCACCGGTGACCGCACCGCGCTCGCCAGGTTGCTGTCGACCATCGAGCGCGGCGGTGCCGGCGCCCGGTCCATCGGGGAGCTGGCCTTCAGTCGGGCCGGAAAGGCGTACACCGTCGGCATCACCGGCGCCCCGGGAGCGGGGAAGTCGACCCTCACGAGCGCGGTCGTGGCGGAGGCTCGTTCGACCGGCGAACGGCTGGCCGTGCTCGCCATCGACCCGTCCTCCCCGTTCACCGGCGGTGCGATCCTCGGTGACCGGGTGCGCATGGGCGAGCACGCCCTCGACGACGGCGTCTTCATCCGGTCCATGGCCACGCGCGGTCACCTCGGTGGCCTGGCCCTCGCCACGCCGGAGGCGATCCGCCTCCTCGATGCCGTCGGGTTCCCCTGGGTCCTGGTCGAGACCGTCGGCGTGGGGCAGGTCGAGGTCGAGGTGGCCGGGGCGGCCGACACCACGGTGGTGGTCGTCAACCCGGGCTGGGGCGACGCGGTGCAGGCCAACAAGGCCGGGTTGATGGAGATCGCCGACGTCTTCGTGGTGAACAAGGCCGACCGGGACGGCGCGGCCCAGACCAGCCACGACCTGGAGTCGATGCTCGACCTCACCGGCCGCTCCGGCGACGACGGATGGCGCCCGCCGGTGATCGCCACCGTCGGGACCACTGGCGAGGGCGCCGCCGACCTGTGGCAGGCCATCGGGCGCCACCGGGCCCACCTCGAAGCGGCCGATCAGCTCACCGTCCGGCGCGGCACTCGCCTCCGCGAGGAGCTGGCCCTGGTGGTCCAACAGCGCCTGCGCGCCAAGGCCGAGGCCCTCCTCGACGATGCCGGCCGGAGCTCGCTCGAGGCCGAGGTGCTGGCCGGCACCCTCGATCCGTGGGCCGCCGCCGACCGCATCCTGGGTCCGCTGGCGGACTGAACCCGTAGGGTCGCGCCATGGCCGACACCACCCAGCCGCTCGTCACCACCGAACGCCGCGACGACGGTGTCGCCGTCGTCCGCCTGGAGAACCCGAAGGTCAACGCCCTGTCCGCCGAGCTGCTGCGCCAGCTCCGGTCGGCGGCGGGCGCGCTGACGGAGCACCCTCCGGGCGCGGTCGTGATCACGGGCGGCGACCGGCTCTTCGCCGCCGGCGCCGACATCAGCGAGTTCGGCGGACCCGACGAGGCCCGGGTCCTGGGCGGGCTCTTCCTCGACTCGCTCAACGCCGTGGCCGCCATCCCGCGCGTGACGATCGCGGCGATCTCGGGCGTCGCCCTCGGTGGCGGCTGCGAGCTGGCCCTCGCCTGCGACTTCCGCATGGCCTCGACGAAGGCGAAGTTCGGCCAGCCGGAGATCCTGCTCGGCATCATCCCCGGCGGGGGCGGCACGCAGCGGCTGCCGCGCCTGATCGGCCCGTCGCGTGCCAAGGACCTGATCCTCTCGGGCCGTCAGGTGAAGGCCGACGAGGCCCTGGCCATCGGGTTGGCCGACCGGGTCGTCGACCCCGAGGTCCTGCACGACGCCGCCGTGGCCTGGGCGGCGGAGTTCGCTCGCGGCCCCGTCGCCGCGCAGGCCCTGGCCAAGCAGGCCATCGACCGCGGCCTCGACGGCTCCCTCGCCGCCGGCCTCGACCTCGAGCAGCACCTCTTCACCAATGTCTTCGCCACCGAGGACGCCCGGGTCGGCGTCGCGTCCTTCCTGGCCGACGGCCCCGGCCACGCCACCTTCACCGGCCGCTGACCCGAGTCGATGGGCGCTACGCCCAGGTGAGGCGGCCCAGGTCGACCCGGGTGGGGATGTCGGGGTGCGACGGGACGACGCGCACCGTGAAGCCGTAGCGGCCGGGAGCATCGCACGCGATGGCGCCGGCGTAGGTGGCCTGGCCCGGCGAGGGGTCCGTGCAGGCCAGGGTGGTCACGGCTCGGGTGTCGAGCTCGTCGTGCTGGCCGACGCGGCCGTGCACGACCTCGACGGCGACGTCGTCGGGTGACAGGTCGCCCAGGGCGAGGACGACCGTGACGTCGCGCGTGGCCCCGAGCTCGGCGTGTTCGTCGCTCGCCACGACCTCCTCCACCTTGATGCCGTCCCAGGCGCCGAGCACGCGCTCCTTCCAGGCGGCGAGGGCCCGGGCCCGCTCGAAGCCGTTGCTCCGCAGGGAGTCGGCCGACCCCGCGGTGGGCTCGTAGAGGTCGGTGACGTAGTCGCGGACCATGCGCGAAGCGACCACCTCCGGACCGAGCGATGCCAGGTTGTGCTTGATCTTGGCGATCCAGCCACGGGGTAGGCCGCCGTCGCCGGGCCGGTCGTGGAACAGCGGCACGATCTGGTGCTCGAGCAGGTCGAACAGGCTGTCGGCCTCGAGGCGGTCGCGCTGCTCGAGGTCGTGGTGGTCCTCGGCGGAGGTGATGGCCCACCCGTTCTCGCCGTCGAACATCTCGTCCCACCAGCCGTCGAGGATGGAGCAGTTGAGGGTGCCGTTCAGGGCGGCCTTCTCGCCGCTGGTGCCGCAGGCCTCCTGAGGCCTGCGCGGCGTGTTCAGCCAGACGTCGGCGCCCTGGTACAGGGTTCGGGCGACGGCGATGTCGTAGTCGTCGAGGAACACGAACCGGTGGCGCACGCCGTGGTCCCCGGCCCAGGCGACGATCTGGCGGATCATCTCCTTGCCGTCGTCATCGGCCGGGTGGGCCTTGCCGGCGAAGATGAACTGCACGGGGCGGTCCGGGTCGAGCAGCAGGCGCTGGAGCCGATCGGCCTGGGTGAGGAGGAGGTTGGCCCGCTTGTAGGTGGCGAACCGGCGGGCGAACCCGATGGTGAGGGCGCGGGGGTCGAGCAGCTCGTCGGCCCACGCCGCCGCCGACGCCGAGGAGCCGGCGGCCGTGGCGCGCTCCTTCATGCGGGCCCGCACGAACGCGACCAGTCGGGATCGGGCCTGCTCCTTCACGCGCCACAGCTCGTCGTCTGGTGCCTCGTCGATGCGGGCCCAGGCGGCGGCATCGGCTTCGTCCCAGTCGGGAAGCACATGACGCGAGAGCAGGTCGGTCATGTCGGCCGACACCCATGTGCCCGCGTGCACGCCGTTGGTGACCGATCCGATGGGGACCTCGTCGTCGGGAACGTCGGGCCACAGGTCGGCGAACATCGATCGGCTCACGGCGCCGTGCAGCTTGGACACGGCGTTGGAGCGACCGGCCAGGCGCAGGCCCATCACGGCCATGTTGAACCGATCGCCCTCTGCCGCGGCCTCGGCCTCCTCCCGATCGTCGGGGCGGGTGGGCGGATGGGCTCCAGACCGTTCCGACGGGCGGAGCCCGAGCGCCATCAGCTGGTCGACGGTGACGCCGCACTCGGCGGCCCAGCCCCCGAAGTAGGTCTCGATGAGGGCCCGCGGGAAGCGGTCGATGCCGGCGGGGACGGGCGTGTGGGTGGTGAAGATGGACGCCGCCCGCGTGGCCTGCACGGCCTCGGCGAACGTGAGGCCGTCGTCGACGATGGCTCGGCGCATCCGCTCGAGTCCGAGGAACCCGGCGTGGCCCTCGTTGGTGTGGAACACCTGGGCATCGATGCCCAGCGCCTCGAGGGCCCGGACCCCGCCGATGCCGAGGAGGATCTCCTGGCGGAGCCGGTGCTCGACGTCGCCGCCGTAGAGGCGATCCGTGACGCCGCGCAGCTCCGGTGGGTTCTCCTCGACGTCGGCGTCGAGGAGGTACAGCGGGACCCGCCCCACGTCGGCCCGCCACACCCGTGCCTCCAGCGGGGCACCGGCCAGCTCGACGCGAACCCGGATGTCGTCGCACAACGTGAGGGCCATCGCCCACGGGTCCTGATCGGGGAACCGCTCCTGCTGCCAGCCATCGGGCGACAGTCCCTGGCGGAAGTACCCGTGGCGGTAGAAGAGGCCGACGCCGACGAGCGGCACGCCGAGGTCGCTCGCCGACTTGAGGTGGTCGCCGGCCAAGATGCCGAGGCCGCCCGAGTACTGCGGCAGGGCCTCCGCGATGCCGAACTCGGGCGAGAAGTACGCCACCTGCCGCAGGGCCGATCCCGGGCGGGTCTGGAACCAGCGGGGGAGGGCCAGGTAGCGCTCCAGGTCGTCTTGGACCTCGCCCTGGAACCGCAGGAAGGCGGCGTCCACCGCGAGCGCCTCGAGCCGTTCGGGTCGGACCGTCCCGAGCAGGCGGACCGGGTCGTGCAGGGTGGCGTCCCAGGCATCGGGATCGACCCATCGGAACAGGTCTCTCGTGCGGTCGTCCCATGCCCACCGGAGGTTCATGGCGAGCCGCTCGAGGGGGGCCAACGCGTCGGGCAGCCTGGGTCGGACGGTGAAGCTCCGCAGGGCACGCATGGCTCCGACCGTAGCGAGGATCGAGCCGGTGTCGGGCAGACTCGCGAGGTGAGCGGCCCCGATCCGACCGATCCCACCGTCACGACCGCTGCAACCGTGGACGGCGCCATCCGGTCGCGTCGCACCAGCCTGCTGGTCGATGCCGAGCGGCCGGTGCCCGACGAGCTGGTCGACCACCTCATCGACCAGGCGACGTGGGCCCCCAACCACAAGCGGACCTGGCCGTGGCGGTTCACCGTCCTCACCGGCGACGCCCGCTCGCGCCTGGGCGATGCCGTTGCCGAGGCCGCGATGGCCCTGGGGCTCGACGACGCCAAGGTGGCCAAGCTCCGGGGCAAGTACCGCCGCAGCGCGGTGGTCGTCCTCGTGTGGGTCGCGGTCGACGCGGATCCGGTCCGGGCCCGCGAGGACCGCGATGCCACCGCGGCTGGGGTCCAGAACCTGCTGATCAGCGCCACCGCCAACGGTCTCGGGTCCTACTGGGCCACCCTCTCCGACACGCTCGTCGATGCGGCCCGTGCCGTGGCCGGCGTGGACGGCGGCCACGACCTCGTCGCCCTCGTGTACCTCGGCTGGCCGACCGGTTCGGTGGTCGCGCCGCCACGGCCTGAGCCGCAGGTCACCCGCCTGCACTAGGCCGTTCGGCCCTTCTTCGGCGGCAACGGACCCAGGGGGGCCGCACTTCAAGGGTTCTTGAAGGGTTGCGTGGCACCGTCTGCCCAGATCCTTGGGAAGGTGGCGGAACCATCCTGAGGCGGGACCCCGGGGGGTCGACTTCGGTCGACTCCCCGACGGTCGCGTCCCGAGGCTGCTCCCGTGACCCGAGCCTGGCCCAGGGAGGGCGAGCGTCGGATGCGGGCCCCTAGGGTCTGTGGATGCGCCGGTCCCGAGGTCGGACCGTCCCCTTCGTGGGGAGGACGGAGGAGCTGGCGGCTCTGCGCGACGCGTTCGAGGCCGCCGACGACGGCACGTTCGTGGTGGTGCTGGTGGGTGGCGAGGCCGGCATGGGCAAGACGGCGCTGACCGAGGCCTTCACCGACCAGCTCGCGGCCGAGGGGGTCGACGTCCACTGGGGCCGCTGCGCCGAGATCGGTGGGGCACCCGCGTTCTGGCCGTGGACCCAGGTGATGCGATCGATGGGCGACGACGCGGTGGCCGCGGCCCGGGAACGGCTCGACGCCCGCGGTGACGAGCCGTTCGCCGTCTTCGACACCGTGCACGAGATCCTGTGGTCCCGCCGCCGACGGACGCGGGTGATCGTGCTCGACGACCTGCACGCCGCCGACCTGCCGTCGCTGGAGCTGCTGCGCTTCTTGAGCCGGACCGCGCACGACCTGCCCGTGCTGGTGGTCGGGACGCACCGGCTGTCCGAGCTGCGCCACGACCCGGCCCGCGACGTCGTGCTCGCCGGGATCGCCCGGCGAGCACGGCAGCTCGCCCCCGGGGCGCTCGGCGCCGCCGAGGTCCGCAGCCTGCTCGCCGAGGAGGTCGGACCGGTCGTCGCCGACGCCCTGACCTCGCAACTCCTGGCCCGATCGGGCGGCAACGCGCTCTACGTCGAGCAGCTGGTGCAGGCGGTCGGCCGCGGTGGACCCGGTGTGCTGGACGAGATCCCCGACGGGATCCGGGCCGCGGTCCGCGCCCGCCTTCAGCCCCTGCCGGACCTCACCGTGGAGCTGCTCTCGGCGGCATCGATCCTGGGTGCTCCCATCCACGTCGGCGTGCTCGCGGCGATGGCCGACCGCGAGGTCGAGGACGTCGATGCCGCCCTCGCCGAGGCGATCGCCGTCGGGCTGCTGGTCGAGCGGGGTTCGGGGCTGGCGTTCGACCACGCGCTCGTGCGCGACGCGGTCGCCGACCAGCTGCCGGTCGCCGTCCGCCGGGCCTGGCA
>JAOBWM010000153.1 GCA_025463365.1 Acidimicrobiales bacterium
AGCTCCTGGGCGAGGTCCCGCTCGGCACCGCCGACGACGTGAGCGACGCCATGGAGCGGGCCCGCGTCGTGCAGCGGGCCTGGGCCGCCCGGCCGGTGAAGGAGCGGGCGGCGGTGCTGCTGCGCTACCACGACCTGGTCCTGGCCGAGCAGGAGTCGCTGCTCGACCTCATCCAGGCCGAGAACGGCAAGGCGCGCGTGTGGGCGTTCGAGGAGATCATGGACCAGGCGGTCACCGCCCGGTACTACGCGCGCCTTGCGCCTCGGGCGCTCAAGCCGACCGCTCGCCTCACCGCGCTGCCCGGGCTGGTGACCGCCCGGGAGCACCACGTGCCCAAGGGTGTCGTCGGGGTGATCTCGCCGTGGAACTACCCACTCGTGCTGGCCGTGTCCGACGCGCTGGCCGCGCTCGTCGCCGGCAACGGCATCGTGATCAAGCCCGATTCGCAGACGCCCTTCACGGCCATCCGCGCCTTCGAGCTGCTCGAAGAGGCGGGCCTTCCCGAGGGCCTCGTGCAGATCATCACCGGCCCGGGCACCCAGGTGGGCACGGCCATCATCGACAACACCGACTACGTCATGTTCACGGGCTCCACCGCGACGGGGCGGACGGTCGCCGCCCAGGCGGGTGAGCGCCTCATCGGCTTCTCGGCCGAGCTCGGCGGCAAGAACGCCATGATCGTGACCGCCGACGCCGATCTCGATCGGGTCGTCGAGGGTGCCACGGTCGGCTGCTTCGCCAACACCGGCCAGCTGTGCATCTCCATCGAGCGCATCTACGTCGACCAGGCGATCGCGCCCGCGTTCACCGAGCGCTTCGCCGCCCGCGTGAGCAGCCTCACGCTCGGCGCCGACCAGGACTACGGCCCCGAGGTCGGCGCGCTGGCGTCGCAGGCCCAGCTGGAGAAGATCACCGAGCACGTGACCGACGCCGAAGGCAAGGGCGCCCGCGTCGTGGCCGGCGGCAAGGCCCGTCCGGAGCTCGGCCCGTACTTCTACGAGCCGACGGTGCTCGCCGACGTCACCCCCGAGATGGACGTGTTCGGGGAAGAGACCTTCGGGCCCCTCGTGTCGCTCTACACCTACACGTCGGTCGATGATGCCGTCGATGCGGTGAACGACACGGAGTACGGCCTCAACTCGAGCGTCTACTGCGGCGATGTGAAGAAGGGCCGGGCCATCGGCGAGCGCCTCATGTCCGGCACCGTGAACATCAACGACGGCTACTCGTCGGGGTGGGCCAGCCTCGACGCACCCATGGGCGGCATGAAGGCCTCGGGGGTCGGCCGCCGCCACGGCCGCGAGGGGCTCCTCAAGTACACCGAGTCCCAGACCCTCGCGGTGCGCTCCTCGCTGGCCGAGAAGCTGCAGACACCGGGGACGGACGGCGCAGGCTACGCCCGCCGCTTCACCAAGATCCTCAAGGCCGCCAAGCACCTCCCCCGCTGACGCCGGCTAGACGCCCGCTGGGCCCCGGCTGGACCCGGCTGACTTCGGCTGACTTCGGCTGAAGCCTGCGGGCCCCGGCTTGGCCTCACCGGCCTGGCGCGGGAGCATGGCCGGCGTGCCCTCGCCCTCGCCCCAGCCATCGCCGCGGCCTCGCTCCCGGTCCGCCTCGGGCCAGCTCGACCGGCGCACGGTCATCGCGTCGGCCGCCCTGCTGGCTGTCGCGATCTGCGGCGGGATCATCTGGGTGGCCGCCACCGCGGACTCCGGACCGCGTCGCGACACCCAGGGCCAGCAGCAGGAGGACGGCGGGGACAAGCCCCACATCATCGACCGCCCCAACTCCGGCCACGCCCCCACGAACCCTGGCGACCGCGGCGGGTGGGAGCAGCTCAGCCTCCTCGGCCTGATCGTCGCGTCGATCGTCGGCCTGGCGCTGGTCGTCTTTCGCGGCGGCCGCCGAGCCCGCGCCGGCCGTGCTGCGTGGAAGGCCGCCGCCGCCAGCGGCCGCGACGGCGCCGTCCCCTGACCCTGGGCGCCGTCAGGCGGGGTCGACGAGCGCGGGCCGGGACGCGGCGTCGGGGGTCGTGCTCACGAGGTCGACCACCACGGCCGCCAGTTCCGGGCCCCGGTCCTCCTGGAGGAAGTGGCCGCCACCCTCGATCGTCGTGTGGGCCTCGCCCTTGGCTCCCGGGATGCGGCCCTGGAGGATGGCATCCATGCCACCCGTGATGGGGTCCTGGTCGGAGAACGCCGTGCGGAACGGCCGGGCGAACCGCTCGAGCACCGTCCATGCCGCTCGGTTCGCGGGTGAAGCCGGATCGTCGGGCTGCGACGGAACCAGCAACGGGAACTGGCGAGCGGCTTCCTTGTAGGACTCGTCGGGGAACGGCGCGTCGTAGGCCGCGACCACCTCGGGCGCCAACTCGGTGGTGGACCCGCCGTTGATGATGAACCCGACCGGGAAGGTGGGCGTCTCCTGGGAGAACTGCTGCCACGCCAGGAAGGCCTCGCCGGGATGGTTGTCCCCGGTGGGCAGGAACGTGTTGGCCGCCAGCACGCGGGCGAAGCGTTCGGGGTGTTCGCCGACGAGGCGCAGGCCGAGCAGGCCGCCCCAGTCCTGGCACACGAGGGTCACGGCCTGGAGGTCGAGCTCGTCGAACACCGCGGCCCGCAACCAGTCCAGGTGGCGCTGGTAGGTGCAGTCCTCGCGGTGGGCGGGCTTGTCGGACCGGCCGAACCCGATGAGATCGGGCGCCACCACCCGCAGGCCGGCGTCCACCAGCACCGGGATCATGTGGCGGTACAGGTAGGACCACGACGGCTCCCCGTGCAGGCACAGCACGACCTCGCCGTCGGCCGGTCCCTCGTCGAGGTACGCGAGGCGGATCGTTCCGGCTCCGTCGCCCGACGGCACCGAGACGTAGTGCGGCGCGAACGGGAAGCCCGGCAGGTCGGTGAACTGGTCATCGGGTGTCCTCAGGGTATCCATGGTGGTGCTCCGGTTTCCGGCCTCAGGCGTGTTCGGGACCGCAAGCATGGCCGGTGGCGAGGCTCGCTGCCCGTGCGCGCCGGGGCGTGCAGACTGGCCTCCACATGGATGCCCACGAGATCATCGAGCACCTCGGCCTCGCCCCCCACCCCGAGGGCGGCTGGTACCGCGAGACCTGGCGGGACCTGCCCGCCGACGGTGGCCGCGGCGTCGGCACCGCGATCTACTTCCTGCTGACCGACGTCGACCGGTCGCACTGGCACCGTGTCGACGCCACCGAGACCTGGCACCACTACGCCGGCGATCCGCTGGCCCTCGCCATCTCCGAGGACGACGAGCACCAGGTGCTCACGCTCGGCCCGGACCTCGGCGCCGGGGCCGAGCCACAGCTCGTGGTCCCGCGCCGGGCCTGGCAGGCAGCGCGCTCGCTCGGGGCGTGGACCCTCGTCGGCTGCACCGTGGCGCCGGCGTTCGACTTCTCGGGGTTCGAGCTCGCCGCGCCCGGCTGGACCCCGCCCGGCTGGTCCGTCCCCGGCTGGTAGGGCGAGGCCCACCACCCTTCAGACGAGCAGCGACACCAGCGCCCACAGCGCGGCCACGAACCCGATCACGACCATCACCATCGAGCGGGCCACCGGCGCCCGATCGAGGTCGCCGTCCTTCTGAGCCCGAGCCGGCGGGCGCAGCACGGCCGCCAGGTTGCCGACCACCATCGCACCGCCGATGGCGAGCACGAGGTACGGCAACAGGTCGTTGCCCAGGAACGGGGCGGACGAGTCGGCAGCGAGCACCGAAGCAGGATACCGAGCGCTCCTCAGCGCTCCCAGCGACGCGAGGACCAGGGCATCGTGCGGTTCAGGCTTCAACCACTCTCTGCACTATTCACAGCACGGTCCGTGAAATAGTCCTCAAGTACCCCAAGTGGGCGCCGATACGTTTTCCAAGCCGGTGGCTCATCGCCCCCACCGGCGTCGGGGTCCAGGAGCGGGAGCCACATCCTCCCTCCAAACCACACATTCGAACCGTGCTTGTCCAGGGCACGACGCATGTGGTGGCTCTCGCTCCACCCCACCCACCGGCCTCGTGCCGGGCGGCTCCGGGCCGGCTCCCCCGCCGGCCCGTCAGCCGCGCCCCGGGCCGATCGACGGGGGCGCCCTACGCTGCCTCGGTCCGTCCCGGAGGCCCGCCGTGTCCATCGCTGATCCACCCCTGCCTCCCGCGGCGGCCTCCGGGCAACCGCCGCGCCCCGGGCCGCGGCGAGGCGTGCTGCGGTGGACGGCACTGGTGGCCACCATCGGCGTCGTCGTCGCGCTTGCCGGTGTCGGGGTGCTCGCCCTGCCGGTGCACAGCCCGCTCCAGGACTGCGGGTCGACGTTCTCGTTCCTGTACGACGGCCGCACCGACGTGATGGGTGACCCGGCGAATCCGCCGAAGGGGCACACCCGCGCCGAGGTCGAGGCCACCAACCGCACGCCATGCCGACCCCGCGTGGCCGACCGGGCCGAGGTCGCCGGCGGACTCCTGCTCGGCGGACTCCTCGTCGCCGTGGTCGCGTCCGGCATCGAGATGACCGTCCGCCTCGGCAGCCAGCGGGGTCGGCGGCGGCGCCGCCGGATCACGAACGCGCCTGGCGCGTGACCCCCACCGGTCGGACGACCCGGACCGGGCCCACGCTGGAAGTTGCGAATTCAACTTTCGGCGCACTTTCGTCGCCAGCGGCGATGGTTCCCGAATGACTGACCATCGCTCTCGCCGCCGCGCCCTCCTCGCCGCGGTCCTGGTCGTGATCCTCGCCGCTGGTGCTGCGGCCTGGTTCCTGTTCCTGAAGGGCGACGCCCAGCCGGCGCTCAAGATCTCCGACAGCAGCACCGGCACCGACAAGGTCGTGGATCCGTCCACCCTCGACGGAACCTGGAAGGTCGTGGCCGGCACGGGCGCCGACGCCACCACTGCCGGGTACCGGGTGAAGGAGGAGTTCGCGGTCGGGGCTCGCAAGGTGACCGCGAACGGCCGGACCAGCGGGGTGACCGGGACCCTGACGGTGGCCGGTGCCAAGGTCACCACGGGAGACCTCTCCGTCGACATGACCACCCTGCAGAGCAACGAGAGCCGGCGCGACAACACGATCCGGGGCCGCGGCCTCCAGACCGACCAGTTCCCGACGGCCACCTTCGAGCTCACCGATCCGATCACCTTGCCCACGATCCACGACGGCAAGGTGTTCGCGGTGAAGGGCA
This sequence comes from Acidimicrobiales bacterium, assembly GCA_025463365.1. GTDB lineage: Bacteria > Actinomycetota > Acidimicrobiia > Acidimicrobiales > Iamiaceae > Aquihabitans. The sequence goes on from JAOBWM010000153.1 coordinate 5,175, forward strand.
CCGGCAAGCTCACGCTCCACGGCGTGACGAAGACGGTCACGATCGACCTCACCGCCAAGGTCACCGGGACGTCCGTCACCGTGCAGGGCGCGGCACCGATCCTGATGGCCGACTACGACATCCAGCCGCCGAGCATCGGCGGGTTCGTGTCGGTGTCGGACTCGGGCAGCCTCGAGTTCCTCGTCAGCCTGCAGCGGCAGTAGCGGGTCGAGCCGCTCGCCAGGTCGCCTCGGCCACGCCGAACGGGGTGCTCGGCGCCGCGTCGACCCACGGCCACAGCTCGTCGGCGATCTTGCGCCAGTTGGCCGTGGCACCGAGCTGGCCGAGGATGGCGTACAGGCCGAGGTTGATGCGCTGGATGATCACCATCGACGGCGGGACGTTCGCCGCCTTCATGATCTCGCCGTGCTCGCCGCTCGTGTCGAAGAACCGGCGCACCGTCTCGCTGGCGTACTCCTCGGTCATCGCGACCTCGCGGTCCTCGAGCACGAACTCGTAGAAGTGCCCGAAGTACTCGGCGACCTGTGCGTCGGTGAAGGGCCGGCCGGGCTGCAACAGGCCGACCTCCTCGACGATGCGGCGGAACCCGGCCGGGTCGTGGCGCAGCACCATGGCATCGATCATGTCCTCGAAGGGCTGCAGCTCGGCAGGCGTGAACCGCTTCACCAGACCGAAGTCGAGGAACGTGACGCGGCCGCCGGGCTCGAACAGGTAGTTGCCGGGATGCGGATCCCCGTTGAACACGTGGTGGCGATAGAGGCTGCCGAACACGAACCGGTAGATGGACTCGGCCGCCAGGTCGCGTTCTTCCTGGGACCAGGTGAGCAGCTCGGCGAACCGGACTCCGCCAGCCAACTCGGTGGTCAGGACTCGTCCGGAGCTCAGCTCGTCGACCACCGCGGGCACGTGGATGAACGGGTGATCCTCGTAGTACGCAGCGAAGAGCCGTTGGTTCTCGGCCTCGAGGCGGTAGTCGAGCTCTTCCACGATCCGTTCCCGGAGCTCGGCGACCAGCGGAGCGGGGTCGAGCCCGGGGAACAGGAACTTCATGCCCGAGAACAACAGGCCCGCGTTGTCGAGGTCGCCCTTGATGGCCTCGTCGACCCCCGGGTACTGGACCTTGACGGCGACGGCCCGACCGTCGTGGGTGAGGGCGCGGTGGACCTGGCCGATCGACGCCGACGCGATCGGCACGGGATCCCATTCCGCGAACAGGTCGGCGGGCTGCTTGCCGAGCTCGGCCTCGATCACACCGGCCGCCAGTTCGGGCGCCATGGGCGGCGCGTCCTGCTGCAACGACGCCAGCGCTTCTCGCACCGGCTCGGGCAGGCCCTGGTCGAGGTAGCTGGCCATCTGGCCGAGCTTCATCATGGCGCCCTTGAGGTTGCCGAGGGTCTCGGCGACGTGTTCGGCCGTGCGGAGCTGCAGCGCCACATCGAGCTCCTCCCGGCGTTCGGCATCGGCAAAGACACGCCGGGCCCGATCGACGGCCCAGGTGCCGCCGGCCCGCGACGCCGACCCGGCCAGGACGGCAGAGCGGTGGGCCCGGCCGGTGGCGCCGATCGGCCCGGCGATGGCAGGTTGCGACCCCGTCGCCGCCGCCCCAGCCCGTCGGCGACGCACGAGCACGCCCGCGGCGGCGATGGCCGCGCCGGCGGCGGTGACGACGGTCGAACGGCGGACGGGCATGGGCGAGGACGCTATCGGTGAGGGTCCGCCGGGCCCGAACCATCGGTGAGGGGGTCGAGGGTCCGGGCCCGGAGGAGGTGCGGCCGGTGGGACGGGCGGGCGTCCTTCCCACCGACCGCGAACGTGGCTGGGCCAACCGGGCGCAGCATCGAATCGACGCGAGGTCAGGCGACGCCTTCCGCGAGCGGCACCTCGTCGGCGCCCTCCTCGAGGAGTGCCTTCCAGACGAGCGCACCGATGGCGGCGCCGGCGATGGGCGCCACCCAGAACGCCCACAGCTGGGCGAGGTGATCGGTCCCGGCGAACAGGGCCTGGCTGGTGGAACGAGCGGGGTTCACGCTGGTGTTGGTCACCGGGATCGAGATGAGGTGGATCAGGGTCAGCGCGAGGCCGATCGCCAGGCCGCCGAAGCCCGCAGCCGCCCGCTTGGCGGTGGCCCCGAGGATGACGATCAGGAAGAAGGCCGTCAGCACCACCTCGACGAGGAGCGCGGCACCGAGGTCGTACCCGCCAGGGCTGAACTTCCCGTAGCCGTTCGATGCGAAGCCGTCCCCGGCATCGAACCCGTGCTTGCCCGACGCGACCACGAACAAGACGGCAGCAGCGGCCACGGCCCCGACCAGCTGGGCGATGACATAGGGCAGCGCATCCTTGCGATCGAACCGACCGGCCACCACCAGGCCGATGGTCACCGCCGGGTTGAAGTGGCCGCCGGAGATGTGGCCGACCGCGTAGGCCATGGTCACCACGGTGAGCCCGAACGCGAGCGCCACCCCGGCGTAGCCGATGCCGAGATCCGGGTAGCCGGTGGCCAACACGGCCGCTCCGCAGCCGCCGAACACCAGCCAGAAGGTGCCGAAGGCCTCCGCCCCCAGTCGTCGTCTCACGTCCATCGGTTTCCTCCTGTGGTGGTGGGAACGCCACCGCACCCGATCCCGAGCCGATGAGACTCCGCAACCCGGGAACCATGACGCTGATCCGCGAATTCGATCGGGATCATCGCACCCGGATGGGCGACGTGCGCCGAGAACCGGCGCGGTCGCCCGGAGGCACGGTCCCGCGGACCCGCCGGGCCGAGGAACCCGGGACCGCTGGTCAGGACTCGGTGGGCTCCGCCTTGTTGCTACGCCGGTCCATTCGGGCCAGGCGGGCATCGCGGAGCTCGACCCGCTTGTCGGCGATCGACGTGCCCCGGCCGCTGACCTTGCGGCCCAACTCGATCAGGCCCGTGACCACACCGGTCACCGCCAACCCGAGGCCGAGGCCCGCCCACCAGTGTTCGGCGAAGATCCGTCCGCCCACGAGCCCGATGACCGCGCTGTACGAGGCCCAGATCGCGGCAGCGAAGAGTGATGTCACTGCGAACCGGGCACGCGAGAACCGCACGTACCCGGCCCCGAAGCTGAGCGCGGTGCGGCCCCCCGGAATGAAGCGGCCGATGACGAGCATCGACGAACCCCTCGCCGCCAGGGCGGCCTCGGCCCACCCCAGGGCCTTCCCGAAGCGACCCGACATCTCCTCGGGGGTCCGGCCGTTGCGATTCGCCACCCGGCCGATCTGGTACGAGATGTTGTCACCGACGACCGCGCCCACCGTGGCCGCGAGGATCACCAACCCCAGCGACAGGTCGCCGCTTGCCGCGAGGACCCCGCCGAGGATCACGAGGGTCTCGGCGGGCAGGACCGGCACGATGGCATCGCCAGCCGCGACACCGGCGATGACCAGGTAGGCGTAGGTGGCCAGGTGGGCCAGGTCCGAGATGCTCAGCTGCACGAGGTCGATCCCCTCCGAGGACGTGGGTGTTCGACGCCACGAGCCTTCCACAGGCTGCCGGACGAACACGCCCCGGTTGGAACGGCGCGGAGACCCAAGATATTCACCGGCTGCCGCGGCGACGCCGCGACGCAACGGCATCGGCGACGGTCGGCTGCGTCGGCCAGGTGTGCTTCGGGTAGCGGCCGGCGAGATCCTTGCGGACCGCGGACCAGGATCCGGACCAGAACCCCGGGAGGTCTGCGGTGATCTGCACGGGGCGCGCCGCCGGGGAGAGCAGGTGCAAGACGACCGCCACCTGCCCGTCGGCGACCGTGGGATGGACCACCGTCCCGTACAGATCCTGAACCCGCGCCGAAGCCACCGGTCGACCGTCGGCGTAGGTGATGGGCACCTCCCGGCCGGAGGCCGCGACGAACGAGGTCGGCGCCAGCCGATCGACCTCACGCGCCGACCGGTGATCGAGTCGGCTGCGGAGTGCCGCGGCCACATCGACCCGTTCGAGGTCGCGTCGTCCGGTGGCCCCGGGCAGCAGCGGGCGGAGCCAATCGTCCAGACCGGCGAGGAGCGCGGCGTCGGTCGTGTCGGGCCAGCGGCCAGGATCGACACCGTGCAGGAACGCGAGCCGGCCCTGCAGGGCGCGCGCCGCGGGCGTCCAGCGCAGGGCGCCGCCGCCGGTCTCGGCGACCCGTTCGACGAGGGCGTCCACCGTCGCCTCTCCGGCCGGCGCCGGGCCGTCACTCGACGACAGGACGAGCGCGCCGGAGCGCTCCTCGGTTCGGCTGCGCAGGTCGTCGCGCGTCGCGTCCCAGGCGACGGTCGTGACCGACTCGACGTCGTCGCCGACGGCGGCGCGCACATCTTTCGCGTCGACGGGCGCCGCGGTGGTGATCCGGGCGTCCGCGCCGTCCGCCTGCAGGCCGGCCACGGCCAACCAGGCCGAGCCGGCCAGGGGATCGGAGGTGGGAAGGTGGCCGCCTCCGCCGCCCCGCAGCCGAAAGGCCCCCGGCCGACGAGCCTGGGCGAGGCGGTCGGGATAGGCCAGCGCCACGAGCGCGCCGACGGCATCAGGGTCGAGCCGTCCGGGCCGGGTGCGCTGCCGTCGGCCGAGCTCCCGCGCGCGCCGCCGCACCGTTCGCAGGGCGTGACGGTCGGTGTCGGGATGGTCGCTGCCGTCGTCAGCCACGAGCCGGGCCCGCAAGCCGAGGTCCGCCGGGACCTCGCCCGGGCGACCGCGCAGCACGTCACGCTCCTCGAGCAGCGCCGCCACGACCACGGCCGTCCATGCGGACCGTCGCCCGCCGTCCACCACGAGCCGGGCCAACCGTGGGTGCAGCGGCAGGTCGGCCATGGCCCGACCGGTGGCGGTGGGACGACCGTCGCCGTCGAGGGCGCCGAGCCGTCGCAGCAGGGATGTGGCCTCGGCGTAGGCGCCGGGCGGCGGCTGGTCGACCAGCGCCAGGGCATCGGGCGTGGCGCCCCAGGCCGCCAGCTCGAGCGCGAAGCCGGCCAGGTCGACCACCGCGATCTCCGCCACGGGGAACGCGGGGCGGCGCTGCTCGTCGGCCGCGGCCCACAGGCGGTGGGCGATGCCCGGGCCGAGGCGACCGGCCCGCCCGGACCGCTGGTCGGCGGATGCACGCGACGCCGGCTCGGTGTGGAGGCGGGTCAGGCCCGAGCCGGGGTCGTAGCGCGGGACCCGCACCAGCCCGGCGTCGACCACGATCCGCACGCCGGCCACCGTGAGACTGGACTCGGCGATGTCGGTGGCCAGGACCACCCGTCGCCGGCCGGCCGGCGACGGAGCAAGGGCCGCGTCCTGCTCGGCGGGACCGAGGGCGCCGAACAGCGGCCGAACGTCGACCGAATCCGACAGCGCACCGGGGGCGGTCAAGCGATCGGACACCCGCCGGATCTCGGCCGCGCCCGGGAGGAAGGCGAGGAGATCTCCCTCCGCCTCCTCCTGCAGGGCCCGGGCGATCGTGCGGGCCGCATGGGCATCGATCCGCTCCCGCGGTCCCGGCGCAGCGTGGCGGAGGGTGACGTGATGAGCGCGACCGAGACTGCGGATCACCGGCGCGCCGGGACCGTCGCCGCCGATGACCGCCGCCAACCGTTCGGCCGCGACGGTGGCCGACATCGCCAGCACCCGGAGGCCGGGGCGGAACGCGGACCGGGCATCGAGCAGCAGGGCGAGGGAGAGGTCGGTGACCAGGTTTCGCTCGTGGACCTCGTCGAGGATCACCAGCCCGGTGCCGTCGAGCGTCGGGTCGGCCTGGAGGCGGCGGACCAGGATCCCCTCGGTCACCACCTCGATGCGGGTGTCGGAGCCGACCACTCGCTCATCGCGAGTCCGGTACCCGACGGTGGCGCCCGGTTGCTCACCCACGAGGTCGGCCATGCGGCGGGCCGCGGCGCGAGCCGCCAACCGGCGCGGCTCGAGGACCACGATGCGCCGCCCGGCGAGCCACGGCTCGTCGAGGAGTCGCAAGGGCAGCACGGTGGTCTTGCCCGCCCCTGGAGGAGCGACCACGACGGCGTGCCGGGGACCATCGACCTCGAGCGCGGCCCGCACCTCGTCCACCACCGCCTCCACCGGCAAGCCCGTGTCGGCCACGGGGATCGCTCGACGGGCCACCGGCCCAGTGTGGCCCGCGGCCCGACGGCTCACCCTGAACGGGGCCGGCACCGAGTCCGCCACCGGTCGCCGGCCCCGCGAGTTGGCGACTACCGCTCGGGCATCGGGCCGAAGAAGGCGGTGATGGCAGCGAGACGGCCGTCGGGAGCGATCGTGGCGATGTCGATGCCACCGACCGTCACGGTGCCGGCATCGTCGGCCAGCTCCCAGGCGAAGCGGTGGACGTCGTGGTGGCCGTCGATGGCGCTCGTGCGGCGGAAGCTCTGACCGGGGAACTGCTCGTGGATGGCGCCCACCATGGCGCTGATGGCCTCCGGGCCCGCAACCGCCGAGAGCGGGTCGCAGTAGGTGCCGTCGTCGGTCCAGGCCTGGGTGGTCGCGGTGGCCCGGCGGTCACCGTCGGTCTCGTTGAGCGCCGCCAGGTACGCATCGACGGCAGCGGTCACCGCGTCGGGGTGGAGGGCTGTCGTGGCGGTGGCGGCGGTGGGGGTGGCGGTATCGGTCATGGGGTCGCTCCTGGCGATCGGTTGGGTTGGTGACGACCACGATCCGCCTCGCCGGCGCCGGCGGCCATGACGTGTCGGGTAACGCAGGACCGTTACCTCGGAGGTAGGCGACCCCCGCCCGGACCGTCGGTAGCGTCGACCCCGTGCCTCCCACCTCCACTCCGGCCGTCGGCGAGCTGCTGCGCGACTGGCGGCGCCGGCGCCGGCTCAGCCAACTCGACCTGTCCCTCGAGGCCGCGGTGTCGTCGCGACACCTCAGCTTCGTGGAGACCGGGCGCTCGAGGCCGAGCCGGGAGCTGGTGCTGCACCTGGCCGAGGAGCTCGAGGTACCGCTCCGCGAACGCAACACGTTGCTGCTCGCGGCGGGCTACGCCCCCGTGTACCCCGAGACCCCGCTCGACGCCGAGGTGATGGAGCCGGCCCGGCTGGCGCTCGACTCGATCCTCGCCGGGCACGCTCCCTACCCGGCGATCATCGTCGACGGCCGGTGGAACCTCGTCACCGCCAACGAGTCCGCCTTCTCCCTCCTGGCCGAGGACGTGGCCGACCACCTGCTCGAGCCACCGATCAACGCCCTGCGGGCCAGCCTCCACCCCGACGGCCTGGCACCGCGGATCATGAACCTGGCCTCCTACAGCGCCCACCTGTTGACGCGCCTGAACCGCCAGGCCTTGTTGTCGGGCGATGCCGCGCTGGCGGAGCTCCACGACGAGCTGGCCACGTTCCCCGGTGTTGCACCCGCGGCGTCGTCCGCCGTGGAGCCGGCCGACATGTTGTTCTCCCCGATGCGGCTGCGCTCGGGGGACGACGAGCTGCTCCTGTTCAGCACGATGTCCACGTTCGGCACCGCGCTCGACGTGACCTTGTCCGAGCTCGCCGTCGAGTCGTTCTTCCCCGGCGACGAAGCAACCCGCGAGATCCTCCACCGCCGAGCCCACAGCTGATCGGGCCCGCCCGTCGAACCGGGCAAGCACCGCCAAGCGAGTGGTCGCCTACTCCCGCGCCATGTTGGCGAACTTGGTGTAGTGGTCGAGGAAGGCGAGGCGGACGACGCCGGTCGGGCCGGCACGGTGCTTGGCCACGAGCACCTCGGCGGTTCCCCGGTCTGGTGACTCGGCGTTGTAGTGCTCATCGCGGTACAAGAACACGACCACGTCGGCGTCCTGCTCCAGGGATCCGGATTCCCTCAGATCCGACAGCATCGGGCGCTTGTCGGCGCGTTGTTCGAGGCTGCGGTTGAGCTGGGCGAGGGCGACGACGGGGCACTCGAGCTCACGGGCCAGGATCTTCAGGCCACGACTGATCTCGGCCACTTCGACCTGACGGCTCTCGGCGCCGGACCGGCCGCTCATGAGCTGGATGTAGTCGACGACGATCATGCCGAGCTGGCCGACCCTGGACTGGAGGCGGCGGGCCTTCGATCGGATCTCCATCACGGTCACGTTGGGGTTGTCGTCGATCCACAGCTGGGCCTCGCCCAGGCGGCCGATGGCGTGGCTGATGCGGCTCCAGTCGCCGTCGTCGAGGCGACCGTTGCGGATCTTCTTCGAGTCGACCCGGGCCTCGGAGCACAACAGGCGCTGGGTCAGCTCCAGGCGGCTCATCTCCAGTGAGAAGAAGAGGACCGGACGGGCCTCGGTCAACGCCGCGTGACCCGCCATGCCCATGGCGAACGAGGTCTTGCCCATGCCAGGACGGGCTCCGACGACGATGAGCGCGTTGGGCTGCAGGCCCGCGGTGAGCTCGTCGAAGTCGTCGTACCCGGTCGGCGTCCCGGTGATGGCGTCCCCGCGCTCGACGAGGGCTTCGAGGGTGTCGAGCGTCTGGTCCAACATGTCGTGCAGGCGCGACATCGTGTCGGCCTGACGGTGCTGGGCGATCTGGAACATCTTCCGCTCGGCCTCGTCGATCGCCTTGGTGACGTCGTCGGGGAGGCTGTAGCCGATCTCGGAGATCTCGCCGGCGGTGCCGATCAGCCGGCGCAGGAGCGAGTGCTCCTCGACGATCTTGGCGTAGCGCGCCGCGCTCGACGTGGCCGGCGTGGCGGCCTGCAGGGCGATGAGGGTGGCGGGGCCGCCGATGGCGTCGAGCAGGTCGGCGCGGCGCAGCTCCTCGGCCACCGTGACGGGGTCCACCGGCTCGCCTTGGGCCGACAGCGAGGTGATGGCCTCGTAGACGTGCCCGTGGGCCGGCTTGTAGAAGTCCGACGGGTGCAGCGACTCCGACGCGATGTCGATTGCGGCGCGCGACAGCAACATCGCGCCGAGCAACGACTCCTCCGCCGACAGGTTGTGCGGCGGGACCCGCCCGGCGAGGGATCGCTCGCCGCCCGACCCGTTGCCGGACCGGCGGGGCGCGACATCGAGGTAGTCGTCTGGACCGTCGTCGTAGTCGGGTGCGATGTCATCCATGGGGAACTTCAAGTCTCCGCTGAAAGCGGGAGGGGCGGAAGTGGACAGGGACGCATCTTCTGGGGACATCGCAGAAATGCTGTGCACCCAGGGGCTTCGCCTGGGGATTGGCTGTGGATAGCCCCGAACTCACCCTGTGTGGTCGGTTGTGGATCAATGGGGATAACTCTTGCAAGCGCGCGACGAAAGACAGGCCCTTGGGCCCGGCTGTTCCCCCCGAATGGCGATCGTGCGCTTGCTGCCGGAGAGGCAGCCGGAACCGTGTCCCGGCTGCCTCCTCGACGAGGCGGTCAGCCCCCGACGACCTCGACGGTCACCGGGAACTCCACGTTGGCGTGCAACTTGAGCGGCACGAGGTGCGTGCCGATCGTGCGGATCGGATCCGACAGCTGGAGCTGCCGGCGATCGATCTCCAGACCGGTCTGGGCGTTGACGGCTTCGGCGATGTCGGCCGCGGTGACCGAGCCGAACAGCTTGTCGTCAGCACCCACGCGGGCGGTGATCTTCACCGGGGACGAGACCAGGGTCTTGGCCACGTCCTCGGCGGCGGAACGGGCGGCGGCGTCCTTGATGTCTCGTGAACGACGCATGCCCTCGGCCTGGGCCTCAGCCCCGGCGGAGGCCACGAAGGCCAGACCGCGAGGGAGGAGGAAGTTGCGGCCGTAGCCGGTGGCGACGTCGACGACGTCGCCCTTGTTGCCGACGCCGGTGACATCGGCGCGGAGGATGAGGCGCATCATGCCTCGACCTCCTCGACCACCAGATCGTCCGTGCCGAGCTCGAGCACGTCCTCGTCACCCACCGTGGGCGGCGGGGCGGTCGGACGCGGCGGCGGGCCGTCGGCCCGGATGCCACGCTCGCCACCGCGCTCGCCACCCCTGCCGCCCCGTTGCTGGGTGACACGGTTGGCGTACGGAAGGAGGGCCATCTCGCGGGCGTTCTTGATCGCCATCGCGATGGTCGACTGCTGCTGGGCATCGTTGCCGGTCACGCGGCGGGCACGGATCTTGGCCCGGTCCGACATGAAGCGGCGAAGCAGGTTGACGTCCTTGTAGTCGACGTAGTCGACGGACTCCTGCGTGAGGATGCTGATCTTCTTCTTGGAGCGTCGAGCGTTGTCTTTGTTCTTGGCGCGCTTGGGCTTGGGGGCCATCAGAACGGCTCCTCTCCGTCATAGGTGGTGGGCTCGTTGGCGGCCGGGCGGCCGCCCCCGGAGTTGCCCCCGGCAGTGCCGCCGCCGCCACCGCCGGTGTTGCCACCGGAAGGGCCGCCTTGGCGTTCGATCTTCTGCACCTGGGCGGTGGCCCAGCGCAGGCTCGGGGCGATCTCGTCAGCGACGACCTCGACCTTGGAGCGCTTCTCGCCGTTGTCGGTCTCCCACGAGCGTTGCTCGAGGCGACCGGTGACGATCACGCGGGTGCCCCGCTGGATCGACTCGGCGACGTTCTCGGCCAGGCCCGACCAGGACTTGACGTCGAAGAAGGAGACCTGCTCCTCCCATTCCTGGGTCTGGCGGTTCTGCCAGCGGCGGTTGACCGCGAGGCCGAAGGTGGCCACGGTCTGGCCCGACGGCGTGTAGCGGAGCTCGGGATCGCGGGTCACGTTGCCCACGAGGGTCACGGTGTTGTCGTTTGCCATGTTGTCCTCCTGCGGATCAGCCGGCCGCTTCAGCGACCGGGGCAGGGGCCCCCAGGAGGCCACGACGGTGGGCCTCTCCATCGGGGAGCCGGATGATCTTGTGGCGGACGACCTCGTCCGCGAGGCGCAGGTTGCGGTCGACCGTGTCGAGCGCACCCGGCTCAGCCTCGATCTCGAACACCACGTAGAACCCTTCGTTCTTGTGGTTGATCTCGTAGGCGAAGCGGCGGCGGCCCCACTTGTCGGTCTTGACAACGGAACCCTCCGCGGTCTCGACCTGGGCCGTCACCTGGTTGATCACACCGGCAACGGTGGATTCGTCGAGGTCACCGTCAAAGATGACCATCAGTTCATAGGCTCGCATCGCGAGCATCACCTCCCTCTGGACCCGGCAGGACCGGGGCCCCGACGGTCGGGGCAGGGTTTGCATTTGACCGATGCACGATAGTTGGCCTCCTGGCTGGGCACCTCATCCACCCATGGTGCCCAGGGGGTGTGACACTCAGAATGGTTGGGTCCCCGGTCGGGGTCGGGTCTGACCCTGGGTGTGACTGACGAAGTGTTGTCTTGTCGCTGATCTGTCGGCTCGGTTCTGGCCGGGGACGCGCACCAACCGGTCGGGTCGAACGTGACCTCATTAGGAGCCTTGAGCAGTCACCTTGAGTGTCCTGTCCGACCGTCCCGGCCGGTGGTGCCCTTCCAACCATCGAGCAAGAAGGACCGGTACCAGCATGGCTGAGCCACAACGCGTCGTCTACGGCGGCGTCGACACCCACAAGGACTTCCACGTCGCCGCGGTCATCGACGACATCGGCCGGATCCTCGGCACCGAGACCTTCCCTGCCAGCGCCGCTGGCTACCGCCGGCTCGAACGATGGCTCGAGCGTCACGGCCAGATCGCGAAGGTCGGCGTCGAAGGCACCGGCTGTTACGGCCTGGGCCTCACCCGGTTCCTGAGCGGCGCTGGCATCGAGGTGATCGAGGTCAACCGCCCGAACCGCCAGCTCCGGCGACGCCGCGGCAAGAGCGACACCGTCGACGCCGAGGCTGCTGCGCGTGCGGTCCTCAACGGAGAGGCCACGTCGGTTCCCAAGGCCGCCGATGGGATCGTCGAGGCGATCCGGGCGCTGCGGATGGTGTTCTGCTCGACGCGCAACACCCGCACCCGGATCGCGAACCAGATCCGCGATCTGCTCGTCACCGCCCCTGACCAGCTCCGCGAGGTGCTCGAACCCCTCGACACCGACGACCGCGTCGCCCGAGCAGCACGGTTCCGTTGCACCGGCGACCCCGCCGATCCCGCCGAGGCCACCAAGGTCGCCCTGCGGACCTTCGCCCGTCAGCACGAAGCCCTCACCGTCGACCTCGATGCGCTGCGCGCCCGCCTCGACGAGCTGACCGCACAGGCAAACCCGGCGCTACGCCACGCCGTCGGCATCGGCCCGGATGTCGCATCGATCCTGCTCGTCGCCGCCGGCGACAACCCCGAGCGGATCGCCACCGACGCCGGGTTCGCCGCGCTCTGCGGAGCGTCACCGGTCGAGGCATCGTCAGGAAAGCACGTCAGCCACCGTCTCAACAAGGGCGGCAACCGCGACGCCAACCACGCCCTGTGGCGCATCGTGATGGTCCGCATGACGTGCCACCAGCCCACCAAGGACTACGTCGCACGGCGACAGGCCGAAGGCAAGAGCCAACGGTTCATCATCCGCTGCCTCAAGCGCTACGTCGCCCGCGAGATCCACCAACTCCTCCTGCGCCCGCAGCTCGCCACCACCGGCCGAGACCTACGAAGCGCCCGCCGCCAGCTCGGCCTCACACAAGAACACGTCGCCGCCGCGCTCGGCTGCCAGCAAGCCCGACTCAGCAACATCGAGAACGACAAGCGCTGCAACCACGAGCTCGCTGGTCGCTACCGAACCTGGCTCGATGACCAGATCGCGACTTGCGCGGCATAGGAGCATCGGTGGCGAGTAGATGCCAGTTGGGCTTGCCGGCGTAGAGCGGGGTGCGGATCCGGTAGTTTCGGAACGAGGTGAACCCGAAGGCGACCCGCTTGACCCGCTTGACCAAGTTGTTCGCGGCGCCACTTCGTAATGGTGCGGCCGAGCTGGCGGATCTCCGGCGGGCAGGTGGTGTCTTGGAGGTCTTGGCCGAGGCGGGTCACGAACTCGAGGGCCAGGTTCGCGTCGGTGTGGTCATAGATCGACCGGACGGCCTCCTTCGCATGTGCCAGGCCATGCGGACCTCGCCTCGCGGATCGCCGGCGTCGAGCAGCCCCACGAGCTTGTTGCGGCCGCCGTCGTTGAGACGTTCGCTGGCCATGTGACCGGCGTGCAGACCCAGAGTCTGCACCAGCCTGGTGTCCCGCGAATCGGAGCAGCACGATCGATCGGACACGACTCTTACATACTGACCAGGGAGGCGTTGTGATTACAACGCGGTGGGCGCAGAGGGACTCGAACCCCCGACATCTGCCTTGTAAGGGCAGCGCTCTAGCCAACTGAGCTATGCGCCCTGGAAGGGGGTGAGCGTAGTTCGGGGCTGTCCGCTCACCTACCGACACGACCGGGGTCGCGCACTCGGCGTGGTTGGGGAGTGGCGGAGGGTCACCGGGCATCCGCGGGAGTTCGGGGGCGCGCGGGTACCGTCGACAGGCAGCACGCAGCTGTCGGCTGCCGGCCGACATCTCTTCTGGGAGGGAGTGGGATTGGGCGTTGACGTGACCCTGGACGACCGCGAAGCGCTCCTGCGCGCCCGCCTCCGAGACCTGCACGATCTGCCGCTGCTGTCGGCCGGCGAAGAACTTGCTGCTGCTGCCACGGTCGCCGACGGGCGAGCGGCCGAGTACGAACTCGCGGCCATCGACGACGAGGGCGGCGCGTCCACGCTCGACCTGAGCGGGGTCGCTGACCTGCTCGAACGCGTGCACGACGGCGAAGATGCCCGCGACCGCTTGGTGCGCTCGACCCGCCGTCTGGTGGTGTCGCTGGTTCGTCGCCGCGATGTCGACGGGCGGACCACCGAGGCTCTCCTCACCGCGGGCGAAGACGCCTTGGATCGTGCCGCCGACCGCTACGACCCGACCGGCGGGCTGCCCTTCAGCGCCTTCGCCCGCTGGTGGGTGGAGCGGGCGATCCGGGAGGTCGAACGCCACCCGACCACCGGACGCGGACCGCGACCGACGGCGGGGTCGGTCCCCGATGCGGTCGACCCCGACGTCCTCACCGCCCTCGGTCACCTCCACAGCGGCGACTGCCGCGTGATCGAGCTTCGGCTCGGCCTCCACGGCGGCCCGGCTCTATCCGGCGATGACACCGCGATGCTGCTCGGCATCGATGCCGAGGACGAGGCCGACCTCGAGCAACGCGCTGTCGCCAAGCTGCGCCACCCGTGCACGCCCGGCGACCTCACGCACCTCCGCCGCCTCTGACGGCGATCCCGCCCGCCGGGACGAACTTGTTGTGCGAACCGTCCGAGTGGGTCGGTTTCCACAACAAGTTGATCCGAGGCCGGCGCGAGGGCCCGTCAGGCCGGGGAGGTCGGCGAGACCGGTGACGCCACCGACGGGGCAGCCGACGAGGCCACCGTCGAGCCGGACGGCGACGACGCCGCAGCCCGGGACAACACCACCAGTGCTTCCGCGGTCTCGTGCTGGAGCTCGGGGAGCTCGGTCTGCGGGAACCAGCGGGCCTCGATGATCTCCGGGGACCCTGGCGCGGCGAAGTCCGGGTCGGCGCCGGCGCTGGGCCGGGCTCGGTAGACGACGTCCACGCGCTGCGGCTCGGCATCGACCACCACCGTCGGTTCGCCCAAGAGGTCGACAGCGAGGCCGACCTCCTCGAACACCTCGCGCCGGGCGCCGTCGGCCGACGATTCGCCCTTCTGCAGCAGGCCACCCGGCACGCCCCACCGCTCGCGGTAGACGTGGCGCACGAGCAGGACCTCGCCATCGGCCCGCTCGATGAAGCACATGGCGCCGACGGTGAACGACGGCGAGATGGTGCGGACAGCACGCCGACGGGCCCACACCGGTAGGCGCCGGTAGACCCGCAGGACCAAGAGGTGGAGCCGATCGCGCACTGTTGCGAGCCTACGGGAGGTCCGGCCGGACGCCGCGCTGCAGCGCATCGGCCAGCGCGGGGGTGGCGCCGGCGATCGGGATCCGGCGGGCCGAGTGCTCGAGGACCACGAGGTCCCGCCCAGCGGCATCGAAGACCGTCGCCCCGGCCTCGCGGCAGACCAGGACGGCACCGAGGAAGTCCCAGGGACCCAGCTCGTCGGTGGTGGCATCGGCGAATCCGTCGAGCGTCCCGTCGGCCACCGCGCACAGGTCGAGCGCGGCAGCGCCGAGGGCCCGGTACTGGGCCCAGCCCCCGTGGGCGACCGGCACGCCGTTGAGGCCGACGATGGCGTCGCCCAGCTCCGAACAGCCCGACGCCCGGATCGGCTCCCCGTCACGCCACGCGCCGCCGCCGCGGATCGCGGTGTAGCGGGTGCCGTGGCGCAGGTCGACCACCAGGGATGCGAGCAGCCCGTCTCCGTCGACGGCAGCCAGGCTCGTGGCCCACCAGCTCAGTCTCCGCGACGCGTTGGTCGACCCGTCGAGCGGATCGAGCACGACGGTCAGTGCCCGGTCGGCGCCGTGACGCCCGCTCTCCTCGCTGAGCACGCCGTAACCGGCTGCGTCGAGCACCGCGACGGCAGCGGCGTCGGCGGCCAGGTCGCTGTGGTGCTGGCCGGGTCGGGTGCCGGCCTCGCCCCAGTCGGCTGTCGCAGCCAGGGCCTCGGCGATGGCCGCTGCCGCGTCCCCCAAGACGGTGAGCACCGAGGCAGGATCGAGCAGGGCCGTCGGCACGGCGGTGACGGTAGCGGCCGCACGCCGGTCGCCCTCGACGTGGCAGGCTGGAGCGTTCCGATTCCCCTCCGAGGAGCGCATGTGGCGGTCATCGATGTCGCCGGCTTCGTGGCCGACCTGAAGGACCATGCCGTCGACCACGGCTTCCACGTCCACGACGAGCGCCACTTCGTGGAGACGTACTCGCTGCGCCAGGCCTGGGAGGTCGACCTCCACCCCGAGGAAGCCTGCAACGGCCCCATCGACCTGCACCTCTCCCTCGAGGTCGACCCGCGGGCTCTGCTCGGCTTCGAAGACGAGGTCATCAAGCAAGACGACCCCGACGCCGACCCGCCACGCGGTTTCACCTTTCCGCTCCTGTTCACCTGGACGCTGCCTCCCCTGCCCGAGCCACCCGACCTGTTGGTGCTCGCCACCGAGAT
>JAOBWM010000020.1 GCA_025463365.1 Acidimicrobiales bacterium
CGCGGCCGCGGCCGCGGCCGCGACCGCGACCGCGACCGCGGTGCTGCTCGGCCTCGCCCTGGTGGCGTCGGCCTGCTCGCAGCGCGGCGGCTCGGCCGCCACCACCACGACCCGGAGCCCGTCCACGACCTCGGAGCGGACCACGACCACCACCGAGGCCACGACCACGACGACGGTGACGCCCACAACCACCTCCCCGTCGGACCATCCCGTGGTGTGGGCCGACTGCGATGGCGGGTTCCAGTGCGCCACCATCTCGGTGCCGATCGACTACTCCAAGCCCGCGGGGCGCCAGATCAAGATCGCCGTGGCGCGGCGCCCGGCCAAGGACCAGGCCCACAAGATCGGCTCGCTGCTGATGAACCCGGGCGGTCCCGGCGCCTCGGCCATCGATCTCATCGAGTCCGTCCCGCTGCCCACCGCCCTCACCGACCGCTTCGACATCGTCGGCTTCGACCCGCGGGGCGTCGGCCGCAGCCATCCGCTGCAGTGCCGCTCCTACCTGCAGAAGATCTACGACGACGACCCGTCGATCGATGACGCCGAGGACCGCAGGATCTTCCTCACCGACTCGAAGGGTTTCGTCGACGAGTGCGCCAAGAAGTACCGCAGCCTCCTGCCGTTCCTCGGCACCGCAGATGTGGCGAGGGACATGGACCGCGTCCGCATCGCCGTGGGCGACGCCCGTCTCAACTACGTCGGCTTCTCCTACGGAACCTCGATCGGCCAGGAGTACGCCACCCTCTTCCCGCGCCGTGTGCGGACCATGGTCCTCGACGGGCCGGTGAACCTCGCCCTCGACGGCCTCGCCGGCGCCCGGGCCCAGGCGGGTGGGTTCAGCCATGCCCTGGACAACTTCATCAAGGCCTGCGACACCGACGACTGCGGCCTCGGCGCGCCTGCCGGCCAGGTTGTCGACGAGGTGATCGCCGAGGCCGAGAAGCAGCCGATCCCGGCGACGGGCGTGGACCGCCCGGCAGGCCCAGGCGTCGTCAACCTGGCCCTGGCGCAGGGCCTCTACAGCGAGTCGCTGTGGCCCGAGCTGGCCCGCGCGCTCACCCAGGCACGCGGCGGGCGCGGGGCCGGACTGGTGCGCCTCGCCGACGCCTACCTCCAGCGCAACGTCGACGGCACCTATCCCAACGGGTTCGAGATCTACTTCGCGGTGAGCTGCCTCGACCAGGCGTTCCCCCGCAACCCGCAGGCGATCCTCGACGCGGCCAAGATCGAGGGCGCCGTGTACCCGCGCTTCGGTGAGGGCCTGGTGAACGACTACGTGCGCTGCGCCTACTGGCCCACGCCGGCCAAGCCCTTGAAGCCCGTGCCCGCCACGACGACGGGCCTGCCGCCGATCGTGGTGATCAGCACGACCGGAGACCCGGCCACGCCGTACGCAGGTGGCGTCGCCGTCGCCCACCAGATCCCGACCGGCCGCCTCATCACCAACGTCGGCGAGGGTCACACCGTCTTCAGCCAGGGCAAGGCATGCATCGACGATGCCGTCACCGCCTACCTCGTGGACACCAAGGCACCTGCCGACGGCCTCGTCTGCCCGTGACCGCGGCACGCTGCGGAACACCGTCGCGAGCCTCAGCGTGACTCGAAGGTCCGGTCAGCCCGCTTGGTCGCCGGCGACGAGGGACTCGAGCACCAGCTCCGGCTGATCGGCCATGAGGCGGTCGAGCCAGTAGATGCTCTCGAACACGGCGATGAGGGTGCCGTCGGACCGCCCCAGCACATCGACGCCACGCATCCCCCGCAGCAGCGGCGCGCTCGCCGCGTCGGTGCGGCGGGCGACGGTGTAGGTGGTCGGGCTGAGCTCGACCGGCGCGCCGAACTCGTTCTCCAGGCGGTGCACCGCGACGTCGAACTGCATGGGGCCGACGGCGGCCAGCACGGGCGCCTGGTCGCCGGTGTCGGGATCGCGCAGCACCTGCACCACCCCTTCCTCGTCGAGCTGGGCGATGCCCTTGCGGAACTGCTTGAACCGGCCCGTGTCGCGGACGCGGGCGACCGAGAAGTACTCCGGGGCGAAGCTCGGGATGCGGGGGAACGTGACCGGCTCGTCGAGCCAGAGGGTGTCACCGACCCGCACGTCGGTGGCGTTGACGAGACCCACGATGTCGCCGGGGAAGGCCTCGTCCACCGTCTCGCGGTCGGCACCGTTGACCGTGTGCGCGTACTTGGTGGCGAAGGGCTTGCCCGTGGTGGCATGGGTGACCACGAGCCCCCGCTCGAACCGGCCCGAACAGACCCGCAGGAAGGCGATGCGGTCGCGGTGGGCCTTGTCCATGTTGGCCTGGACCTTGAAGACGAACCCGCTGAAGGGTGCATCGAGCGGGCGCCGAGCCCCGTCGACATCGGGGCGCGGCCCGGCGGCGGGGGCCAGGTCGATGAGGGCATCGAGCAGCAGGCGCACGCCGAAGTTGGTGATGGCGGAGCCGAAGAAGGTGGGCGACAGCTCCCCGCCGAGGAACAGCTCCTGGTCGTGGTCGAGCCCCATGGTGGAGAGCAGCTCCACCTCCTCGCAGGCCTTGGCCCACGATTCGCCCTCCTCGGCGAGGGCGCGCTCGGCGTCGACGATCTCCTCGGGCGCTTCGGTCGCGCCGCGCGCCGTGCGAGTGAATCGAACGAACTGACCGGACGTGCGGTCGATGACGCCACGGAAGTCCCCGGCGATGCCCACGGGCCACGTGACGGGGGCCGCGGTGACGCCGATCTTCTCCTCGATCTCGTCGAGCAGTTGCAGCGCGTCGAGGCCGGGGCGGTCCCACTTGTTGATGTAGGTGAGCAACGGCATCTGCCGGGCCTTGCAGACCTCGAAGAGCTTGAGCGTCTGGGGCTCGATGCCCTTGGCCGCGTCGAGCACCATGACCGCCGCGTCGGCCGCCGCCAGCACCCGGTAGGTGTCCTCGGAGAAGTCGCGGTGTCCGGGCGTGTCGAGCAGGTTGACGACGCAGTCGCGGTAGGGGAACTGCAGCACGGTGGACGTGATGGAGATGCCCCGCTGCTGCTCGAGCTCCATCCAGTCCGACGTGGCCGAGCGGCGATCGCCGCGGGCCTTCACGGCGCCGGCGCCCGCGGTCAGGGCGCCGCCGTACAGGAGGAACTTCTCGGTGAGGGTGGTCTTGCCGGCGTCGGGGTGCGAGATGATCGCGAAGGTGCGGCGGCGGGCGGCTTCGGTGCGGGGTTCGGTCATGGGTGGCTCCTGGAGGGGACGGTCGGTCGCGGGGTGGGCGCGAGCGTCGTCAGAGGCAGGAGGCGCAGCGGCCCAGGAGGTCGAGGCGGTGGTGGTCCGGGCGGAACCCGGTGGTCGAGGCGACCTCCACCATGGCGGCCTCGAGCGACCGTTCGAGGTCCTCGGCCACGGTCACGTCCGCGACCGAACCGCAGGACGTGCAGATCAAGTGGTGGTGGTGGTGTTCGGTGAGGTCCTCGGCCAGTTCGAAACGGCCGAACTCGTCGGCGCCCGAGACCCGGTGGACCACCCCGCACCCTTCGAGGACGGACAGGTTCCGGTAGGCCGAGCTCTGGGCCAGCTCCCCGTCTTCGAGGACCTCGGCGGCCGTCAACGGCCGACCGGACCGATCCAGGGCCTCGACCAGCCGTCGGCGCCCCGAGGTGTACCGCTGGCCGTCGTCGCGCAGGCGCGCCGCGATCAGGTGGTGGAGGTCCTCTGGCACCCGTCCACCCTACCGGCCGCTCCCGGCCGGCCTCCGGGCTCGACCCTTCCCGGTTGCCGGCTTCGGCGTCGCCCGAGGTGGTGACCGCGGCCCCGAGGTTCAACGTTGCTCGATCGGGGCCGACGGTACTGGTGTGCCGCCGTGGCCCCGCCTGGCAGCCGACGATCCGTAACGGTATCGTCACAATTTGCCAGCGTCTGCGACCACTCGTGCCTGTTCGCCACGCCATCCCGCCTCCAGACCGAGGATTTCGACCGCTATGTGTGATTGCCACGCCGGCTCCGGCGCCACCCCAGAACCCCGCGGCATCAGCCGGCGCCTGGTCCTCGCCGGCGGGCTGGCCGCCGGTGCCGCCCCGTTCCTCCCGAACTTCGCCGGC
The DNA here is from genome assembly GCA_025463365.1 of Acidimicrobiales bacterium. GTDB lineage: Bacteria > Actinomycetota > Acidimicrobiia > Acidimicrobiales > Iamiaceae > Aquihabitans. The sequence goes on from JAOBWM010000020.1 coordinate 4,063, forward strand.
ACCGCGTCGGCCCTGCCGGCCGACGACGGTGCAAGCGCCGAGGGCATGCCCACCAGCACCCGGGACTACTCGTTCCTGCCGCCCCGCCCGGCGTCGGAGAAGCACGTCCGGCCGATCATGTACCCGGTCCTTCCGGACGCGACGCTCGGCAAGGCGACCTGGTCCGACACCTACCTCGCGCCCCGCTCGGGCGGCCGCCTGCACGAGGGCCAGGACCTCATGGGCAAGAAGATGCTGAAGCTGCTCGCGGTCATCGACGCCACGATCGTGGAGCTCCGGCACGGATCCGGCGGCAACTCGCTCTACATGGTGGACGACGCCGGCTGGTACTACGCGTACCTGCACATCAACAACGACGACCCCGGCACCGACAACGGGGCCAACCAGTTCAAGTACGCCTTCGCGCCGGGCATGGCCATCGGCAAGCGGGTGCTGAAGGGCGAGCACGTCGCGTACCTCGGCGACAGCGGCAACGCCGAGAGCACCGGATCGCACTGCCACTTCGAGATCCGCATGCCCAACGCCCACTGGTACAACGCCGCCGCGGTCCAGGCCGGCTACTCCCTGACCGCCGCCGCGCCGGCCAAGCTCCGCGCCAAGGTGGCCGCCGCCGCCTTCAAACCGCAGTCGAGCGCCTCGTCGTTCGCCACCCAGCAGGCCAAGGACTTCCTGGGTGCCGTGCCGGCCTCACCGTGGCTCTCGCAATCGGTGACCGACCTCGAAGGCGGTGTCGTCGGGCTCGACGCCTTCATCGAGGACCTCCTCGACCAGCACGTCCACAAGGCGATCACCCAGCCGCTCATCCGCCTGTACCTCGGGTTCTTCCTCCGGATCCCCGACTATGCGGGCCTCGACTACTGGATCCGCAAGGTCCGCGCCGGCACCCCGATCGATACGGCCGCCAGCCAGTTCGCGGCCGGCAGCGAGTTCACCCGGGACTACGGCTCGCTCAGCAACGCCGCGTTCATCGACCGCGTGTACCGCAACCTCTTCGGCCGGGCCCCCGACCCGAGCGGCGCCGACTACTGGAAGCGTCGCCTGGACGGTGGCGCCAAGCGGGGCTGGGTCATGACCCAACTGTGCGAGTCCAACGAGTACCGCCAGAAGACGCTGCACCAGATGCGGGTCATCTCGGTCTACACGGCGATGCTGCGCCGCTCCCCCGATCCCAGCGGCTACTCGTACTGGGCCGGCAAGGACGCCTCGAGCAGCACCGGGCTCCAGGCGCTGATCAAGTCGATCCGTACCGGCACCACCTACGCCGACCGCTTCTAGCTCGGGCCGCACCCGTCGCTCGCACGAGCGGCGCCAGCCGCCGGTCATGGCGGCAAGGCGCCCACCGGGCGTTCGTGCTGGTCGTGCGATGCTGTCGGCCATGGCCGCACCCATCGACCCCGAGCTCCTGGAAACCGCCGTCACCTTCGCCCGCCAAGCCGGCGAGCTGACCCTTCGGTACTTCCGCCGCGACGACCTCGCTATCGACCGCAAGGGCGACGGGACCCCGGTCACCGAAGCAGATCGCGGGGCCGAGCGCCTGCTCCGTGAGCTCATCGGGGAGCACTTCCCCGACGACGGCATCCTCGGCGAGGAGGAGGCCGAGACACCGGGCACGTCCGGACGGCGGTGGATCATCGATCCCATCGACGGCACCAAGGCCTTCACCCACGGCGTCCCCCTCTACAGCAACCTGCTCGCGCTCGAGGACGCCGACGGCATCGCCATCGGGGTCATCAACATCCCGGCGCTCGGCGAGACCGTCGCGGCGGGGCGGGGCCTCGGTTGCTTCGCCAACGGCGCCCCGGTGTCGGTGAACCAGCACGCCACCATCGACGGCGCCTACCTGAGCACGAGCGGCTACACCCCATGGGACGACGCCTGCCTGCTGCGGGCCAAGCACGCGGGGCTCACCCTGCGCACGTGGGGCGACGGGTACGGCTACCTGCTCGTCGCCACCGGCCGCATCGAGGCCATGTTCGACCCCGTCGCCGAGCTGTACGACCTGGCGCCGGTGCCGGTGATCATCGCCGAGGCGGGCGGACGGTTCACGAGCCTCGACGGCCAGGAGGGTCCCGGCCACGGGAACGGGCTCGCCTCGAACGGGCTCGTCCACGACGAGCTGCTGGCGATCCTCAACGGCTGACGGCGCGCCCGGCGTCGGGGTCAGCGGCCACATCGGGGTCGCCATCGGCGGCGGCGTCGGCGGCGGCGCTGGGGTCCCCGTCGGCGTCGACGGATGCGCTCCCGCCACCCGCGCCAGAGGTGACGCCGAGCTGGTCGGGCCAAGCGGCGATGAGGTCGGCCCGGGCCCGGGCCACGCGCGACCGGATGGTGCCGACGGGGCAGCCACAGATCTCGGCGGTGTCGGCGTAGCCGTAGCCGAGCAGCTGGGTGAGGACGAAGGCGATCCGCCGGTCGGGGTCGAGCCCCGCCAGGAGGTCGTCGAGTTCGATGCTCGCGCTCGCCAGGTCGGCCGAACGGTCGGGTGCGAGCACGCGGAGCCGCTCGTCTCGCGTCCGGCGCCGCGTGCGGCGGCGGATGGCGTCGACGCAGGTGCGGCGGGTGATCGACAGCAGCCAGGTCCGCGCCGACGAGTCCGCCCGGAACGCCGGCAAGGCGCGCAGCGCCCGCTCGTACACCTGCTGTGTCAGGTCGTCGGCCGAACCGGCGTCCACGAGGTGGGCCGCCAGCCGCCACACATCCGCCTGGCTCAAGCGCACGAACCGGGCCAGCGCTGCCTGGTCACCGGCCCCGGCCGCGATCGCGGCCCGAGTGAGGTCATCCACCGGTCCAGCATGGCCCACCACGGGAACCGATCCCGCGTTCGGGTCGACTGGATGGGCATGCACCACCGCTTCCGCTTCCGCCTCCGTCCGATCGCTGCGACCCTGGCCGCCGGGTTCGTCCTGGCCACGGCCGGCACCGCGGCCGCTCACATCGAGCCGGACTTCTCGGCCGTCCCCGCAGGAGCCAAGGCCACGATCACCTTCAACGTCGAGCACGGCTGCGCGGAATCGCCCACGACGAAGCTGGAGGTCAAGGTGCCCGCGGAGGTCACCGACGCCCAAGCGGTGGACCAGGCGGGCTGGACGGGCTCGACGGCCGCCGGTGTGGTGACCCTGACGGGCGGGCCGGCCCCGGCTCACGAGGCGTTCACCTTCGCGATCACCTTCACGGCACCGGACAAGGAGGGCACCGTGTTGCGGTTCCCGATCATCCAGACCTGCCAGGAGGGCCACACCGACTGGATCTCCACCTCCGAGTCCGACGACCACCCGGCGCCCGTCCTGACCGTCGGCAAGGCCGGCGCCACCCCGACGACGGCACCCGCCGAGGCCGAGACCACGGTGACCACCGAGGCCAAGGCGGCCTCGACCACCACCACGACACGCACGACGACGACGCCGAACAGCAAGGACGACTCCAACGCCCCGGTGATCATCTCGGGCATCGTCGCCGCGGTGGTCGTCCTCGGCGGCGGCGCAATCCTCGCCGTCCGGATGCGGAAGGCGAGCTGACGGGCCGCCTGCGCCGCAGCGCAGCGGCCGCCGCGGCCCTCGCCGTGGTGCTCCTGCCAGCCACCGCGGCGTCGGCCGATCCGGCTCGGCCCACCAACTACCGCGCCCGCATCCTCGCGATCCATCCCGACCTCCCCCGCGGGTTCGGGGTCGAGGTCGTCGGTGGCGACGCCTTCTTGGAGCTCGACGTGCCCCACGGGCACACCGCCGAGGTCGCCGACTACCCGTCAGGATCGGGCACGACGCCGAGGCCGTACCTCCGGTTCCTCGCCGACGGGACCGTGGAGCGCAACGACCGCTCCACCGCCGCGGCCGCCAACCAGTCGCGCTTCGGTACCAGCCGGACGACGCCCGATCCGCGCGCCCGGCCGCGCTGGCGCGTGGTGGCACGCCACGGCAGCTACGTCTGGCACGACCACCGCATCCACTGGATGTCGCCCACCGCACCCACGGCCGTGGACCGGCGCGGCCGGGTGGACCTCGGTGGCCGCAACGGGACCTGGACGGTGCCGATGGTCGTCGACGGCCACCCGATCACGGTGCGCGGCGAGCTCCTCCTCCTCGGGGCGCCCAACCCGATGCCCTGGTACGCCCTGGCGGCCATCCCGCCCGTCATGGCCATCGGCATCGGCCTTCGGTCCGCGCGGGCCCGAAGGGACCCGGCCTACCGGGCGGTGGCATTGACCGCGGTCGTTGCCGGCGGCGCGGCGAGCGTGGCCGGGTGGGCCGCGTGGCGGTCGATCCCGGCCGCAGCAGGGGGCAACGTCCTCCCCTTCCTGGTGCCTGCGGTCGGGGTGGCGGGCGCCGCCATCGCTGTGGTCGCCCCGACCCGGTTCCGGCTCCCGTCCCTGGGAGTCGCCGCCGCCTGCCTGCTCGGGTGGTCGGGTCTACGGACCGCGGTGTTCGGCCATGCCGTCCTCCCGACCGACCTGCCGTTCGCCCTGGACCGCGCCGCGACGGCGCTCGCCCTCGGGGTCGGCCTCGCCGTCGCCGTCTTGTTGGTGTGGGTGCCGCCTAGAGCCAGCCGACCCGCTTGAACCGCCGGTAGAGCACCCCAACGGCGAGCACCATCGACCCCAGCGCCACCGGGTAGCCGAGCCACCAGTCGAGCTCGGGCATGTGGGTGAAGTTCATGCCCCAGATGCCCGCCAGCATCGTCGGCGCGGCGATGAGGGCGGCCCACGCCGAGATGGTCCGCATGTCGTCGTTCTGGCGAACGCTCACCTGGGCGAGGTTGGCGTTCAGGGCATCCGACAACAGATCGCGCACGAGCTCGAGGCGGCCGATGGCGCGGTGGGCGTGGTCCGCGACATCGCGGAGGTACGGCAGCAGCGTGTCTTCGACGACGAAGCTCTCGGGTTGCAGGAGGTCGTCGAGCACGTCGCCCATCGGCATCAGGTTGCGGAGCAGATCGAGCACCTGGCGCTTCAGACCGAAGATCCGCTCGGCCGGGTTGAGGCGGTCGCCGCTGAACACCGCCTGCTCCGCCTCGTCCACGTCGACCTCGAGCTCGGAGATGAGCGGCCCGTACCCGTCGACGATCTCGTCGGCCACGGCGTAGAGGACGGCACCCGGGCCATGGGCCAGCAGGTCGGGCGTGCGCTCCATGCGGGCGCGCACCCCGTTGAGCGGCGTCGCGTCGCCATGACGCACCGTGATCAGGAACCGATCTCCCACGATGCACTGGATCTCGCCGACCACGACCCCGTCGGGCGGGGCGTACCGGGCGGTCTTGAAGATGGCGAAGTCGACGCCGTCGTAACGCTCGAACTTGGCGCGCTGGTGCGCCTTGAGGACGTCTTCGACCAGGAGCTCGTGGAGCCCGAACTCGGCCGAAGCGGCTTCGAACTCCTCGGCGGTCGGGTCGTGCAGCCCGATCCAGGCGAACCCGCCGACCTCGTGGGCGCGCGACGCCGCACCCGCCATGCTGTGGTCGTCGCCTTCGCGGCGGCCGCCTCGGTAGACCACGCAGTCCACGATCATCGGCGCATTCTGCCCCAGGCCGAACCGCGAGCCAGGTGTCCCGCCGCCGACGCGCTGGCGCGTGGCTGCTGAGAGCGAGAAAACGGGGGCCAAGCCTTCACGCTGCGTGAGCTGCGCCGATGGAGGTCAGGCATGGAGCATGTCGGAGCCATCTTGGAACGCGAAGGGGAAGTGCTCGACACGCTCCTGTTCAAGCTCGTCGAAATCCGGTTGCTC
>JAOBWM010000036.1 GCA_025463365.1 Acidimicrobiales bacterium
GTCTCGCCGACGATCTCGGTGAACCGCGAGCTGAACGAGCCGAGCGAGGTGCAGCCGACGGTGACGCAGGCGTCGGTGACCGACACCCCCTGGCGCAGGAGGGCCTTGGCCCGCTCGATGCGTCGCGTCATGAGGTAGGCGTAGGGCGTCTCGCCGTACGCCGCCCGGAACTTGCGCGAGAAATGGGCGGGCGACATGAGCGCGGTACGGGCCATCGCCGGGACGTCGAGCGGTTGCGCGTACTCACGGTCCATGAAGTCGCGCGCCCGGCGGAGGTGCCCGAGGTCTGCGATCTCCTCCGGCGTCATGGCGACGACGGTACGCGACCGGTCGTCGGCTCCGTGGCCAACAACGCCGGCCGAGGGCGGAGCCACCACCGCCCCACTGGCCGCGAGCACCATTGAGCAACTAGTGGTTGCGTATCGGGGAGGTCGCTGGTACGGTGACGCGCAACCGAACGTTGCAGAAAGCTGGAAGCACAATGGAGTACGGAACCATCGAGCGCGAGCTCCACATCGATGCCTCGCCCAAGGTGGTGTTCGAGGTCGTCAGCCGCCCCGAGCACGTCCAGGAGTGGTGGACCGACACCGCCGCCTTCGACCCGGCCCCCGGCGGCGTCGGCGAGCTCGTCTGGGGTGACGAGGCCACGCCCCGAGCGAACGTCGTCCAGATCACGGTGGTGGACGCCGAACCGCATCGCCTGTTCTCCTTCCGCTGGACCCACCCCGAGGGCGAGGTGGCCAAGGAGGGCAACTCCCTCCTCGTGACGTTCGAGCTCGTGCCGTCGGGCGCGGGAACCACGCTCCGGCTGACCGAGACCGGCTTCCGCGAGATGGGGTGGGAGGCCGCGGTCCTCGAGGAGTCCTATGCAGATCACGTCACCGGCTGGGACCACTTCCTTCCCCGCCTGGGCGCCTACGCCACGGGTCTGGTCTCGACCCCATGAGCGTCGCCATCGACGACGACCTCTGGTCGGCGATCGGGGACCCGACCCGGCGACGGATGCTCGACCTCCTCCTGGTGGAGGGCGTCGGCACGGCGACGAGCCTCAGCGACCACCTGCCGGTGACGCGCCAGGCCGTCGCCAAGCACCTCGGCGTGCTCGACCGCGTCGGCCTGGTCCATGTGACCCCGGCCGGCCGGGAGATGCGCTACCGGATCGACGATGCACAGCTCGCCCGGGCGGTGGCGCAGCTCTCCACGGTCGGGGCCACATGGGACGCCCGGCTGCAACGCATCAAGCGGATCGCAGAAGCGATCGAGCGCAGCCAACAGCACTGAACCGCCGCCGCCGACCCGGTGGCGTGCGAGTCGAACGAAAGCCACGCCACCGACCGACGGTGGCGCGCGAGCCAACACGAAAGCAGAGGAATCGAGATGGTGGACATCCTGCACAGGATCGGAGTGGAGTCGTCCTCGACGGGCGACGTCTACGAGGCATTGACGACGATCGAAGGCCTGTCGGGCTGGTGGGCGACCGACACGACGGGCGAGCCGGGCCTGGGCGGCGTGATCAAGTTCCGTTTCGGGCCTGGCGGCTTCGACATGAAGGTCGTGGAGCTGAAGCCCGCCGAGCGGGTGCTCTGGGAGGTGGTCGACGGTCCCGAAGAGTGGATCGGCACGACGGTGAGCTTCGAGCTGACGCAAGAGGACGACTACACCATCGTCCTCTTCAAGCACGAGGGCTGGAGGGAACCGGTGGCGTTCATGTACCACTGCTCCACCAAGTGGGGCTCCTTCCTCATGAGCCTGAAGGCGCTCCTCGAGACGGGGACCGGCGCCCCCGAGCCACACGACGTCCAGATCAGCAACTGGCACTAGAGGAGGCGGCACGGGCGGCGGGGCGGCACGGGGCGTGGAACACTCCGCTCGTGGGAGCGATCCGCGTCGCTCCTCCGCCCCGCTGACCCCTGAGCCCCGCCACCGGGTGACGAGACTGAGTGCCCGCCTGGGGTCCGTTTCGCCGAGATGGCCTCCTCGGCGCGCCGAGTAGGTTGGCAGCCCTATGTCTCGCAGGATCGACATCGAGCTCACCAGTGACCGGGGCGATGGCACCTGGACCTGGCGCGCCGCCGGAGCCAAGCAGCCCAAGGGTGTCGTGGCCGCCACGCTCCTCCCGTCCGACGCCGCCGTCGGGCAGCAGATGCGGGCCGATGTGGAGACCACGTTGGACGGCACCGACGTGTTGGCGGTCGCCCCGCCCAAGGCCAAGAACCGGGCCGTCGCCGAGACCATCGAGTTGATCCCCCGCGGCGGGGACGAGCCGCTCGTCACCCAGACCCTGGTGGGTCGTCGCGGTGGAGATCGTGGCGACCGCCGCGATCGAGGTGACCGTGGGGATCGTGGTCCCCGTGGCGACCGTCCTGGCGGTCGCGGTCGCGAGGGCGGCCCTCGTGGTGACCGTCCCGGCGGCGACCGTGGTCCGGGCGGACCCCGCGGTGACCGCCCGAGTGGTGGTCGTGGCGATCGACCCAGCGGTGGCCCCCGAGGTGACCGTCCCGCCGGCGAACGTGGGCCCCGTGGCGAACGCCCCGACCGACCCCGTCGCGAGCGTCCCGCCGCCCCGGCGAAGCCCAAGGCCAAGCGGTTGCGGCCCGGCCGCACGCACCGCAAGGTCGCGCTCGACGCCCTGTCCTCCGAGGAGCAGGTGATCGCCGAGCAGCTGCTCGCCGGTGGCATCCCGGGCTTGCGCCAGGCCATCGAGAAGCAGAACGCCCGGGCCAAGGCCGAGGGCACCCGTGCCGTCTCCGCCGCTCCCCTGTTGGTCATCGCCGAGCGGCTCTGGCCTGCCCTGCGCTCGGCCGAATGGCGCGATCGTGCGGAAGCGGCCATCGCCGACCTCGACGAGCTCGATCTCCGCGACCTCCGTTCGGTGGTCGTTGCCGCCGACGGGGGCGCCAAGGACGACGAGGCTCGAGCGCTGGCCACCCAGCTCCGTGACGGCTTGACCCATCGCCTCGACCAGGAGCAGGCCGCCTGGCTGGCCGAGCTGTCCGAGACGCTCACCGAAGGTCGAGTGGTGCGGGCCCTTCGCCTCAGCTCCCGTCCGCCCAAGGCCGGTGCGCCGCTCCCCGCTGACCTGTCAGCCAAGTTGGCCGAGGCCACCTCGGCGAGCCTCACCGCCGAAACCGTGACCGATCGTTGGGCCACGGTGCTCGACGCGCTCTCCTTCTCCCCCGCCCGCCTGACGGTGGTTCCGACGTCCAAGCCCGCCGAACCCTCGCCCGAGCTGATCAGCGTCATCACCCGGATGGCCGATCGCGTGCCCAAGGTGGCCGAGGCGTTCGGCATCGACCCGTCCTCGGTCCCGGCGCGGCGCTCCCGGGGCGGCAAGCCCGGTGGCGGCCGGCGTCCAGGCGGCAAGCCCGGCGCCCCAGCCGCCAAAGCCGGAGGCGGAGCGAAGGGTCGCCCCAAGGCTCCCGTCCCTCCCCCGCCGCCCCTCGCCGAGACCCCCGCGGCGCAACCCCCCGCGGCCGATGCCGCCACCGAGCCGGTCACGCCCACCGAGGCCATCACGACGCCGCCCGAGGCGACGACCCCCGACGTCGCGGCACCCGCCAACGAGGGGCCGACCAACGAGGCCCCGACCGTCGAGGCCCCGAGCGTCGAGACACCCGCGAACGAGGCGGCGGCCACCGAGCCCACCGAGTCCGAGCCGGCTACGGCCACGGAGCCTGCGGAGCCGACGGAACCGTCCTGACCTGGGGGGTGGCCCGAACCTGACTGGTCGGTCAAGTAGCCGGTAGCGTGCGCGCCATGACCGTCGACTACGAACTGCACGGCCACGTGGCCGTGATGACCATCAACCGTCCGAACGCCCGCAACGCCGTCAACACCGACGTCGCCCAGGGCCTCGAGGCCGCCATCGACCAGCTCGAGGCCGACGACGCTGCGTGGGTCGGGATCATCACCGGAGCCCGCACCGAGAAGGGCTGGATCTTCTGCGCCGGCGCCGACCTCAAGCAGATGAGCGTCGACCCCGGGGGCATGTCGACCGCCAGGGGCGGGTTCGCCGGGTTCGTGCAGCGCGAGCGCACCAAGCCCGTCATCGCGGCTGTCGACGGCCCCGCGCTCGCCGGCGGCACCGAGATCGTGCTCGCCTGCGACATGGTCGTGGCATCGGAGACCGCCGTGTTCGGCATCCCCGAGGTGAAGCGCAACCTCGTGGCCGCCGCCGGAGGGCTGTTCCGCCTCCCCCGCAAGATCCCCCGCAACATCGCCATGGAGCTCGCCCTCACCGGCCGTCTCGACTTCCCAGCGGAGCGGGCCCACCACTTCGGTCTGGTCAACAAGCTCACGGCCGAGGGAGAGGCGCTCGCCGGCGCCATGGAGTTGGCCACCCAGGTCACCGAGGCCGCGCCCCTCGCCGTGCGCGAGAGCCGGGGCATCGTGCTGGCCGCAACCGATCAGCCGGACGAGATCGGCTGGAAGCTCTCCGGCGAGGGGATCATGAAGATGTTCACGACCGAGGACTTCTCCGAGGGCCTCAACGCCTTCATCGAGAAGCGCGCCCCAGAGTGGAAGGGCAAGTAGCACCCCCGTTCGCGCCGATCACCGGGGAGTTGTCCGGGGGGTCCGGGATCGGGGGTCCGGGGTCGAAGACCCCGAATGGGTGCCGAGCGAAGCGAGGCAGGGGGGCGTGGGGGGCAGAGCTCGCGGCGCCCCCCACCCAGGGACGATCCGGCTTGCCGGTCGTCCCTGCGAAGACGACGCGGCGTGAGCCGCTCAAAACCAGTTCGAGGAAGGGAGCGAGCGCAGCGAGCTCCCTGACGAGACCTACGAGACCTACGAGACCTACGAGACCTACGCGATGGTGGCGATGATGCGGTGGTCGTGGAGGAACTCGGCGAGGCCAGGCGCGAGCGAGTAGTCGGTCACGTCGCCGAGCGGGACCCACCGCGCCTCGTCCGCATCGTCACCGGCGTGGGGCTCGGTGGCCTCGAGCACGCCGACCTCGAAGTCGAGGATCACCTGGTGGGCGTCGGTGGTGCCGTCGAGCAGCTCCACCAACCCCACGAACGGCCCGCACACGCCTTCGATGCCGGTCTCCTCGATCAGTTCGCGAACCACGGCTTCGGCCAGCGTCTCGCCGGCCAGCACGCGCCCGCCGGGCACCGCCCATGTGCCCGCGGCCCGACCCCGTCCTCGTCGGACCAGCAGGAGGCGATCGTCGTCGACGACGATGGCACCGACGCACAGCTCCGGCGTGGCGGTCACGGGTCGACCACCTCCACCTCGACGACCTCAGGGTCCTCCCGCACGATGCCGTCGGCGGGCCGAGCCGCGTCACCGAGCGCCCGGTGGACCACGATCGCCCGCGCCTTGAGGCCGAACGTCTCGAAGAAGTTCTTCGTGGCCCGGTCGCCCGGCAGGGCCATGGCGTCGATGCCGATCGCGCCGACGGCCTCGGCATGGGCCACGAGACGGTCCATCATCGCCTCCCCCACCCCGACGCCCCGGGCGCCGGGGTCCACGTACAGGTCGGTGACGACAGCGAGGCGCTCGCCGTCGGAGAGCTGTTCGATCCGGCTCACGCCGTAACCCACCACGGTGTCATGGATCGTGCCGACGACGACGGCGAGGTGGTCGCCCTGGTGCGCGACGGCGTCGGCGAGGTCGTCGTGCACCGGCTCCTGGCGCGCCTCACGACGTTGCCAGACGCGCCCACCACGGATCTCCCCGAGCTCGACGATGGCCAGGCGCGCCAGCTCGGCGATCTCCGGAAGGTCTTCGATGGTTGCCTGGCGCGCCCCGTCCACGGCGCCGGACCCTATTCGCCGGTGAGCTGGGCGACCTTGCCCAGGATCGTCTTGCGACCCCGGTGGGCGACCTCGTAGGCCCGCACGGCAGCCAGCTCGCCGGCATCGAGGCCTGCCAGCCGAGGGATCACCTGCGAGGCGGCGAGGCTGTCGTAGTCGGCGATGGGCAGCGATGCCGCGGCTGCGCTGGACCGGATCGGGGTGACGACCGAAGCCGGATCGGGCGTGGCGGTCGGCGTCGCCTCGCCGGCCCCGTTCGACCGCGGGGACGTGCCGGTGAGGCCGAGCTCGGCCAGGACGGTCTCGGCTTCCTTCTGGACCTGGCCGAGCCGGCGGCCGGCCTCGTTCTGGCCGTGCTTGACCGCGAACTGGCCGACCATCTTGGCCATCTGCACCTGCTGGCGCCCGCGCTCCACGAACGTGGGCAGGAGGCGCTTGGCCTCGAGGGCGAACCCGATCGGTGCGAACACCACGAGCTCCACGGCTTGGTCGAGTGGCTTCTTCTGGTCGCTCACGAAACCCATGTTTGTCGCGTCAGCCAGGGCAGCCCCAATCCTCGGCGGGCCGAACCGACGGCCGGCCGTCAGGTCAGGTGGAGCTGCTGCTTCACGGGGCAGTCGTCGCCGTCGAGCCCCCCGGGGCAGTCGGTGCGCTTGGCACTGAACTGGCTACGGCGGACGAGCAGGAAGCACTCGCTGCACGAGAACTCCTCGGCGGCACGGGGCGCTACCCGGTCGCCGCCCTCGGAGCGGTCGTCGACAGGCGCGTCGTCCTCGTCGTCGTCTTCTTCGTCGGCGCCGGCGGCGATGCGGTCCTTGAGGATGGTGTCGAGGTCCTCCTCGACATCGTCGGGATCGACGTCGTCGTCGTCGTCGTCCTCGTCATCGGCGGCCTTGCCCTTGGCCGGTGCCAGCGGGGCTTCTTCTTCCTCTTCCTCTTCCTCGACGTCTTCGGCGAGGACGACGTCGTCGGTGTCGACCAGAGGGTCGGCTTCGAGATCGTCGGCCTCGAGGTCGTCGGCCTCGAACTCCTCGTCTTCCTCGACGTCGTCCTCGTCGATCGCGTCCTCTTCGATCGCGTCGTCGTCGAGCAGTTCGTCGTCAGCCATGTCATCCTTCGCAGGCGTGGGGGTGAGGTGGATCGGCGCCGGGTGGCGGCGCCGCGGGCGGATACTACGCGCGCCGTCCGGCGTTCCCGCACCTCGGGACGCCGATCTCGCGGGTGCCGTCGGTCACCTGCGAAGCCCCCACTGCGTGGGAGCCCTCAGTTGCCGGTCTTCGAGGTGCCGTCCGACGCCGAGGAGCCCGTCGATCCGAGGGTCGACCCGTCGGCTGGGGCCTGCAAGACGTTGACGCGCGACACCTTCCAGGCGCCGCCCGACGCTGCGAGGGTCAGCTCCATACGCAGGGTGTCGGCCTTCGGTTGGGGCGACTGGTTGTTGGCGATCGTCTGGTCGACCACCACGAACGCCGTGGCCCGATCGCCCGACACTGCCTGCACGAAGTCGCCGCGGACCTCGCCGCGGCTGGATGCCTGGGCCTCCTTGAGAGCCTTGCGGGTCTTGCTGCTGAAGAACTGGTCCGCCTGGTCCTGGAAGCCGCCGGTCGACAGGGCCATGATCCGGTCGAAGTCCCGGTCGATCGTGGCGCCGTCGAAGTTGGTGAGGGCCACCGAGAACTTGGAGGCAGCATCTCGGATCTCCTTGGCATCACCCGTCTGGGCGGTGGCCGTCGAGCCGGTGCGGGCGTCCCCACGCGCCGACGCCCATGCCGTGGCGAAGCCCAACGTGCCGACCAGCCCGACGACGGCCAGCACCCACGGCAGCCGCGTGCGTCGGTTCGACGTGGGGGCAGGGATCGGTCGCGCGGGCTGCTCCGGCGGGGCCGACGAGGGCTCCCGCGCCGATGTCGTGGCCTGCGCGGCAGCCCGCGCCGCGCCAGGGCTCGAGCCGGTGCCTGTCCGGCGGCGCACGGGCCTCGGCGTCGCAGGCACGGCGGTGGTCGTCGGGCGATCGGTGTTCACTTCGGTGCTCAACGGGGCCTCCGGCGGGTGCGTGCGGTCGGGAAGGTCGTCAAGGCAGCGACCACCACCCCGATCCCGAGGATGAGGAGAGGAACGAGGTCACGGTTCGACGCCGCCGGCTTCGATGCCTGCCGAGCAGGAACGGCCTCGCCCAGCGCGTCGAGGCCGGGAGGCGCCGTGGCCCCGGAGGCCGGTGACGTCCCACCGGCCCCACCGCCGGGCTTGGCCCCGAGGTCCCTCGTCGGCACCGGCGTGGCGCCGACCCCGTCGCCGTAACCGTTGCGGCAGGCCGCGCCGGTCTTGACCGCGCGAGGCTGCCGCGGCGGCGAGTACGAGCTGGCGGCCGGCGTCTGGGGCGGGACGAGGAGCCGGGTCCGCAGCCACAGCTGGTCGTCACGCGCGCCGCCGCCGTAGCCGACGTCGTTGGCGTGTCCCCGGACGGCAAGGCGGTCGATGAGCCCGAAGAAGTCCTGGTTGATCGCCAGGGCTCGGTCGAGGTCGGCGAGCGGCCGGCCTTGCATGGCGTCGCTCACGTCGCGGACGTCGCCGAACAGGCACGTGAGGTTGGTCCGGTTGTCGAGGAGGACCCGGTCTGCCACCTCGGAGAGATCCGCGCCGTCGCCAAGGAGGGCGACGATGTCGCTGCGCCGATCGGCCAGGATCTTGGTCAGGTCAGCGGTGTCGGCCAGGGCCCGGTGCACCGCGGGCGACATCGTCGTGAACCGGTCCAGGACGGGTGGCCCCTCGGCCAGGAGCCGGCGCAGGTCCGCGTCGGTCTCGACGACGTCGTCGCTGATCGTGCTCAGGTTGCGAGTGATCGACTTCAGGTCGTCGGCGCGCCCCTTCACGCCGATGGCGGCTTCGTGGACGAGGGTGTTGAGCTTGTCCGCCGGGAGGGCGTCGACGAACCCCGTGACGGTTGCGAGCACGTCGGCGACGTCCGGTGGGACCGGGTGGGCGGCGAGGGGGACACGGGCCCCGTCGGGCAGCGGCTCCTGGGACCCGCCGGGCACGCTCACCAGGTCGAGCCGCTGCTCTCCCACCGCGCTGGCCCGGATGATCTGGGCCTGGACGCCACGGGGGACGGTCGTCCCGTGGTCGAGCTTGACCGTCACGCGCACGCGCCCCTTGCGGAGTTGGACGTTCGACACGGTTCCGACCACGACCCCGTCGTGGCTGGCCGAGAACCCGGGCCGGAGCCCGCCCGCATCCGGCAGCTCCGCGACCACCGTGCGCTGGTGCTCGAACGGACTCCCGAACAGCGAGACGATGCCGTAGCCGACGAGCAGCGCGGCGATCCCCATGAA